>JAQXRI010000167.1 GCA_029218445.1 Prevotellaceae bacterium | reverse complement strand
GATTTTACAGCCTTTGATGAAATACAGACAATTATTTTCCAAGAGCCTGCTGAAATACAAGCAGCATTGAAATCATATTTGGAATCGGGGAAAACCACGATTGACAATAATGATTCCACTATAAAAAGTCGGACTATTCGTCCATGATAAATATTACGTAAGTTTAACACAATATCGCTCTTTGAAATTATGTAATCTGGAGATTTTTTCGTATATTTGCATAGTAAAACAAGAAGCCGAACATGTTCAAAAAATCATCTGTAAACAAGCAGTTGGGACTCTTCTCGACACCTTCCAATCTCATGTGCAAGCGTGAGCGCAAACTCTATGATGACGAGTTGGAATGGCACAGCCAGTTCTTCCGCAACGTCACCTGCAACATAGACGAGGAAGTATTCCGTCCTCTCTATACCGAAAAAAAATTTGGCGCCCCCACCAAGCATATCCGTCAATTGGTGGCGATGAACATTCTGAAGGAAGGTGCAGGTTGTTCGGATGAGCAGATGTTCGAGAACTGCCGTTACAACCTGCTTTGGCGCAAGGCTCTCGGTTTGTTGAACCTTGAGGACGAATGTCCCTCCGAGGCTTCCTACTATATCTTCCGTGGCAAGATATGCGAGTATGAGCAGAATAGCGAGCTGCATGCAAATCTCTTTGAGGAGTGTTTCAAGAAACTCACCGCAGCTCAGGTCAAGGCTTACAAGGTGTCGGGACGTGTGGTTCGCATGGACAGCAAGCTCATCAGCAGCAATATCGCATGGTACTCCCGCTATCAGATCATCCACGAGACGCTTGTAAAGAGTACTACCGATGAGGATGTGCTTCGAATCAAGGATCAGATGATACGTGAACATCTCATTGGATTTCTCGGTGAGGATGCAGAGAAGACGGTGTATCGCACGGACAGCGAAACCATGGGCAAACGTATTCTTGATTTGGGCATTGTAGTCTACAGCCTGCTGCAAATCTGTGCTGATACAGAGAAGATGCTTCTTCGCAGAGTCTTTGGCGAACAGTACGATGTGGATAAGGATGGCAATGTAACCTTGCGTGACAAGGCCAGGATATCCGCTACCAGCGTGCAGAATCCCAACGATCCCGATGCCGCATACCGCAGTAAGGGAGGCAAAGAAGTCAAGGGCTATTCAACCAATGTTACGGAGACTTGTGATGAGGACGGTAAGCCAAGCCTTATAACCGATGTGCAGGTAAAGCCCGCCAATGTTGCAGACAACGGCTTCGTTGAGAAAGCCATAGAGAACACCAAGGAAGTGACCGGTAACAAGGTCGACAAGCTGCATTCCGATGGTGCATATCAGAGTCCGGAGAACCGCAAACTTGCTGCAGATGAAGAGAACGGATTCGAGTTCGTAGCCAACGGCATACAGGGCAAACCTACCCGCTACAACCTAAACAAACGTGAGGATGGCACACTGGAAGTCACGGACAAGTACACGGCGGAAGTCTTGGATGCAACCAAGGTGAATGACGGCAAATGGAAGATACCTGTCACGGATAGGAATGGAAAGAAAACCTATCGTTATTTTGACGACGAAGCCGTCAAACGCTGCGAAGTCCGACGGCAGATGGACTCCATCCCGTGGGAGGAACGCAAGAAACGCAACAACGTCGAGGCAAGCATCTTCCAATACTGCTTCCATACCCGAAACAACAAGACACGCTACAGAGGTCTCATCAAGCACACGCTCCAGGCAATAGCCCGCTGCGCGTGGATCAACATGCGCCGACTTTTCCTCTTCGACGTGGAAAAAGCTCTCCAAATAGCATAAAATGTCAAAGAACGACTGTGGACATGCGAAATGTCCTATATTGGGGCTCACAAAGGCTCATCTGAGCCGATATGGCGATGCCGGAGTCTTACAAATGACTTTTCGCATCAACCCGAGTTAACGGCAGAATCGGGACGGAAATCTCGAAAATGCCACGATGCTTAATTTTTAAAGCCACTTTTTATAGTGGACACATATTTTAATGAACATTTTTATTAACCTTTTGATTTATGGCAATTAAGATTAAAGCTCAGGAGCGAAAGCTCATGGTAGGACCAAAGGCAGGTCAGTATGCCTATCAGTTGGCGGCGGAGACTTATTCTACGCTCACCCAGTCAAAAATGCTCGACGAGGCTGCTCTTCGCAGCGGCATCCAGCGAGGCTCACTCTATGCGGCGTTCGACGCAATCGGCTCAGTAATCAAGGCGTGGGCCACGGAAGGACACTCCGTACCGGTGCCGGGACTCGGCACGATGCGATTCTCGGTCAACGCCAAGTCGGTTGACGACGTGAACATGGTGGCCTCGGCGCTCATCACCACCCGCAAAATCATCTTCACTCCATCGACCGACGTGAAGAAGGCATTGCAGGACGCCACCATCAGCATCACCTGCTACGACCGCAACGGCAACGTGGTGAAGCGTGTGAACTCCGCCGACCCAGGCGAGATAGACAATGCTCTTCAGGTGCTGACCGTCGAGTCCAACAACGTGGCTTACGGCACTGTCAGCGGCGGCGGCTCTTACGCAGCAGGCACTGAGGTACAGCTTGTGGCAACGGCCAAGAGCGGCTACACCTTCGTGAAGTGGAGTGACGGCGACACCAACGCCACCCGCACCTACACCACCACTGGCGAGGCTGTGACCCTGACGGCCGAGTTTGCTCCCGATCAGGAAATAGGTTCTGGCGACGAAGAGCAGGGCGGCGGCATAGGCGAGTAGGTCAAACGCGCTTCGGCGCGCTTGAGATTAAAAATTAAAGATTTAAAAAATTATAGTTCAGTTGCGGTTGATGTTTACGTTAGTTCGACGAAATACAACAATCGGCGGAAAATTCGTCGAAACTCGCGTTACTTTATCGACGTTCCCATTTCGTATGCTTCGCCCAGTGCCTTGTGGCCCGCAATATCTCCCATGTCGTTCACTCCACCTGCAAACACGCTGCCTGCCAGTCGCGACTTCGGGTAGCAGTCAATCCAGCCTCCGAGTCCGTTGACAGCCCTTTCAGGCACGAAGGGCTCGTCTTCTGCGGCGGCCGTCAGCATGTAGATGTCGCGGAAGTGATAGTCGGAGCCGTAGAGGGCGTTGGCGCGGTCGATGAGCGTCTTCATCTGTCCGCTCATCTCATAATAATAAATAGGTGTGGCAAAGGCTATGACATCGGCGTCGTGCATCTGTTGAATGATTGGAATCATGTCGTCCTTGATGGCGCACGTCCTCAGAGTGTGGCATGCCATGCATCCCTTGCAGAATGCTATCGCCTTGCCTCTGAGGGAAATTTTCTCCACTGCGTTGCCTGCCTCTTCTGCTCCGCGAACAAATTCGTCGGCCAGTGCCTCCGAGTTGCTTTTCGGGCGCAGGCTTGTCGATATTACCAATACTTTTTTGCTCATAATGATATTGTTGTTGTTATTCGAGTGCAAAGATACAAATAAAAAATGAAAGTACAACAGGCAATCAAGTTGCAAAATTAGTTGCATAGCGTTAAAAAATCTAAGATGTTGTACTGTTTGCTTGGTACTTTGCGAAGAATTGTGTAATTTTGGCATTGCAAACTTAAAAATTATCAGATTTTGAAACACCTCGTAATATCTATATTGCTGGCACTGTCACCTCTGGTGACTGTCTCGGCTCAAAAAATAACAATGGGCTCCTGCGTCACCAAGGACGGAGGGGAATACAGCGGTGAAATGGTTTCAGGAAAGCCTCACGGCAAGGGAAAGACGACATACAAGAACGGCAACTGGTATGAAGGCCAATACGAAAAGGGCAAACGACAGGGATATGGAGTATATACCTTCTTCGACGGCGAGAAATATGAAGGCCAGTGGTTTCAGGACCAGCAGCATGGCAAGGGAACATACTATTTTGCCAACAACAACCGCTATGAGGGGCTGTGGTACCGCGACTACCAGCAGGGCAAGGGCATCATGTACTACTACAACGGCGACAAATATGAGGGCGACTGGAAGCTCGACCACCGCAACGGATACGGTGTATATACCTTTGCCGGAGGAGCATACTACAAAGGCTATTGGGCCAACGACAGGAAGAACGGCAAGGGATTTTTCGACTGGGGCGACGGCTCAAGCTACGACGGCGAATGGAAAGACAACCAGCGCTCGGGCAAAGGCACATTCAAATACTCCGACGGCGACGTGTATGTGGGCCAATGGGTGGATGACATACAAAACGGGCGCGGCATATACAAGTTCAAGAGCGGCGACGTGTATGAAGGCGACTACGTGCAGGGCGAGCGCACCGGCACCGGCATATTCAAATTTGCCAACGGCGACAAGTACTCCGGCCAATTCCTTGAGGGCGACAAGCACGGACAAGGCACTTTCGCATGGAAGAAAGGCGACGTTTATACCGGACAATGGAAGGCCGACAAGCAGGAGGGCAAAGGCAAACTGACACTGAAAAACGGCGACGTGTATGAAGGCACGTGGCACAACGGCAAGCTCAACGGCGAGTGCATAATACACTTTGCCGACGGCTCGAAGTTCAAAGGCTCGTTCAAGAACGACAAGAGGCACGGACCGGCCATTGAGGAGGACAAGGACGGAAAGCGGTTTGAGGGCAGCTATGCCGACGGCAAGCGCGAAGGCCGATTTGTGGAAAAGGACCGCAACGGAAGCATCACCGCCACAGGAACATATTCCGGGGGATGGCGACAGACAGACAAAAAATAAACAGCATAAAAGCAACAACAAAACATTAAGATTATGATAGTAGATACACTCGACATGTTGAGCCGTTACGCAGCGCTCAACCCATTGCTGAAGGACGTGGTGGAATATCTTGAAAGCCACGACCTCAACGCAATGAAAGAAGGAAAATACGAGATAAAGGGGCAAGACCTCTTCCTCAACATTACAACCGCCGAGGCAAAGACAGCCGACACGGCCGTAATGGAAACCCACGACGTGATGCTTGACATACAGATACCGCTGTCGGTGGCTGAGACCTACGGATACACTCCTCGACGCTATCTGCCAGCGGCAGAATATGACGAGGCCAAGGACTGCTCGAAAATAGCCAACCTCAAGGCCGACGACTTTGTGACATGCCGTCCGGGCATGTTTGCAATATTCTTCCCGCAGGACGGCCACGCACCCTGCATAAGCGACGAGGAAGGCATAAGAAAGGCTATATTTAAGGTAAAGAACATTTGATAATGATTAAAAACTGAGACTATAATGGCAGAAAAGAAAACAACAACATGCAAGAGGGCATGTGGAAAAAAGGCCAAGGCGGCTGAAAAACCAAAGGCACCCGAACATATCGGACTGGTGAAGAACGACTCGTGGCTCGAACCATTCGAGGACGCAATACGCGGACGACATGAGCACGCCAAATGGAAGCTGAACCAGCTGACACGCAACGGAAAGAAAACACTTTCTGACTTCGCTACAGGACATCTCTATTTCGGACTGCACAAGACTCCACGCGGATGGATCTTCCGCGAGTGGGCACCCAATGCAACGGAGATTTACCTCATTGGCGACTTCAACAACTGGACAGAAAACGAAAAATACAAGTGCAAGCGCATAGAAGGCACGGGCAACTGGGAACTGAAGATGCCCGCCAAGGCCATGAAGCACGGCGACCTGTACAAGATGAAGGTGCGCTGGAACGGCGGCGAAGGCGAACGCATTCCGGCATGGTGCCAGCGCGTGGTGCAGGACGACACCACAAAGATATTCTCGGCACAAGTGTGGAATCCCGAAACTCCCTACGAGTTCAAGAAGAAGAACTTCAAGCCCAACAAGAGCCCGCTGCTCATCTACGAGTGCCACGTGGGCATGTCGCAGGACGCTGAGAAGGTGGGCACCTACAAGGAATTTAAGGACAACGTGCTGCCCCGCGTGATAGAGGACGGCTACAACTGCATTCAGGTGATGGCCATACAGGAGCATCCCTACTACGGCTCGTTTGGCTATCACGTAAGCTCGTTCTTCGCCCCGTCGAGCCGATTCGGCACTCCCGAGGAACTGAAGGAACTCATCGACACCGCCCACAAGAACGGCATTGCCGTAATCATGGACATAGTTCACTCGCACGCCGTGAAGAACGAGGTGGAAGGCTTGGGCAACCTTGCAGGCGACCCCAACCAGTACTTCTATCCCGGCGGACGCCACGAGCATCCGGCTTGGGACAGCCTCTGCTTCGACTATGGCAAGGACGACGTGCTGCACTTCCTGCTGTCAAACTGCAAGTACTGGCTTGAGGAATACAAGTTTGACGGATTCCGCTTCGACGGCGTCACCTCAATGCTCTACTACAGCCACGGCCTGGGCGAAGCCTTCTGCGGATATGGCGACTACTTCAACGGCCATCAGGACGACAACGCCATCTGCTACCTTACGCTCGCCAACAAGCTCATACATGAGGTCAACCCCAACGCCATAACCATAGCCGAGGAGGTGAGCGGAATGCCCGGACTGGCAGCCAAGTTTGACGACGGCGGCTACGGCTTTGACTACCGCATGGCAATGAACATCCCCGACTATTGGATTAAGACCATCAAGGAGCTGAAGGACGAAGACTGGAAACCAAGCTCAATATTCTGGGAGGTGAAGAACCGCCGCGCCGACGAGAAGACGATAAGCTACTGCGAGAGCCACGACCAGGCACTCGTGGGCGACAAGACCATCGTGTTCCGCCTGATTGACGCCGACATGTACTGGCACTTCAAGAAGGGCGACGAAAACTTCATGGCCCACCGAGGCATTGCACTGCACAAGATGATTCGCCTTGTGACGGCGGCGGCCATCAACGGCGGCTACCTGAACTTCATGGGCAACGAGTTTGGACATCCCGAATGGATTGACTTCCCACGCGAAGGCAACGGATGGAGCTACAAGTATGCTCGCCGACAGTGGAACCTTGTTGACAACAAGGAGCTTGACTACCACTACTTGGGCGACTTCGACAAGGCCATGCTGAAGGTGATAAAGAGCATACGCAACTTCCAGAACAAGCCGGTGCAGGAGATTTGGCACAACGACGGCGACCAGGTGCTGGCCTTCAGCCGCGGCGACCTCATCTTCGTGTTCAACTTCAGTCCGTCGCGCTCATTCACCGACTATGGCTTCCTTGTTCCTACAGGCAGCTACGAGGTGGTGTTGAACACCGACGCGAAGGAGTTTGGAGGCAACGGACTGGCCGACGACTCGGTGGTTCACCTCACCAACTACGACCCGCTCTACGTGAAGGACCACAAGGAATGGCTGAAGCTTTACCTGCCGGCACGTTCCGCCGTAGTATTGAAAAAGAATTGACACGTATAAAATACATTTGATGAATTATAACAATCGTGTAGAAAACGACAGCACCATGACCATGAAGGTCGTGTGTGCTGTCGCATTCGTTACTTTCACATTCCTGTTCCTATTCTTCTCGCAAGCCGACGTCTTGGCTGTGGCGCAACACGTGCTCAGCAAGGGCGTGACGGCTTATTCGCCATTGGTAGGTGCACTGCTTATCACGGCCGTGCTGTATTTGCTTCAGCGAGGCCTGAACACGTTTTTCAAGATTAACAGGCGACAGCACTGGCTCACCTATTTTCCTTCGATGCTGACGCTTACGGTAGTCACCGACATTAGTCCCGACATCGACCGCCAGTTTACGTTCGGCGGATGGCTATGGGTGTTTCCGCTGCTGATGCTGGTGTGGTTTTTGGCAACATTGGCCATAAGCAAGGTGCAGAATTGCGAGGCCGACATCAACTCGCGCGGATTGTTTTCACGACTTGTTTGGGTGAACGTCTTGCCAATGGGAGTGATGATGATGCTGTGTGGCATCGTGTCGGCCAACGACACCATGTTCCACTATAGGGCAAAGATGGAACACCTGATGGTTGACCGACACTTTGAAGAGGCCGCCGCCGTGGGCAAGAAGAGCATCGAGGCCGACTCGTCGCTCACCATGCTGCGATGCTACGCCTTGGCACGACAGGGCAGGATGGCCGACGAGATGTTTAAATATGCCGTTTGCGGAACGTCGCAAACCATTCTGCCTTCGGCGAAAGGGACGAGGATGATGCTTTATCCCGTTGACAGCCTTTACCGCTTTCTTGGAGCGAAGCCTCGTGCTACGATGACTGCCAAGCAGTATCTGAAGGCATTGCAACTGTCGGGCTACAAGTCGAAGGCCATTGCCGACTATATTCTCTGCGGATTATTGATGGACCGCAACCTCGACGGCTTTGTAAAGGAGCTTCCGCGCCACTATGCCGTGAACGACAGTCTGCCGCTGCACTATCGTGAAGCCTTGACCCTTTACACCCACCGCCGTGCCAACCCTCTGGTCATATACCACAACCAAGTGATGGACACCGACTTTGACGACCTTCAGAAGCTGGAGGATGAAAGCAAGGAGGCGTCGGCCAGAAAGTTGGCCGTGTCGGAACAGTATTTTGGCACCTATTGGTGGTATTTCGACTACGGGAGAAAATAAACATTACCTACACATTTTCACAAACGGACAGCTGGAGCAACGTTTGGCTTCAGTTGTCGGCGTGAAATTGATGTCGGGATTGAAAATCTCGGAAAGCAGGTCGTCGAGTTTTGTGCGGAACTCGACTTCAATGTCGGCAACGTCGCTTATGTTGTCCTTGCCCAGCTTCAGTATGGGCGAACTCTTTTGGTTGTGCTGAATGAACAGCAGGGCGGGCGACACCGGCAGCGACATCTTATTGAGCGACGGCGAATGGCGCACGATGTTTGAATAAATAATCGTCTGCATGTAGTAGTCGCTGTGGGCGGCAATGTTCTTTGTGTCGAATATGTCTGCCACGTCGGCAAGATTGTTGGCAAAGCGGCCGCCGCCAGTCTTGTAGTCAACCACTCTTATATGCTGACGGCCCTCGTCGTCGATTACTTGGTCGAGGCGGTCGATTATGCCACCAATGGTTGACTTGAAGGTTTTGCCTGTGTTTCCCATCCTCACTTCTATTTCTTCGACAACGTCCTTCTCCAAGCCTAATATTTTGAAGGGTGCAAGCTCCATGTCCGACTTGAGCAACTGCTTCAGATAGGTGGTCAGCACCTTGATGTTGATGAGTTGCAGGCCGTTGTAGTCGGGACGCACGTTTGACTTCTCGTTCAGGTTGAAGACCTCGTGGTCGAGGGTCTTTTTCACCACGTCCATCAGGTCATCTTCGTCATTATGGTACTTCTCCAAATGTGCGCGCTGTACCACTGGCCCATAATCCGACTGAAGGCTTTTGTAAATGGCCTGCGAGGCGTTGTGGAAAATCAGTCCAAACTGAATGTTGTCAACACCTTCCTCGTCGCTCTCGTATTCTTCCGTCAAGCCAAGCACATAACGGTAGTAGTAGCGCAGCTGGCAGCGGCAGTAGGTGGCGATGGACGTGGGAGTAAGCAGCGCACGGTTGGTGTGCGGATGGCGTGACTTGTCAAAATGGCTCAGAAGCCGCTGCATCACGTCGTCGGTCTTTTCTACGGCAGCGGCACGATGGCTGGCGGTGGAAATGGCCGACACTATCGACTGCTTCTCTATCACATGGCGGCTTTCAAGCATTATCTGAAGCATGAAGCGGCTCATCTCGCCTGTTGACATGCCGTCGGTGCTGTTGTTGTAAACCAGCGAGATGTCGGTGGCGCGCTGCAGCAGCCGATAGAAGTAGTAGGCGTAGATGGCCACCTTATTGTCGATGGTGGTCAGCCCGTGGGCTTTGCGTATGCTGTAGGGAATGAACGACGTGTCGTTGACGCCTTTGGGCATGTTGCCCTCGTTGCACGACAAAATGAGCAGATGGTCGAAGTCGATGTTGCGGGTTTCGAGCACTCCCATAAACTGCACTCCTACGGCAGGCTCGCCGTGGAACGGAATGCTCGACGACTGAAGCACCTGGCGCAGCAGTCGTTGCAGTGTGATGATGTCGATGGCCAAGTCGCCCGACGCCACGAGGTCGTAGAGTCGGTTGATGATGGTATAAACCCTGAACAGCGACTCTTTGAAGAACTGGTCGGTAGAGTCATCGACGTTTGCGGCAATTTGTTTCAGCAGAGCCATTGTCCACTTCAGTATTTTTCCCGTCATGGCCGGCTCCTCAGCATCGAGCGGCCCGAAGAGCAAGTGCAGCCCTTCGTCTTTGGCCAGCGTGTCGGGTTCGACGAAAAACAGCTTTGCCTCGCCGTTCAGTTCGGCGTAAAGCTCCGCGCTTTTTTCCGACACGTACTTTATGTAAGGATGCTTCAGCAGGCGGTTGACGAAACGCAGCTTATAGCGGTTCTTGTCGGCCAGGAACCCTTCGGTGCGCAGCGATATGAGCATTGTGATGAGCGAGCAGAAAGGCGACTGCGAAAGCGGATAGCCGGTGGTGATGTTTATCTTGTCGGCCTCGTTGGGAATGTTGTGTACTACTGACTGCAGCAAGGCCTCGTTGCACATGACCACGGCCGTCTTTCGTCCGCAGCCAATCCTGTTGTCTTGCTTGAGCCATTGGGCGGCATAAACGGCCTGAATGGATTCAGTGGGAGCCGTGATGAATTTTATGGTCTTCGGCTTTTCAAAACAGTTGTAGATGTCACGGTTGTCGTTGCCAAGCTCGTTGGGAAACTCGCCAAGATAGGAAGCGATGTAGTGGCCTGCCTCGCTGACTTTTCCACGAGTTTTGTCGGGCATGTAGTAGTGGTCGAAGTCCCAATAGAAGAAGGCTTTGCCCTTGTCTTTCAGTCGGGTAAACAGCTTTTGCTCAACGCGCTGCAAAAGATTGAAGCCAACGAAAATGTAGCGGTCAAAATCAAACGTTATGCTTTCGTCGTCGGCGACGGCCCTGTACAGTGCGCCCTCGTAGGCATAGTTCTGTGCCAAAAGCCTGCTGTTGAAGTTTTGGTAGATTTCGTAGAAGCGGCTCCACAGTGTCATGAATCGGCGTTTCAGTTCCGACTGCTTGTTCTCGCTGAAGTTGCTGAAAAAGCGCTTCAGCATTTCTATCTGCTCGGGCGACAGATAAGTCAGGTCGTCGAGTTCATGCAGGTCGCCGACGTTCTTGAATATCTGACGCGCGTCGGCAAGGTTCTTGTCGATGTCGTCGAAGTCGGTAAGCATAATCTGTCCCCACGAGTAGAAGTGGTCGAGCGTCTCGCCCGAACCGGTCACCTCAGCAAAACTTTTGTGAAGGTCGCAGATGAGCTTTATCTGGTCGGCAACGTTGAGTGTCGAGTGGCGTCTGAACAACTCGCTGATGGTAAGGTAGGCGGGACTCCACATTGGGCCTGACACCTGCCTTGCAAGATGCTCGTTGAAAAACAGCCTCGCCCTTTTGTTTGGAAAGATGATGGCAGTGCGTGCCAAATTAGTACCGAACTTGCTGACTATGTCGTCAGCTACATATTCTAAAAATGTCTTCATGCTTCTACTTCCTCAATTATGTTTTTATACACATACCACAAATACCCCTTCACATTGGCCATGCCCATCTCGCGCAGCAGGCTTATGTATTCAGCCACTTGGTCACGATGCTCGTCGTGAGGTGTGCCGAATTTGAAGTCAACCACCACCGTTTCCTCTCCGTTGGTCATGACGCGGTCGGGACGCTTTTCCTGCAGCGTGCCGCTATTGTGGTCGTAGCGCAGCAGCGTACACTCGTTGTAAAGCTGCCATTGGCCGCTGAACCAGTGGCTGACGCGACGGCTCGAAAGGCGCTTGTGCAGCATGTCGGTAATTTTTGCCTTGGTGGTGATGGTCGAGTCAATGAGGCCTTCCATGTCCATCTCGGCTACTACGGCGTCGATGTCGTCGGCCGTAGCTATTCGCGACAGTACGTTGTGCAACAGGCATCCCAACTTGATGTAAGTGGTCGAGTCGTCGTCGCCTTCAATGAAGTCGCGGCTCTTGTTGCTCTGCTTAAACGCCACTTCCGACTCCATGTGCTTGTAGCTGACGGCCAGAGGCTCAGCCTTTTTCAGCATCACGTTCTCCGACTCTTTCTTGCCGTCGGATACAGGAATGTAAAGGCTTCCATACTCAAAGCTGACCTCGGCCTTCAGGTCTTCCACGCCTTCTATCCACGAGCCTTTCATCTTCTGCGCCACTATGGGCAGGCACTGCTCGATGAGCGCCGACCTTGAGTTGGAGGCGTTGCGCTTGCCTATGACAAAGAGGTTGTGGCTTGCACGCGTGAAGGCTACATACAGGAGGTTGAGGTTGTCAACCGTGTTCTGAAGGTTCTCATGCAGATAGTCCTGCTGGAACACGGTGCCCAAAAGGCTCTTTCGGCTGTAGTCGATGGGCAGCAGCGGCATCATGTCGTAAGGTTCTGACTCAGGACTGCACCAAATCATGTTGCCATGACTCTTCTCAAGCTGCCAGTCGCAGAAAGGTATGATGACATTGTCGTATTCAAGTCCCTTGCTCTTGTGAATCGACAATATCCTTACGCCGTTCACCTTGTCGCCACGTATGGTCTTTTGGCCTATCGAAGCCTGCCACTCGACAAGGAAAGCGTCGATGTCGCTTGAAGCGTTGGTGGCGAAGTTTATTATCTCGTCCAGGAAGGCGCAGATGTAGGCCGTCTGTCCCTCAAGTTTGTCGATGTCAAACATTTTGCACAGTTGTTCAACAAGGTCGTAAAGCGGCATCAGCAGCAGCTTCTCCTTCTCGTCGATGTATTGGGCAGGCAACAGCTCATCAACCTCGCGGCATTGCATGAACACCTCGTTCATTCCGCACTGCTTGCCGAGGGCGTTCTTTTGGTACATGTATGCAAGTGTGAACCTTGTCAGCCGGTCGTCGGGATGCGTCAACAGCCGCAATGCTTCCACCAATATGTTTACGGCCACCGAAGAGTCGAGCCTATAGGCCTCGTCAGACACTATGTTGACGTCCTGGCTGTGGTCGGCAAAATAATTTGCCACGACAGGTATCAGGCTGTTAGTCCTCACAAGGATGGCGATGTTGCTTGCGCTGACGCCTCTTTCCACGAGCTGTTCCACCTGTTCCACCATGGTTTGCAGCACCCGCTCCTGATAGTCGGTGGCGGGCAGCAGCTTCACGCTCACCAGTCCGAGTTGTTCGTCCGACTTGGTCTTCTGCTTCACGTCGTTGTATGCCTTTACAAGCTGCAAGGCCTCTTCGCTGCCATTGCTCGTTTGTTCAAGATACTCCAGTTCCTGCGCCTTTTCAAAAAACACGTTGTTGAAGTTGACGACGTTGGAAAGCGAGCGGTAGTTGGTGGCGAGCGTCTTGATGTCCAGAAGTTCTTGGCTGTTGACAAACTCCTCGTCGATGTTGTTCAGCAGTCGCCAGTCGCCGGCTCTCCAGCGGTAAATGCTCTGCTTCACGTCGCCCACAATCATGTTTTCGCTTCCGCTTCGGCTCATGCACTCGTTGAGAAGCACCTTGAAGTTCTTCCACTGAACGATGCTCGTATCCTGAAACTCGTCAATCATGATGTTTTCGAGATACGAACCAATCTTTTCAAAAATGAAAGGCGAGTCGTTGTCGTTGATGAGCGAATGGAGCAGATGCTGAGTGTCGCACAGCAGGAAGCGTCCTGCCTCGTCGTTCAGCGAGCGCACCTTATTTTCTATTGCGTCGAGCAGTCGCAGCTGGTAGAGATGCCTCATGGCAAGCTGTGCCGACTGGTATTGCTTCCACTGTTCGGGCATTGTCTCGATGGCATATTTCAGCACGTTGTTCAGCGTGTTGTCGGCCAGTGCCATTATCTCGCTACGGCGTTGATGAGACTTGGTACACCATTTTTCAGGCGCATCAACACATGCCAAAGCCCGCTTGCCTATTTCTCCGGGCGGTATCGGTCCGTCCTTGATTTTGAGAAAAAAGCCCGCCACGCCGCCAGTGCCGAACGAGAAGTCCTCGACCGAGAGATTCTCGTTGTCAATAGCGTCGAAAAACGTTGCGGCAATGGTTTTCACCTTGTCTTGTGACATGTCGCGCTGCTTCTTCAGCCGTGCCGAGAAGTTGTTGAAGAAGGCGGGCTGCTGCATGGCTACCGACAGCTGCTGGCGATGGTCTTTGTAGAAATCCTTGAAAATGGTTTGGCCGAAACTCTTTATCTGTCCTATCACGTTCCAGCTCTTGTCCTCCTGCATGTTGTCGTAGATGTAGTCCATTATCCACTCCATAATGTCGTCGGTGGGCTTCAGGTCGTCAATCATTCCGTCAACGGCGAGTTCTTCCACTTGGCGGTCGTTCAGCTCAATGCGCAGGTTGGCGGTCAAGTCGAGTTCACGAGCCAGGTTTCTCAGCACGCTCTGGAAAAACGAGTCGATGGTTTCGACCCTGAAGAAGCTGTAGTTGTGCAGCAGCAGATGCAGCGCCGCATTGGCTCGTTGCCGCAGAAATTCCTCGCTGCAGTCAAGTTTTTGGCACAATATATCGACATACGATTTTGAGTCGTCATAATTCATGCCAATGCCATATAGCTGGCTTACTATGCGCATTTTCATCTCTTCCGTGGCCTTGTTTGTAAAGGTCACGGCAAGGATGTTTCTGAAGCTGTGAGGATTGTTGACCAGCAGCTTGATGTATTCGGTGGCAAGGGTGAACGTTTTTCCACTTCCAGCGCTTGCCTTATAAACAGTCAACGGTTTTGCCATTTTCGCTTTTTTGATAGTTATATCTTCATTTTTTTTAATTGAATCAATGCTGTTCTAAATTTCAATGAACTTTAATTTTTAAATTGACTTCATCGAACTTCGTTTCTTAAATTCTTATTTTTTTAATTCTTTAATCTCATTCTCCCCGAAAAGGGAGAATGAGTTACAGGCTTCCTTTAGTGCTCGGCAGCTCGTAGTGGTATATGTCACGGCGCACAGCCATTTTCAGGCTTCGTGCGAGAGCCTTGAATATGCCTTCTATCTTATGGTGCTCGTTTTGTCCTTCGGCCTTTATGTTGAGGTTCATTCGAGCGGCGTCGCTAAGGCTCTTGAAGAAATGCAGAAACATTTCGGTAGGCATCTCGCCCACTTTCTCACGATGGAACTCTGCGTCCCACACGAGCCATGGCCTTCCGCCAAAGTCGAGTGCCACCTGGCAGAGGCAGTCGTCCATGGGCAACGAGTAGCCGTAACGTTCTATGCCACGCTTGTCGCCAAGTGCCTTCAGCAGACATTCGCCAAGAGCGAGTGCAGTGTCTTCGATGGTGTGGTGCTCGTCAACGTGCAGGTCGCCCTTGGTGTGTATCGTCAGGTCAATCATTCCGTGCTTGCCTATCTGTTCGAGCATGTGGTCGAAGAATCCCAATCCTGTTGAAATGTCGCAACGGCCGCGGCCGTCGAGGTTCACCGCCACGTGTATGTCGGTTTCTTTCGTGGTGCGTGTCACCTCGGCGCAGCGTTCGCCGGCAAACAGCAGTTCGGCTATCTTGTCCCACGTCATGCCGTCGCGTCCAAGAATGAGCGAACGGCAGCCAATGTTCTCGGCAAACCGGCGGTCGGTGTCGCGGTCGCCAATGACATAGCTGTTGGCAATGTCGTAGTTGGCATTGTCGATGTACTTTTGCACGAGCCCTGTGTTTGGCTTTCTTGTAGGCGCATTGTCCTCGGGGAAATGGCGGTCGATGAGTATTTCGTCGAATGTTATGCCTTCGCCTTCAAGAGTCTGAAGTATGAAGTTGTGGACGGGCCAAAATGTAGGTTCGGGAAAGGAGTCGGTGCCAAGACCGTCTTGGTTTGACACCATAACAAATTCAAAGTCGAGTTTTGAACGAATGAACGCGAGATTGCGGAAAACGCCTTCGGTAAACTTCAGCTTTTCAAACGAGTCAATCTGCTCGTCGGCAGGTTCCTGAATGAGGGTTCCGTCGCGGTCTATAAACAGTATTTTCTTCATTTTTAAGGGTTTTGTGTTTCTGAGTTAAACTTTTTCTTCTCCTCCTCAAGGGCGCATATTGAGCCATAGGCAAAATAGAACACAAACATCACAAGGCAGCGGCACATCAAGGCCACAAAGCCTGCAAAGGCCATGGCAATGGCGGTGAGCAGCGTGATGTAGGATGGCATGCCCAAAGGGTCGCCATACAGCAGGCCTGTATTGGCCACTGCGTTGGCCAGGCCCACGATGACGGCCGGCATTGAAATGACTATCGCCACGATGCCTGCAAACACCACGGTTATGAGCGTTGCCACAAACAGCAGGCCGAAATGGCGCATGCCAATGCTGAACGACCGGAATGCATGTGGCCAATAGGCCTGCTTGTCGTTGAGCATGTAGGAAGTGAACATGTAGAGTAGGGGAGTGATGATGAACAACGTCACAACAGCCGACAAAGCTACAACGAAGGCGTTGCCAAGCAGTTCCTGACCACCCATTTTGTTGATGCCGACGGCAATGCCCGCTACTGCCATTCCGCACACTACAGCCAACAGCAGTGCAACGGCCAACGACGACAGTGCGCCCTTGAAGCAACGCCACGACCACCGCCTTGAAACATACAGCCAACGGCATTGGTGAGCTATGGCTCCTGTGGCGCGGTGTTCGTCGAGCATCTTGAATGTAGTGCCATAGGAGCCCACTTCGGCCAAGCCTCCCACCACTATTGCAGACAAGGCGACGACTGCCAACGCGATATAGTCGGAAAGATGCTGATAGGCCGTCTCGGGATTGACCATCGAAGTGATGTTAAGACGTGGAAACTGAATGACCATTATTGTTGCCAAAACACTGTATGCAATGGCAAAAACTGCGGCTGGCAGGCATGTCGCCTTGGCAAGCCTACGGAAATTGGACAAGTACAATTGGCAGCCTAATCTGACGCAAGAACGGGGGCTGCGAGCCCTAAATAGGGCATCTTCTTTGGTATTTTCCATTTTTTTATGTTTTTATTTTCTTTCAGAGTTGCAAAGATAATGATTTTTTGTTATCTTTGCCAACATTATTAATACTTATTATGAAAATATTGAAATGGGGCTTCATCGGATGCGGTGAAGTGACAGAGAAAAAAAGCGGCCCGGCGTTCAGCGAAGTGCCTGGCTCGACGGTGGAAGCCGTGATGAGCCGCAGCGAGAAAAACGCACGACGATATGCTGAGCGTCATGGCATAAACAAGTGGTACACCGACGCCCAGGAACTCATTGATGACCCTGACGTCAACGCTATATACATAGCCACTCCGCCGTCAAGCCATGCCACCTTCGCCATCATGGCAATGAAGGCTGGCAAGCCTGTTTATGTGGAGAAGCCATTGGCCTCGACCTACGAAGACTGCGCACGCATCAACCGTATAAGCGAAGAAACCAAGGTGCCTTGTTTCGTGGCTTACTACCGACGCTATCTTCCTTATTTCCAAAAAGTGAAAAGCATAGTGAAAAACGGCACAATAGGCAACGTGATGAACGTGCAGATACATTTTGCCGTACCACCACGCGACCTCGACTATTCGCATCCCGAAGACCTGCCTTGGCGGCTACAGCCCGACATTGCCGGCGGAGGATACTTCTACGACCTTGCGCCACACCAGCTCGACTTGCTGCAGGAAATGTTTGGCGTCATCGTCGAGGCCAACGGCATATGCGCCAACAGGGCGCACCTGTATGACGTAGAGGATTCGGTGAGCGCATGCTTCCGTTTTGAAAACGGACTGCCAGGCAGCGGCTCCTGGTGTTTCGTGGCGCACGAGTCGGCTAAGGAAGACCGAATAGAGATAGTGGGCGACAAAGGGCAGGTGAGCTTCTCGGTGTTCAACTACGACCCTATACGACTACACACGTCGGACGGAACAGAGTCGCTCATGGTGCCCAATCCGCCATACGTGCAGTATCCGCTCATTAAAAACGTAATTGAGCATCTGCAGGGCATCAGCGTCTGCTCGTGTACAAGCGTGTCGGCAACTCCCGTCAACTGGGTGATGGACCGCATATTGGGCAAGTTCTGACAGCGCCGACTGCACTAAAAAAATAATGTCGAATACTTAGCGATGGAACACAGTCTTAACAATATAAGCAAATGGTTAATGTCAATGGCTCTGCTGTTGACTGTCTTTTGCATATCATTGCAGGCTGAACCGCGCGACTCGACAAGCAGCAGCAAACTGGGACCAATAAGGAAGACGGTGAGGGGATTCAGCGCAATAGACACCAACTACATCGAGCCGCAGCACTACAACTACGCACTCATGGTGCAGACCACCTACAACTACGACATGTACTGGCTGAAAAGCAACACAGGACAACAAGTGATGCTGTCGCCCGACATGGCTCTCAGGGTAGGTCCGTATTTTGGCTGGCGTTGGCTGTTTCTCGGCTACACCTTCGAACTGAAAAACATTGGTGTGAAAGACAACAAGATAAAGAAGGAGTTTGCACTGAGCCTCTACAGCTCCCAAATAGGCGTCGATTTGTTCTACAGGCGCACGGGCAACGACTACAAGATACGAAAGGCCGATTTCGGACATAACGTAGATGTGACGCAACTGAAGGACACCGACTTCGACGGACTGAATGCAGGCATCACCGGCTTCAACCTCTACTACATATTCAACCACAACCGCTTTTCCTATCCTGCCGCCTTCTCGCAGAGCACGATACAGAAAATAAGCTGCGGCTCATGGATGGCTGGCATAGGATATACACGGCAAAGCCTCGACCTCGACCACGAAAAGCTGAAAGCGGTGGTGGAAAGCCACTGCGGACGTGACGACGTGAGCATCGACAGCAGCCTGATGTTCAACAGCGTGAAATACTACGATTTGAACGTGTCGGTGGGATATGCCTACAATTGGGTGTTTGCCAAAAACTGGCTGTTCTGTTCAAGCCTCTCAGGCGCACTCGCTTACAAGAAGTCGAGTGGAGATGTCGGTCAAGGGCGGGACGAAAACGACGACTTCACCTTCAAGAACTTCAACGTCGATGGCATCGTCCGACTGGGTTTGGTTTACAACAACATGAGATGGTATGCCGGTTCGAGCATCATTCTTCACAGCTACAACTACCACAAGTCGCGCTTTTCGACCAACAACATTTTCGGAAGTCTGAACTTATACCTCGGCATGAACTTTGGACTGAAGAAAGGCTATAGAAAACTAAAGAAAAACAGTAAGAAGAGATGACACTATACATATTTAATATTATAATGGCACTGCTCTTGGCGTTGCCGACGCACAATGACATTTACTGCAACACCGTGGCACAGCCCGACGACAGCATAGCCATCGAGCGGATGCTGACGGCGGCAGAAGCCTTGGGCGACGGCGAGTGTCGGCAGCTTTTCTTTGCCCGACAGTTTCTTGGCCGACCCTACGTGGCCCACACCCTTGAGATAGCCGACCCTGAACAACTGGTAGTCAACACCCGACAGCTCGACTGCACCACATTGGTCGAAAACGTTACGGCCCTGACATTGTGCTCGCGTCGCCATCTGACCAGTTACCACGACTTTCTGAAGATGCTCGTCAGCCTGCGCTACCGCCACGGAAAACTCGACGGCTACGTCAGCCGCCTGCACTATTTTTCCGAATGGATTGACGACAACAGCAGCAAAGGCCTCGTCAGGGAACAGCAGGAGCCCAATCCGCCATTCAAGGCAGTACAGACCATCCGCTTGGGATTCATGGGAGCCAATCCCGACAAGTATGAGATACTGTCGAAGCATCCCGAATTTCTCGACGACATAAGGCTTCAGGAGCAAGCCATGACAGGACGAAAGGTGAAGTACATTCCAAAGTCGATGGTTTCAAACCTCGACGCAATGCGGAAGGCCGTTGACGACGGTGACATCATTGCCATTACATGCAACAACACTGGCCTCGACATTGCCCATGTGGGCTTTGCCGTTAGGCGTTCCGATGGTGTTCATCTTCTCCACGCTTCATCAGTCCACAAGAAGGTGGTTGAGGAGAAATCGACTCTCTCCGACTATCTCAACCGCAGGAAGAGTTTTACGGGAGTGAGGATAATAAAAATGAATTAAAAAGATTTGATAATAATAACAATAACAGCAAATAAAAAGTAGAAAATATGGAATTACCTGATATTATGAGTTATGCCAGCAAATTCTCACCAAGCGACTTCGTTGACAAAGTGTCGCGAATTGCCAAAAGAGCTGGAGCCAAACTTGTGTATGCAGCACTTATACTCTACTATACGCTGCAGAGCGAAAACGTTTCAAAAACCGACAAGGCGCTCATTGTGGGTGCTTTGGGCTACATGATAAGCCCCATCGACGCTATACCCGACGCAATCCCCATCGTTGGACTCACCGACGACCTCGGCGTGCTCATCTATGTGCTGCGCAAGGTGTGGGTCAACGTCGAGCCCGACATCAAAGCCAAGGCAAAGGAGAAGCTGTACAAGTGGTTTGACGAAGACGAAATTAAGGAAATTGACGATTTGGGACTGTAATATATGGAAGTAAAGACAGCAGAATTTGTAATCTCAGCACCTACCGTCAGCATGTGTCCGAAAGACACCAAGCCAGAGTATGCGTTTATAGGACGCTCCAACGTGGGCAAATCGAGCCTGATAAACATGCTCTGCCGAAACCGCAAGTTGGCAAAGACTTCGGCCACTCCTGGAAAGACGCTGCTTATCAATCATTTCATCATCAACAAAGAATGGTATCTCGTTGACTTGCCGGGATACGGCTATGCCAAACGCTCGAAGACAGAGATAGCAAAACTCGACCAAATGATTCGCGGATATATACTGCAGCGACAGCAGCTCGTCAACGTATTCGTTCTTGTTGATGTGCGCCTCGAACCGCAGAAAATTGACCTCGAATTCATCAATTGGTTGGGACAAAGCAGCATACCGTTCTCTATCGTATTTACAAAAGCCGACAAACTCAACGTTACAAAGGTGCAGTCAAACATTGCAGCATACAAGCGCACTCTAAGCGAGACTTGGGAAGAAATGCCGCCAATGATAGTAACGTCGAGCGAGTCGAGGCTGGGACGAGACGAACTGCTCGACTACATCGAGAGCATCAACAAGGGGCTTAAGGAGGCCGACAACTAACAATGGCACAGGAAACACCAATGCTTGAGGTGAGAAACCTCACTAAGTCATTCGGTTCACTCGTGCTGTTTGAGGACATCTGCTTCAGCGTGCCACAAGGACAGAAAGTGGGGTTGATAGCCAAAAACGGAACAGGAAAGTCAACCCTACTTTCAATCATAGCCGGACACGAAGGATGCGATAGCGGAAGTGTAATATTACGTCGAGACATAAAGGTGGGAATACTTGAACAAACGCCACGCTTCAATCCCGACGAAACGGTGCTCGACGCCTGCTTCAACCACAAAGGCGAAGAGGAAAAAGTGCTGAAGGCAAAACAAATACTCACGCAGCTGAAAATACAAAACTTGCAGCAGCCCATGGGACAGCTCAGCGGCGGACAGCAGAAGCGTGTGGCACTGGCCAACGTGCTGATTACCGAACCCGACCTGCTTATACTCGACGAGCCTACCAATCATCTCGACCTCGAAATGATTGAGTGGCTTGAGGGATTCTTGTCGCGTGGCCGCAAGACACTGCTCATGGTTACCCACGACCGCTTCTTCCTCGACAGGGTTTGCTCGGTCATTATTGAACTCGACGACAAGACAGTATATACTTATCGTGGCAATTTCTCCTACTATCTTGAGAAGCGGCAGGAACGCATTGATGCCCGAAGGGCAGAGATAGCACGCGCCAACAACCTCTACCGCACGGAACTTGAGTGGATGCGACGGCAGCCGCAGGCACGAGGCCACAAGGCAAAGTACAGGGAAGACGCATTCTACGAACTTGAGAAAGTGGCCAAGCAGAGAATAGAAGAAAGGCAAATGCGACTGAAGTCGTCAAACGTTTATATCGGAAGCAAGATATTCGAGTGCCAATACATTTCAAAGGCTTTCGAAGGCGACAAGGTAATACTGCGCGACTTCTACTACAACTTCAGCCGTTTTGAGAAAATGGGCATCGTGGGCAACAACGGAACGGGCAAATCGACATTCATAAAGATGCTGCTCGGCGAATTGCAGCCCGACGCGGGACGCATTGTTGTGGGCGAGACGGTGCGTTTCGGCTATTTCTCGCAGGACGGACTGAAGTTTGACGAAAGCCAGAAGGTAATAGACATCATAACCGACATTGCCGACTATGTTGACCTTGGCGGCGGACGCCATCTCACGGCCTCGCAGTTGCTTCAGCACTTCCTGTTTACACCCGAACAGCAGTACAACTACGTCAGCAAACTCAGCGGAGGCGAGCGCCGAAAGCTGTACCTCTGTACCGTGTTGATGCGCAATCCCAACTTCCTCGTACTCGACGAGCCTACCAACGACCTCGACATCACCACGCTAAGCATTTTGGAAGAGTACCTTCAGGACTTTCCAGGCTGTGTCATTGTGGTAAGCCACGACCGATTCTTCATGGACCGCGTGGTTGACCATCTGCTCGTGTTCAACGGTCAGGGCGAGATAAAGGACTTTCCAGGCAATTACAGCCAGTATCGAGAGTGGTCGAGCCTTCAGTCGAAGGAAACGGAGAAGATGCCGGAACCAAAGGCAAAGAAGCCATCCGCCTCCTATCGCAACGACACCCGACGCAAAATGTCGTTCAAGGAAAAACGTGAGTTTGAACAGCTTGAGAAGGACATAGCAGCTCTCGAAGCCGAGCAGAAGCTGTTGGAAGAACAGCTCTGCAGCGGTAAGCTATCGGTAGAACAGCTGACAGAAAAGAGCCGAAGGCTGCCCCTGCTGAAGGAAGAACTTGAGGAAAAGGAGCTGAGATGGCTCGAACTGAGCGAACTGCAATAGTTAACAGCGACAACTCATTGACATGAACAATTATCCATCAAAACTTCTCGACAAGGCTGTGGCCGAAATTTCACGTTTGCCGGGCATAGGACGCAAGACGGCATTGCGCCTGTCGCTCCACCTCTTGAGGCAGGACCCCGACGCTGTCGATGCCTTGGCCGAAGCACTTGTACGCCTTCGGCACGACGTGAAGTACTGTTCAGTGTGCCACAACATCAGCGACGACGACGTGTGCCCCATCTGTTCTGACAGCCGCCGCGACTCTTCCACCATCTGCGTGGTGGAAAACGTGCAGGACGTTATGGCCATCGAAAACACCCAACAGTTTCATGGCCTTTACCACGTGCTCGGAGGCATCATCTCGCCTATGGACGGCATTGGTCCGTCCGACCTTAACATCGACTCGTTGGTGAAAAGGGTAGAGGAGGGAGGTATAGCTGAAATAATACTTGCATTGTCGTCAACCATGGAAGGCGACACCACCAACTTCTACATCTCGCGCCGCCTTCAGTCGGCCGACGTGAAAATAACGGTCATAGCACGTGGAATATCGGTGGGCAACGAACTTGAATATACCGACGAGGTAACTCTCGGACGGTCAATTATTAACAGAACAATATTAAAATGACAATTGATACAACTACCAAAATATTAAAGGCTACATTTTGGGGCTTGCTTGCCGTGGGCGCAACGATGGTTGTGGCATTTGAGTCCAATCTTCTTCTGCCTGGAGAAATGTCGGGCAATGGCATCATGGAATATTACTTTGCCGTGACGCTCCAACTGCTCACCATCGCCCTGCTGCCATTGGCCCTGCGCTTGTTTAAATTCAAGGCCGTGGCAAAGCTACTGCTGTCGGAGGTGGGAAAAAGACTGCTGCCCCTTGCACTGCTGCGCATGTCGATGATAGCTGTGCCAATGCTTGCCAATGGCCTGCTCTACTATCTTTTCATGTCAACCACCTTTGGCTATATGGCCATCATCTGCCTTCTGTGCATGACTTTTGTCTATCCCAGCTCTGAACGCTGCAATATGGAAACAAGCGACGACGAACAATGAAACTAAGCGTAATAATAGTAAGCTACAATGTTGCCCCTTTTCTGCTGCAATGCCTCGACAGCCTTTCGGCTGCGTTGAGTGGCATAGAGAGCGAAGTGTATGTGGTTGACAACCACTCGCGCGACGATTCGGTGGTTCTTGTGCGCAAGCACCATCCGGAGGTTGTCGTGGTGGAAAACCACCACAACCTGGGATTCTCAAAGGCCAACAACATTGCCATTCGACAGTCGAAAGGCGAATATGTGCTGCTGCTCAATCCCGACACCATCGTGGCATCGGACACCATAGCCGCTGCAATGCAGTTTCTCGACAGCCATCCCCATTCGGGAGCGGCGGGTGTGAAAATGCTCAATGCCAACGGAACAGTGGCACCAGAGTCGCGCCGAGGCATACCAATGCCCATGACCGCCTTCTACAAACTGAGCGGACTGTGCGGCCTCTTTCCCAACAGCCGCCGATTCGGCCGCTATTACATGGGGCATTTGCCTTGGGATTCGCCACAGCAGATAGAGATAGTGAGCGGTGCCTTCTGCATGATTAGCCGCAAGGCTATTGACAAAGTGGGAATGCTCGACGAAGATTACTTCATGTATGGCGAAGACATTGACCTGTCGTACCGCCTGCTAAAAGGCGGATTCACCAATTGGTATCTGCCTTGCCGCATCATACACTATAAGGGCGAGAGTACCCACAAGTCGTCGTTCCGTTATGTCCATGTGTTCTATCAGGCCATGCTCATATTCTTCCGCAAGCATTTCTCCAATCTTGGAATCCTTGTCACTCTACCCATTCAGGCGGCCATTGCAGTCAAGGCCTTTGCGGCACTTGTGTCAATGCTCACTGAAAAAATGACAAAGTCGTTGGGTTTCACCACCAGCAACTCTTCACCCGTCACGGCCGATTACATCTGCATAGGCAACGAAACCATGCTGTCGGCATGCAGCAACATCACAATGAAATACGGACTCAAGGCTTCGTTCTACAGCATGGCGCAAAAAGAACATGCTTTAACTGTTGCCGGCGAAGCCAGCCAGCGTACGTTCATCGTATTTGACCCTCATGCCTTCAGTTTTTCGGCCATGATTTCCATAATAGGCAACATGAGAAATGCATTGGTTGGCATTGGCACATATCAAGCCGCCACACGCAGCATCATAACCCATACAGAAGTAATACAATAAAAAGAGTCGCTTGCCTCTCATATAAATATGAGTACAAGCGACTTTACCATTAATGTTGCCTATGATACTAAGAGCCGATACCCGGGCTCGAACCGGGGACCCTTTCATTACGAATGAAATGCTCTACCAACTGAGCCATATCGGCTTTTGCGGGTGCAAAGGTACAAAAAATATTTCGTACCAACAAATCTTTCCCGCATTTTTTTATTTTTTTTTACTTTCGGCCGTTAATAAAGCTTCTCCTTTAGGTATTGTCCGGTAAAACTGTTGGCGCATCCGCTAACAAATTCGGGCGTTCCGGCCACCACCACGTTACCTCCACCGTCGCCACCATCGGGTCCCATGTCGATAATGTGGTCAGCACATTTTATGATGTCCATGTTGTGCTCGATTATCAGTATGGTGTGGCCACGTTCTATTAAGGCCTTGAACGAGTCGAGCAGACGGCGTATGTCGTGGAAATGGAGTCCTGTGGTTGGTTCGTCGAATATGAACATTGTAGGCACCTGCTTCTCCTGACCAATGAAGTAAGCCAACTTCACGCGCTGGTTTTCGCCGCCAGAAAGTGTCGAAGAGCTTTGTCCTAACTTTATGTAGCCCAGTCCTACGTCTTCAAGCGGCTTGAGTCGCTTCACTATTACATCCTGCTTGTTGGCTGCAAAAAATTCCAATGCTTCGCTTATTGTCATGTCGAGAATGTCGCTTATGTTGCGGCCTTGGTATCTAACTTCAAGTATGTCGTGCTTGAAACGCTTGCCGTGGCATGCCTCGCAGGTAAGTACGATGTCGGCCATAAACTGCATTTCAACGGTTATTTCGCCTGCGCCTTTGCATTCCTCGCATCGTCCGCCTTCAGCGTTGAATGAAAAGTACTGCGCCGTAAATCCCATCTGCTTCGACAGTGGTTGGGCGGCCATAAGGTCGCGTATGGCATCGTAAGCCTTGACGTATGTGGCTGGATTGGAACGTGTGCTCTTGCCAATGGGGTTTTGGTCAACAAACTCCACATGCTCTATGGCATCTATATCGCCCAATATTCGTCCGTATTCGCCTGGTGCGTCACACACTTCACCTATGTGGCGTTTCAGGGCAGGGTAGAGTATTCCCTTTATTAAGCTCGACTTTCCCGAACCGCTTACTCCCGTAACAACGGTCATCACGTTCAGCGGAATGTCAACATCAACACCCTTGAGATTGTTCATCCTCGCCCCCTCTATCCTTATCCTGCGGTTCCAGTTTCGGCGGCCCATGGGTACAGGTATGGTCTCTTCGCCTGTGAGGTATTTTACAGTGTAGCTGTGGGTTGATGCGTCGGGTGACAGTCGTGACGTGAGGCTTCTCATGGGGCCTTCATACACTATTTCACCGCCTAATCGGCCTGCGTCAGGACCCACGTCTATAAGATAGTCGGCCTGTCTCATTATATCCTCGTCGTGCTCAACCACTATCACCGTATTGCCTATGTCGCGCAGTTTTTTCAACACGGCCGTGAGCTTGTCGGTGTCGCGGCTGTGCAGTCCTATGCTTGGCTCGTCGAGAATGTAGAGCGAACCGACGAGGCTGCTGCCAAGCGATGTAGTGAGGTTGATGCGCTGGCTTTCACCACCACTGAGCGAGTTGGAGAGTCGGTTGAGCGTAAGATATCCAAGTCCAACGTCGAGAAGGAATTGCAGTCGGTTGTTAATCTCTACCAACAGTCGCTTGCCCACCGATGCGTCGTGTTCGTCGAGATGCAGTTCGTCAAACCATTTTTTCAGCTTCACCACCGGCATCTGTACAATGTCGGAAATGCTTCGTCCACCTATTTTCACATAGTTGGCCTCAGGTTTAAGGCGCGTGCCATGGCATTGCGGACATGTGGTCTTGCCTCTATATCGGCTCATCATCACACGATACTGTATCTTGTATTGGTTTTCCTTTACCATTTGGAAAAACGAGTCAATGCATACCTTGTCGGCCATGCTCTTGTGGCTTTCCGACGGCAGTCCATGCCATAACCACTCGCGGTGAGTGTCCGAGAGTTTGAAGTAAGGCTCGAATATGGGAAAATTGTCGGCGGCGGCCCTTCGGCAGAACTCCTCCCTCCACGTCTTCATCTTCTCGCCGTTCCAGCACACTGCACAACCCTCATACACACTAAGCGACGGATTGGGTATGACAAGGTGTTCGTCAATGCCTATTACCATGCCAAAGCCCTGGCATTCAGGACAGGCTCCAGTGGGCGAGTTAAACGAAAACATGTTGTCGTTGGGTTCCTCAAACTCCATGCCGTCACACTCGAAGCGCGTAGAGAAGTCGTAACCTATCATCGATGGCAAAAACATTAGTCTGCACTCGCCCTTGCCCTCATAAAAAGCCGTCTCGGTAGAATCGACAAGGCGTGATATGCCGTCCTTTGAAAAGTCGGCTGACATGCGGTCGATGGCAATGTATATGTCGGAAGCCGAAGTTGTTTCGGCTTCAGCCGTCTGCAGGAAGTCGTCTATTCGCTGGAAGTCGCCCTTGACAAACACTCGAGCATAACCCTGCAGTATGCATGCCTTTAGCTGCTGCACCACTGTGCGTTGTTGGGCCAATTTCAGTGGCGCCATGACCACAAACTTCGTGCCTTCTGAATATTGCCTTACGCAGTTTATTATGTCCTCAGTGGTGTGCTTCTTCACCTCGTTGCCACTTATTGGCGAATAGGTGTGTCCGATGCGTGCGAATAGCATTCGCAGATAGTCGTATATTTCGGTCGATGTGCCCACCGTCGAGCGTGGGTTGCGGCTCGTTACTTTCTGCTCGATGGCTATTGCGGGCGGTATGCCTTTGATATAGTCACACTCAGGCTTGTTCATGCGTCCGAGAAACTGACGTGCATAAGCCGACAGGCTCTCAACGTAACGTCGCTGCCCTTCGGCATAAAGCGTGTCGAAGGCCAACGACGACTTGCCCGAACCGCTTACTCCTGCCACCACTATAAACTGGTTGCGTGGTATTTTGAGTGACACGTTCTTTAGGTTGTTCACTCTTGCACCTTTTATTTCTATGAAGTCTTTCATTGCTATGTCCTATGTTGAAGATAAGCCGTTTTACAACAACATTCCCACTTGATAAACGGCAGCCGAAACCACCCATGCCAATGCAGTAGAGTATAGGGCGGCGAAGAGAGCCCAACGCCATGAGCCGCTTTCGTTCTTGATGGCCACGATAGTGGCAAGGCAGGGGAAATACAGCAGGATGAACAGCAGATAGCAGAAGCCAGTCAGCGGCGTTATGCCGTCGGCCTCCATGTGGCTGCGCATGACGTCGTATTTTGTCATGCCTTCCTCCTGCTGCCTGTCGCCGTATAGCACACCCATTGTCGAAGCTACAATTTCCTTGGCGCCCACACCCGAAACGAGTCCTACATCAAGCTTCCAGTCGAAGCCCTGTGCGCGGAATATCGGCTCGATGGCCTTGCCTATTTGGCCAATGTAGCTCTGCTCCTGTTGCTCACGCGACGAGAGGCTCTCGTCGTGCGGGAAGTAGCCGAGCGCCCACACTATGATGCTCGCCACGAGTATTATGCCTCCCATCTTCCTCAGATACTGCTTGCCTTTCTCCCACGTGTGGCGAACTATGGCCTTGGCCGTAGGGAAACGGTAGGGAGGCAGCTCCATGACGAAAGGCGTGTCCTCGCCAGGCACAAGCCAGCGGCTGAACACGCGGCTCATGACAACCGCCATCAGTATGCCTATCACGTAGAGCGAAATCATTATCGTGCTCCTGTATTGGGCGGCAAACAGCGTTCCCGTAATCATTATGTATATGGGCAGTCGCGCCGAGCAACTCATCATGGGCAATATGAGCATCGTGATAAGTCGCGAGCGGTGGCTCTCAATTGTTCGCGTGGCCATCACGGCCGGTACGTTGCAGCCAAAGCCCATAATCAGCGGAATGAACGACTTGCCATGCAGTCCCATCTTGTGCATTAGCCTGTCCATGATGAAGGCAGCACGCGACATGTAGCCAGAGTCTTCCATAAACGAGATGAAGGCGTAAAGAATGAGTATCTGCGGAAGAAACACTATCACCGACCCAACACCGCCTATCACGCCGTCTATCAACATGTCCTTTAGCATACCGTCGGCCATGTTGTTGGCCACGAGTTGTCCCAGTGCCTCCACTCCGGCTTCTATCCAGTCCATAGGATACTGCCCCAGAGTGAACGTGGCCTGAAACATGAGGTAGAGTATGGCAAAGAATACGGGGAAGCCTATGTAGCGATTGGTGATTACGCCGTCGATGATGTGAGTCACTTGGTAAGTGTCCTGTGCCTCGCCCTTCTTGAATCCTGCCTCGTGCAGCGCACCATGAATGAGTCCGTATTTTGCGTCCATGATGGCCGTTTCAGAGTCTTCCTTCAGTTCTTCTTCTATGCGTCGTGCCTCGCGGTTTCTTATGTCTATTATGCGTTTGTAGTTGGGCAGCACCTCAACCACTTTCTCTGTGTCGCTGTCCATTTCCAGCAGTTTTATCGACAAATAGCGCGTAGAATATTTGTGCCTTATCTGCTCGTCATATCTCAGTTCGGCCTTTATTGCCTCTATGCCCTGTTCGATGGTTTTTCCGTGGTTGAGGTGTACGTGGCGGAAAACGCTGTCCTTGGGCTTTCCGCCATGGGCAAAGTCTTCGCCATGGTGACTGCCGTGGTTGCCCTCATACTGGCTGTGCCAGTCCTGTATGTCCTTTGCCACCTCGGGGTTGATGTTTCCTTCCTTGTCAATGAAATCGACACCCTCGTACATGTTGATTATAATGTGGAAAAGAAGCTCTACGCCCTGTCCTGTCTTAAAAACGGTGGGAATCATGGGAACGCCGAACAGCTGTCCCAATTTGCCATAGTCAAGCTTGTCACCGCGTTCCTCAAACTCGTCGTACATGTTCAGTGCGCAAATCATGCGCAGGTGCATATCCACAAGCTGTGTGGTAAGGTAGAGGTTGCGTTCAAGGTTGCTCGCGTCGAGCACGTTCAGCACAACGTCGGGAGTCTTGTCGATTATTTGTCGGCGCACGTAAAGCTCCTCGGGCGAATAGGCCGAAAGCGAATAGGTGCCGGGCAAATCGACTATGTTGAAGTCGTAGCCTTCGAATGTAGCATGGCCTTCTTTGGCATCAACGGTCACACCCGAATAGTTTCCCACTCGCTCGTGTGCTCCCGATACAAAGTTGAACAGCGACGTCTTTCCGCAGTTGGGATTGCCCACAAGAGCCACGTTTATTGTTCGGCGCTTGCGTATGGCAACGTCGTGCAGCTGCTTTTCGCTCATTGGCCGTTCGTCGGCATCGTCGCTTTTCACTATGTCGTTGTCGTTTGTCGAGTAAGTCTTCTCAAGAGTCTTGGCTTCGTCTATTGATAGTATCTCAATCATTTCGGCCTCTTTGTGCCTCAACGAAACTTCATACCCCATTATCTGGTATTTCACAGGGTCCTGAAGTGGTGCGTTGAGCAGTACTTTCACCACTTTTCCCTTTATGAATCCCATTTCCACTATGCGTTTGCGGAAGCCGCCGTGGCCAAGCACCTTTATGACAACTCCCTTTTCGCCTGTTTTCAATTCCGATAATTTCATTGTGGTAATAATTTTCCTGCAAAATTAGCTAATAGAATCCAAAAACGAGCATTAATACCGCTTTTTTTTCATAAAAATGCCCTAAACGTACAAAAAAACATGTTTTTCATAAAAAAATAGGCAAAAAATTTGGTGGATAGAAAATTTAGTCGTACCTTTGCACCCGCAAACAAGCAATGGCGGGATAGCT
>JAQXRI010000166.1 GCA_029218445.1 Prevotellaceae bacterium | reverse complement strand
TGTATGTTGTCTTCTCAGCTGCTGTTGCAATGGCAGATACAGGACAAGAATTCTCGTTCCGTCACTATTCAGACTACGACGGACTGTGGCGCAACGCCATCAGGGCTTTGGCTCAAGACAAGCACGGATTTATCTGGATAGGCTCCGACGTGTCGCTGAAGAGGTTTGACGGCATCTCGATGCGCAGCTTCAAAACATCCGACGACAAGTCGGTGCTTGCGGTATATGCACTGCTCGACATGGGCGACAGCCTCATGGTGGGCACCGACGACGGCGCCTTTGTGCTCGACTATCGCACCGAGCTTACCCACAAGCTGCATCTTGTCCCGGTGAAAGGCCGTCCCGACAACATTCATGTCACTTCGATGGCCGTTGACCGAGACAACAACGTCTGGATTTCAACCATGTGGCATGGCGTTTACCTTTTTTCTACTGACAACGGCACCTTACGCCACATCGATGTCAACGCCGACAACCGCATATCGCAGGTGTATGTTGACAGCTCCAACCAAATATGGGCGCTCTCGCCTTGGGGCAGCCATCCCGGATTGTATCTCTACGACAAGTCGGCACTCAAGTTCAGCCTCTACCGCCTCAATGGCAAATGGTCGGAGTCGGCTTTTTGCATGATGGAAGCCGGCGACGGCACCCGATGGTTTGGCACGTGGAACGAAGGCCTCGTTTCGCTCGATGCCAACGGCAACGTCAACACCTACCTTGGACCCGGCCACAAAGACTATGCCCTCCACATTCATTCCATAGCCCAATATGCTCCCGGCATAATACTCGTGGGCTGCGACAACGGCATGGTGCAGCTCGACCTCAGCAGCAACACTTCCCACACCTACTCAAAACAGTCGGGCAATACCAACACCATTTCCGGTTCTTTCGTCTATCCAATACTCACCGACAGCGAAGGCGGCATTTGGGTTGGCACCTTCTATTCCGGCCTTAACTATGTGTCGCCATCCTATGGCCGCTTCAAGTCGTACTTTGCAAAGAAGAACGAAAACTCCGTGCGCGGCAACATCATCAACCGCTTCTGCGAAGACCGCGACCGCAACATCTGGATAGCCTCCGACGACGGCGGACTCAACAAATTCACTCCCTCGACGGGCCATTTCGAGCACATTGCCCTTGGCAACGGCAGCATTTCCGACAACAACATCCATGCCCTCTGCGCCGACGGCGACAAGTTGTGGATAGGTTCCTACACCGCTGGTGTGTATGTCATGGACCTCAAGAGCGGCAAGTGCCGACAATATGTCAAGACCGCCAGCCAGCGGTCGCTATACGGCAACAGCTGCTACGCCATTTGCCGCGACAGCCAGGGCAGTATTTGGATAGCCACCACCGAGGGCATCTGCATCTACTGTCCCGACACCGACGACTTCCAGCGCGTAAAACCATTGGACACCATGATAATGGGCATCGTTGACGACGAGAAGGGCCACCTTTGGTTTGCCTCACAAGCCGACGGCGTGCTGAGGTTCGACAGGGCCACAGGCCGATGGAAGTCGTACAACAACGGCCGAAGCCGCTACTCCATTGTCAACTGCATCTACATGGACGAAAACAGTAAGTTATGGGCCGCTACCGACGACGGCCTGCTGCGCTACGACGATGGCGCCGACAGGTTCACACGTGTCGAGACAATTGCCGACGTGTGCGTCTGCGGCATAGTGGAAAACAACGGCTCGCTGTGGCTCACCTGCAACGAGGGACTCTACAAATACACCGAAGGCAAGCCCTTGGTACACTTCGACGTCAACGACGGCCTTCAGAGCAACCTCTTCCTGCCCAACGCCACATTCAAGGCCTCCGACGGCTGCATCTACCTCGGCACCGTCAACGGCTTCAACACCTTCTATCCCTATCAGATAAAGCCCAACACCAAGGCCCCGCGCGTGATGATTACTCAGGTGAGGGTGATGGACCAAATGGTGCAGGTGGGCGACGACCGCCTCGACGAGTCGCTCAACACGGCCGAGAGCATCCACCTCTCTTATCAAGACAAGATGCTCTCCATCTCGTTTGCCTCGCTCAGCTACTGCGCACCTCAGAAAAACCGCTACTCCTACATGCTCGAAGGCTTCGACCGCCGCTGGATCATGGCCGGCAACCGCTCTACCGCCACCTACACCAATCTCTCGCCCGGCACCTACACCTTCAAGGTCAAGGGCACCAACAACGACGGACTGTGGAGCACCGAAGAGACCACGCTGCGCATTGTGGTGCATCCGCCCTTCTACTGGAGCCTGCCCGCCAAGCTGCTCTATTTGGTGGTGGCAGTGGTGCTGCTCGCCTACGCCTTCCGCTATACATTAGGGAGGGAACGCCGCCGCCACGACCTGGCCATGTCCAAGCTCAACGAAGAGAAGGAGCTGGAGGTGAGAAACTCGAAGATAAGGTTTTTCACCACCATAGCCCACGAGATACGCACTCCCGTGTCGCTCATCATAGGCCCGTTGGAAAAGCTCGTAAAAACCTCGGCACCCCTCTCGGCCACCGAGCGCAACAGCCTCAACATAATCGACCGCAACGCCCATCGTCTGCTCGAACTCGTCAACCAGCTGCTCGACTTCAGCAAGGTTGAGAACCAAAGCCTCAGCATGAGGTTCCAGGTGTGCAACGTCAGCGACATGCTGCGCTCGGTGTGCGAACGCTTCGAGCCAACCTTCGCCCAAGGCGGCATCACCTTCAGGGTCGATTATCCCGACAGCCACTTCACTGCCATCATCGACCGCGAGTCGATAACCAAGGTGGTGAGCAACCTGCTGACCAACGCCCGCAAATATACACGCGACCGCGTAAGCCTCTCGTGCCAAGTCATGCCCGACGACACCAACTTTGCCATCGAGGTGACCGACAACGGCGTAGGCATTGACCCCAACGACCACGAGCGCATCTTCCAAGCCTTCTACCAGTCGGCCGACAACAAGCCCGGCACAGGCATAGGCCTGAGCATAGTGAAGAACATAGTAGATCAGCACAACGGCACGATCAGCGTCGAGTCGCAGCCCGGCCATGGTGCCACCTTCACCGTGCTGCTGCCCGTAAAGCAGGAAATGAAATTAGAGGGTAGAGGGGAGAAATTAGAAGGTAGAGGGGAGAAGGTAGAGGGTAGAGAATACCCAACCGCCTCAAATCAAGGCTCAGACATATCTCTACCTTCTACCCACTACCCTCTACCCTCTAAATCTTCCCCTCTACCCTCTAACACCTCTCCACTACCCTCTAACACCTCTCCACTCCCCACTGTGCTAATAGTTGACGACAACAACGACATGCTCAGCTATCTCGAACAGAACATGTCTGAAAAGCACCGTGTAGTTACCGCCCACGACGGTCTTGAAGCCCTCGACAAGCTGGCCTCAAACGACGTGTCGCTCATCATCTGCGACTGGATGATGCCACGCATGGACGGAGCCGAGTTCTGTCGCCGCGTAAGGAGCGACGCCGCCACAAGCCACATCCCGCTTGTGATGCTCACGGCCAAGACCGACACCATATCGAAGGTTGAAGGCATGAACATAGGTGCCGACGCCTACATCGAGAAGCCCTTCTCCATCGACTATCTCGAAGCCTGCTGCAACAGCATACTCTCCATGCGCGAGAGGCTGAGGGAGAAATATTCGCGCGGCATGATGGAGCCTATAGAACGCATTGCACCAACCGATGTAGATAAGGAGTTTCTTGAGAAGATGCAGCTGCTGATAGAGGAGAACCTGTCCAACCCCGAACTGAGCGTCAACTTCCTTGCCCAGCAGCTCTGCATCAGCCGCTCCCATTTCTTTGCCAAGATAAAGACCTTGGCCGACGTGTCGCCCAACGAAATGATACAGCTCGTGCGCCTGAAGAAGGCCGCCCAGCTGCTGGCCGAGGGCAACATGAAGGTGAGCGACGTGTGCTATTCGGTAGGTTTCAGCAACTCTTCCTACTTCGCCAAATGCTTCTACAAGCAGTTTGGCGTGCGTCCTGCCGACGTCAAGGGCATTTCGAAATCCAGTTGACCAGTTGATGGTGGGCGCAGCACTGGGGGTGTGGGCGTCCCGCCCGCACCTCGCCTAAAGTCAACCGAAAAAAAAATGTCTTCGATTTGCACTACCTTTATATAAGGTAGGCTGCACTCGGAAATGCAAAGAAAAATAATATTTTCCTTTGTCATTTCACTCTTTTGCACTACCTTTATATAAGGTAGGCTGCATCTCAACAATAAAAATAAAAGTTTTGTGACTTTTATTTTGTATTGTCTTCGATTTGCACTACCTTTGCAGTCGAAAGTGAACATTGAACGTAGAATGACAGAAGCAGAGAGAAACAAGAGACAGTTTGAAACGGTGTGGCGGGAAAACTATTCCCGGCTATACCGCATTGCCTATGACTTTCTGCAAGACGACGAGGCAAGCCGCGATGTGGTGAGCGAGGTGTTCGCTAAGGCATGGCTGAAATGGGACGAAATGCAGCCTGGCACCATTCAGGGCTATCTGTTCATTGGAGTGCGCAACACCTGCTACAACCGACTGCGAGAGCAGGGCGCGTACGACCGATATGCCGACTACGTGAAGCATTGCTACGACACGACTGACTACAACCACATCGACGACATTGACGAACGCATTGCCGCACTGAACAAAATGGTGGAACAACTGCCGCAAAAGACACGATTTGTGCTACAGCAGTGCTACTACGAGAAACATACCTACAAGGAGGTGGGCGACATGATGGGAATGACGGCCAACGGCGTGAAGAAACACATCGTGAAGGCGTTCGCAATACTGAGGGAGAAATTCAATGTTAAAAAATCATAGTAATGTACCCGAAGGGGACGTGAAGGGGTATTAATATATATAGATAGTAAACGACTGACAATGAAGGAAGACAATAGTTCACATACCAACGACATTGACATGCTGATGCCCACTGAGGACGAGCAGCACGAGCTGCGCATGGCCTTGGGACGAGCCTCTCGCCCCCAGCCCGACGTGGAGGCCGAACTGGAGAGGTTTGCCAACGCCAACTTCGTGAGGCCCAACGCCAAGCCATGGGTGAAGCCGTTGGCATGGCTGTGTGCCGCAGCGGCTGCCGTGGCCCTGACATTGCTTGTTGTCAAGCCGCTGACGGCCGAGAAACAGCAGGAGGCTTTCGTGGCCGTAGGCGACATGAGGCGTGAGGTGACGATGGAGACCGACGACTCAGAGCCTGTAGTGGTGACTCAGCGGCAGCTCGACTTCAGGCGCATGGCGAAGGCCTCGGCCTCAAGTCCGACGGCCGAAGTGAAGAAGACCACCATAGCCACGTCGCGCGGCATGGACTTTGGCCTGACTCTGCCCGACGGCACCGAGGTGTGGCTGAACGCCGAGAGCCGCATCACGTTTGCCAACGACTTTGCGAGCGGGGCAAGGGAGGTGGAGGTGGAAGGCGAGGCATACTTTGACGTGACGAAGGATGAAGGCCGCCCGTTTGTCGTCAAAACAAAATATTTCACCACAAAGGTGCTTGGCACGTCGTTCGACGTGAAGGCCTATCGCGAGGAGACGGCGCATGTGGTGCTGGTGAGCGGCAAGGTGGAGGTGACGGCCGCCGACAGCGACACCAAGACAATGGCTCCTGGCGAGATGGTGACCTTAGGCGAAGGGGGCGAGATGCAGAAGTCAACGGTTGACACCTATTCTTATATACAATGGAAGGACGGTTTCTTCTATTTCGACCGCACGCCACTGGGCGACATCATGCGCGAGCTTGGACGATGGTATAACATCAACATCGTGTTTGAGAATCCCTCGCAAATGGACGTTCGCCTGCATTTCGTGGCCGAGAAGAGCCAAAGCATCAACGACATTGTGAAAAGCCTTGATGCCGTGGCGCCAGCTCGACTTACCATGGGGGATAATGAAATAACGGTGGATTAAAAAAAATCCTTTTTCCAGTACCCGATTGCTTTCAATGTGTGTATTTACCTTTGAATACACAAATAAAATGAAACTAAAATATGTAAAATTATGAAGAAAAAAGCAATCGAAACGCTTCTCGTAGCCTTGTTTTCGCTTGTGGCAAGCGTGGCCTACGCCGCCGGCGACAGGGGCAAGGACATTACGCTGAAGTGCCGCGACATGCAGCTGACGGAAGCTCTGCGACAAGTGGAGCGGCAGTCGGGCTACTACAAAATCAACTACAACTACGACGAGTTGAGCAAACACAAGGTGACTGTCAACATCTCGAAAAAGCCCGCGCCTGTGGCCGTCGATATGCTGATCGACGGACTGCCCTACAAGGCCGAGGTGAGCGGCAGGTTTATCAACATCACCAAAGAGCAGAAGTACTATGTAGTAAACAACGACGTGTTTACCGCCAAAGGACGCGTGACCGACCAAGCGGGCGAGCCACTGATGGGTGTGACCGTACACGTGAAAAACGGCAATATGGCTACCGTGACCGACCAAGACGGACGCTTCTCGCTTGTTGGCGTGAGTCCCAGCTCGCTGCTGACTTTCTCCTACATCGGCATGAAGACACTGGAGCGGAAGGCTTCAAGGAACTTCATTGAGGTGATACTCGACGACGAGGGAAATGTGATGAAAGATGTTGTCGTTACGGGTATTTTCCGCAAGGCAAAGGAGAGCTACACAGGTTCGGTGGCCACGGTGACGGCCGAACAGCTGAAGCAGTTTCGCGGACAGAACCTGCTGCAGACGCTGAAGAATGCCGACGCATCGATAAACTTCGCCATCGACAACCTCAACGGCTCAAACCCCAACAACCTGCCCGACATAAACATTCGAGGCAACTCGTCGCTGCCAATGAGCGTGGAGGAGTTCAATGCCGGACAACAGAACAACCCCAACACTCCTCTCGTTATTATGGACGGCTTTGAAATATCGCTGCAAAAGCTCATGGACTACAACGACGAGGAGATAGAGAGCATCAACATACTGAAGGATGCCGCCGCAACGGCCATCTACGGTTCGCGTGGCGCCAACGGCGTAATAGTAGTGGTGTCGAAGCGTCCGGCTCCGGGACAGCTGAAGGTGAACCTCGAAATGGGACTACAGCTGGAAGTGCCCGACCTCACGAGCTACCATCTGCTACACGCAGCGGACAAACTCGAACTGGAGCGCAAGGCAGGACTCTACTATCGCGACTGGTCGTCAACCTCACAGACGGAACCATTGCTGAAGGAAGCCTACAACGAGCGTCTGCGCCAAATCCTGAATGGTGTTGATACAGACTGGATGTCAAAACCGTTGCGTACTGGCGTGGGACAGCGCTACAACCTAAGGCTCGAAGGCGGAAGCGAGGAGTTCCGTTGGAGTGCCGATGCTCAGTACAATGATGTGGAGGGAGCTATGAAAGGCTCTCACCGCCGCACCTTCAACGGTGCCATCACACTGATGTATATATACAAGAACCTGACGTTCCGCAACTACACCTCTGTGGGCATCAACGCCAGCCAGGAAAGCCCATACGGCTCGTTCAGCACCTACGTTGACCAGCAGCCATACAACGACCCCTATGACAAGGAAGGCAACTTGCGCAAGTTCTTTGATCCTTTCTATAAAAACATGGGGAAGCCAGAGAATCCACTCTATAATGCCTCTCTTGGCTCGTTTGACAAGAGCAGCTATCAGGAACTGACCAACAACTTTGCCGTTGATTGGAACATTCTTCCTGAACTTACATTGCGCGGACAATTCGGCATATCGAAGACCGACAGCGA
>JAQXRI010000165.1 GCA_029218445.1 Prevotellaceae bacterium | reverse complement strand
TCGCCGTTGCCACGGAAAGCAGCATTACCAATGGTTTCCATCGTTTTCTGTACAGCCAGCGACAAACCCGAGCGAATGCGGTTGCCGCTCTCAATGCTCATGTTGAACCATCGTTCCATCACGCAAGGCTCATCACCATTGGCGCGGAAACGGGAGGCATGGAGCAGACGGAACATCAAGCAGAACTCTGTATATTTGTCTTCTTCGAGCATACGGCGCAGGTCGAACTCTATATAGGTGAGCTTGACAAGCTGCCCGGAGTTGCGCAGCAGTCGTATGGTTGCTCCGTTGCTGATGATGCCATAAACATTCTCAGTGGCATTGAGGTATTCGAGCATGGTGGCATGAGGCGACTTCTTGCGGCGTGAGCCCTTGGCGCGATAGTCGAGCGAACACTTGTCGAGTGTGTCGATGCCGCTATCGTCAACCACATTTTCACCTACGACAATAAAGGGCATGTTGGAAAGGTCGGGACATAGATGACTAATCTCAAAGCCTTTTCCTCCCACTTCCACACTAACCGTTTGTTTGACAAGCCCATAATCCAGGCTTTGAAACAGACGTTCCATCAGGTCTCGGGCACGCCGTGTGCCGTAAGGGTCGTTCACGCCAGAGCGTTCCTTATAGAATCGCCAGTCGTTGCGCAGGCTGCTCCACACATAATCAATGGCAGCCGACGTGCTGATGTCTATAGAATAGTCCTGCTCGCGATTGCCCGTGAGATTCTGGTCACGCTCTATGCTGTGCAGGATATCATCTGAGAGCAGATGTCCGTATATATGTATGCTGGTATAGTCCATAAACAAGATTACTATTACTTATTCTAATTATCATTCAACTTAGCTTCAATTTCTTCTATTGTAGGCATGGTGCCTTCTATCTTCTCGGGATAGAATTTTTCCAGTTCATATTCAGAGATGCCAATAGGTTGAGTACATGATTCAAGAGCATATTGAGCCAACGTGTTATCTTTACTCCTGCAAATCAGTAGTCCAATAGTAGGGTTGTCTATCCCCTCTTTGCGAAGAAGGTGGTTGACCGCTGTGACGTATGTGCCTATTTGCCCTATATCGCGCGATTCAAATTTCGTGATTTTAACTTCAATGACGACATAACACCTGAGTCGGAGGTTATAGAACAGGAGATCGATGAAATTTTCAGTTTCTCCTATCTGCAACCGATATTCCTTTCCGACATAAGCAAAACCCGTTCCAAGCTCTATCAAAAAGGAAGTAACCTTGTTGAGCAAAGCGTCTTTTATCATTTGTTCATTATATGGCTTTGTAATGCCTGCAAAGGCAAAGTTGTAAGGGTCTTTAGTCAGTTCCTGAGCCAATTCACTATTTGGTTGAGGCAGTGTGTTGGTGAAGTTGGTAATTGCCTTACCTTGACGATTGTATAGATCGCTGTCCAGAAAAGTCTGAAGGACAGGACGACTCCAGCCATTTTCTACCGTTTGACGAACGTAGAAAAGAGCCTTCTGCACATCTCCCTTAACCTTATCTATAATATTACAATGATGCCCCCAAGGTATATCAAATATTCCAACGACTTGTTGGAAAAATGCCTCTTCATCCATTTTTCCAGCAAGTCGTTGGAAAAAGTTGTTGTGAGGATTGTAAAGGAGATAGAACTTGCGACAATAGTATATGTTGCTCTTTGACAGTCCCTGTACGTTGGGCAAAGCTTTTCTCAGGTCTTTACTCAATTGTACAATCACACTTTCTCCCCAGCGTTGTTCCACTTTCATTTCAACAATGTCACGTCCTAACATCCAGTTGTATTTCAACTGCTCGGTGTTTATTTTGATGGAAGCCTTTATTTGGCTGCTCCGATAACGCTTGGCAAGTTCTTCAACCCATTTAAGGTATTCCTTATCTAATATGTTTATTGATTTTACCATGACGAATTAAATTTTTGGAACAAATATGTATGCAGCTATCACGTCCATTGGCAGTACTGGCTCAACAACCTGATACTCCGCAGAACTGATATAAGAACGGTAACGGGAGAATGCCTCCACAAGATGTGTGGCGCGCTGTAGAGCTGTCGCGTCAGTGTAATGGCGTAGCGTGTTCTCGTCATTTGCCCACCGGATGCTGTTTTTGAACAACATCTTCTGAGACGACAAGTCCACATTGCCAGCGGCCTCTGCATACAGGAACAATTGGCGGGCCTCATCCTGTGTGAGCAAGTCTCCGCGGTCAATTTTTCCTCTGTAGCCAAAGAATATCATCTCTTCTCCGACCAACTCACGGTCGATGACTTTCTTGTCGCGAATCACACTGCGCACACGCATCAGCAGGATTGTGGTTTGCTTGTTGACTTCTGCAGTTGCCATCACCATTGCTCGGCAAGCTGCAAGGTCACCGCCATTGATGGTGTCGTTGACAACACCACGGCTTAGGTCTTCCACAAACACATGGTTGCGTCCTATGTACATATAGTGTTTGGGAGTAGGTGAGGCAAATGAAATTCTCACCACCCCATTCTTGCCTGTAGCAGACTTGAAGTAGTGTTGCAGAGAGACGGGCAACTCCAACAAATTGAAGGAGTAGCACAAAGGCTTGTCTTCTTTTATGTTCACGTTGGCATGAAGAAGTTCCTGTACCACAAAGTCGCGAGTGTCTTCCACCCCTCCGATGACTTCTTTCGCTTCGTTCAAGACTGCCGTCATGCGGGTTGGATCCATCTGTTTGTTGTTATGAGCGAAATAGGTATGAGAGAGCTTCTCATTTTCTTCCATACGTTTCAACTGAATCTCACGCTCCCGTTCCTGCTCTTTTATAAATTCTGGGTCATCGTCAAACAAGGAGAGTTGTATGTAATCGGAACGTGAAGGTGCTTTCGCCTCGAAGATACGTTGCATGATGGTCTCCATCAGCGAACTGTCGTTGTCGGCAATGGGAAGATAGACACCCAGTTTCTTGCGTATTTCCTCCTGCTTCTTATATAGCACATTGAGCACGATGTCATCAACAGGATTGTTTTTGGAATGAAGCGTAGATATCAGTACCTCTGGCGAGGTCTGACCGAAGCGGTCAATACGACCGTTGCGTTGCTCCAGACGATTGGGGTTCCAAGGCAGGTCGTAATGGATGATGGCCTCGAAACCTTGTTGGAGGTTTACACCTTCAGAGAGACAGTCGGTGCAAACGAGCACATGGGCATCCTCACGGGATAGTTCGTCAATCTTTATCTTTCGTTCTTCGTCAGCCAGTCGGCTGGTCACTATTCCGACAGCAACCTTCTTGTATTTCTTTTCATTGGCCAGATGCTCAGCTATGTATTTGCCAACATATTCTGCAGTTTGTATGTATTGGCAGAAAACAATGGGATTCATACCGCTATTGAGGGAGAAACGCACTATATCCAATGCCTGCCTTACTTTTTCATCACTGTCTGTGGCTTTGATGTCGTTGAGTATCTTGATAAAATCACGGAACTTACGCTTATCAGAGTTGTCAACCTGTTCCAATGCTTCTGGCACGACATCGTCATTGGTGAGAAGGTCTTTCAGAGGTTCGTTGAAGGTATAAATCTTTTCTCCTGTATCATCCGTGTTCTGAGCTGATGAGTCGGTGCTCTTGTCAATCTTGTTTTGCAACATACTGATACCAGCATCAGGACTGGACATGACACCACGCATCAGAGCCAGAAGGTCCCAATATATGTATCGCTGTTTCCGGCGGTCTTCATTGCTGGCACGCTTGATACCTGTCTTTACATATTCCATCAGGTCGGCAAGCAAGTTGCGATAGATAGACTTGTAAGCGTATTCTTCATTGCTCGTTTTGTCAATTGCTATTCTTTCAGGAAAAACGACTTCGCCCCCAAGATAGTGCTTGATGTCCGCACGACGGCGTTGCACAAAATAGTGTGACAACTCTTCCCTCTCGGCAGAAGACTTCAACTCATAGTTCTCAAATTTGGGATGAAGCAGACCAATGAGTGACTGAAACTCCTCCGTCTGGCCACTATGTGGAGTGGCTGTCAGCAACACTAATTGCTGGTTGGGCTTTTCCGACAGATCCTTCAGCAAACGGTAACGTTGTTGCTGGTATTTGTTGGCTCCCGTTGGCTTGGCACAGGTGTGCGCTTCATCAACGATGATGAAATCCGGACAATGGTCAAGAAAGATGTTGCGCCGGTTGTCCTGCTTGATAAAGTCTATGGATATGACTTGATAGGGTATATCACGGAAAATATTTTGGTCGGGACGCAGACGCTTCTCCAATCGGCTTACTGTGGATGAGCGTATGATTTCAGCATCCAGTCCGAACTTGTCTTTTATTTCATTCTGCCACTGTTCGCACAGGTGAGGAAGGCATACCACAGCAAATCGGGTAATCTCGCGCCGGTCTAGCAATTCCTTGGCTATCAGCAATGACTCAAGAGTCTTTCCGATGCCCACGTCATCGGAGATGAGCAGTCGAATCTTTTCCTGTTTCAAGGCAAGAATGAGTGGCACCATCTGGTATGGACGAGGTTCAAAACTCAATCGCCCCAGACATTGAAACGGTCCGGCAATGTCACGAAAGGACAGACGGCAAGCATTGTACAACACTTGAGCCGCAGACTTATAACTGTTGCGGCCGATATCCTCTGGTGAAGGTCGGCGAAAATCGTAGGACTGGATTTTCAGCTCGTCTCCGTAAAGAGGGAGATAAAGACTTGTCGTCTCGGCATCCGTACCACCAAGTGGCTTGATGGTAAGGAGCTCGTCGCCATCAGACTGCTGTACAACCCAAGGGCGGTCTCTGAACTCAACTAATGTACCTGTGCTATATCGTTGCATATTATTTTCAATTTATAGGTGTGAATATATCAGGATAACTGCATATGAAGTCCTCTATAGGAGTGGCGTAATGCCAGGCAAGTACGATGAAACCTGCATCCTCAAGCACCTCACGTTTCTGTCTGTCATCCTCCTTGACCTCCGGAAGGTCATGAGGTGTGCCGTCGCAGAACACCACAATGCGGTCGCCATACATGAAGTCTGGCTGCACATAGTATTCCTCAGGGAACATCGGTTGTGCCTTGTCGGGAAGGCGCAGACGATGGTCGTGCAGATATTTCAGAAATTCATACTCTGTACTGCTGTTATGGTCACGTGCCGCTTCCAGAGCTTGATATTGTTCGTCATAACTCATGGTCTGACCGGCATGGTGTACTTCAGGCTTGGCGGCCTTCATGAGCTGCAGCGTGTTGTAGATTTTACGTATGTCAATTTGCTCATGATAAGGCTGGTTGTAGTAGTTGAGCAGGTTGCTGTAGTCGGCAGGCATCAGCGCTTCCAGTTCTTTGGTTGTAAGCAGAGGCTTGGTGAAACAAATGTCGTACGCTCTCTTCACTACTTCCCTATATGAGTCTGTTTCACTGACAATGCGGTGCAATACGCCAAGTGAGCCTTCTGCATTCTCATAGATGAGCACGTTGGGCACCTTGTTTTCACCCATGATATCCGCACCAATCTCGCTTCCTTCTACCTGGAACACATCTTCAATGGCTTGCTTGAAGGCATAGAGGAAGGTTCGTACTGCACTGCGGTCGTAAAGCTGCAAAGCCTCAGCGGGCTGGATGTAAATGGCATTGGCAGTGGAAGTGGCGAATAGTTTAACCATTTTAGTGTATTCAACCTCATCCTCGTGTTGTCCAGCCTGTATTTCCCTAAGCCGTTCGGCGCTTACCCAGGCTCCTGTCTTTGTATTGAAAGCAAAGCCATTGCCGTTGTCGTCATTGCGCGATTCAAGAATATATGTAAGTCGGCAAGATGGGATATAACGGATATTGGCAAGATGTTCTCCACCTGACAACAGTTCGCATTCGCTGATAGAACGTGCATCGTCACTTGAGAAGTAGGTCTTTGTGACATAGTAGTTCTGGCTGCGTTCTTCCTCATGACAGGTAATCCGCTCCTTTTCTTCCGCTATCATGTCTTGAGCCTCAATACACATGCCGGGAATGAGTTTCACGATACCGTCAAGCGACTCGCCAGTAATGATGTCCGTGTGGTATTCAGTATTCTCTTGGTCTTGATATACCACACCTGTTTTGGGATTGTAGAAGAACTTGTGTGGAATAATATCCTTCAAGATATTCATGCGTGAAATGCGGAACTTACCACCATTATTATAAATTATGTTCTGTGGGCCAAACTCTCGAATGGCAAGTTGCTTGGACCGACTTATGTATTCCACTTCGTCGTTCTTGTACTGAAGCATGGCACGCAAAGGCAGTTTTGTGAAGTTATATCCAGGCAAGAACCCCTCGCTGGCAAAATAGCGATAGGGATAGAATTCGTTTTCCTCACGGTTGCCTCCCTGGTTGACACCAAGCAGAAGGTCACGCAGGTTCTCACCTCTCCTTAACTTGTCATGGGCTTCCTTCTTTTCCTTGGAATTCTCTCCGTATATGCGATTGTTGATAATCAACGTAGCCTCTTCTATTTGGGTTTGCGCTTGCCTGTAGAGGGAGCGCCAGCGGTCGAGTGCATGGTCGAAATC
>JAQXRI010000164.1 GCA_029218445.1 Prevotellaceae bacterium | reverse complement strand
TAGTGTCGGCCAATACCGAATAAGTTTCCGCCGACAACTGATAGACACGTTTTACTGTTTTACCTATACAAGTTGTTGTCACCTCTTGAAATTCTCCGTTCAAAGCATTTTGAACGCACATTCAAAGTGCTTTGAACGGCCATTCAAAAGCTTTGAACGCACATTCAAAGCCTTTGAACGAACAATTCACAAGTGGGGAGGAAAATCCACCACGAGCTATAAAGCTTGTATTTTATATGACATAATGAAATATTCCCGTTTTCTTCAAATAGTTTTTCAGTTTTTTAATGCCACTAATGTCATTTTTCAACTAAATGAATAATAATCAGAAGGAAACAGGAATGGCATTAGCATGACATTAGTGGCATTTCTCAGCATATCTTTTCGGAAAAGTTTGGCGAATTATATGACATCTTCAACTATCCAAGAAAAATGCTATTACGAAAACATTTTACAATATAAAGAATGAAAGAATTTACAATACTCCAACTGTTAAGCGAGCGAGAAATGTCACTAATATCACTAATAATGCCACTGCTTTACTCGTTGAAAATCAACCATTTAGGACAAAAGTGACATTAGTGACATTATTTTACGAAAAAAATTTTAGTATGGGATTGATGGTTTCCAGCCCTTTGAATGCTCAGCGGCTGGGGGTGTGGGCGGGATGCCTGTACCCCCAGCCGCCAGCACCGAATAATCAACTACATAAAATAGTGGGAAGGCTGAATTCAATAATATATGACAAGCGAATTGTCGGGCGACGGCGAATCGACATACATGCCTGCATAGAGATTCTTGACCAGGAGAAGTACCTGGGCGGTAGCGGTGTCGCCAGCCATTGACAGAACGTCGGCATAGCCCTGCAATATGTCACACACTTCCAGAACCCTCTCCGTAGCCTTCTCGTCGCCCTGACGATAGCTTGTGTAGGCGTCGGCAAGAGCGTCGAGCAAGAGGTAGCTTCCGTCGGGAGAAACTGGCAACAAGTCGAACATCTGCAGTGTCTCCTCCAGCTTCTTATCGTCATACCCCATTTTTTTAAGGTTGGTCTCTATGAGCTGCTTGAGGTTGCGGCGTGTGCCCCAATAGCTTTTTTCAAGCAGATACTCAAACAAGTTTGTTCCGTCGGCCAGACAGTCGATCACCTGCGACTCGATGCTCATGGTGCGCGACTTGGAGTCGATGTCAATGTATCTAAACGGACAAAGCGTAACAAGGCTTCCCGTCTGTATGTCGTAGAACGGCGTGCCTTCCACTTCCACGCTGGCAATGTCCTGCGAGTGGTTGTGTCCGGTCAGCACGATGTGCATGCCTGCCGCAGCCAGCTCACGCCTCACCTCCTCGTAGTTATCGGCAAGGAACTCAGGCAGAAACACCGACTGAAAGTTTGGTATGTGCTCAACAAGTCCGTGGTGCAGCACTCCCACCGGCACCCTGCCCTCGCTGGCGGCTTCGGCGCACTGCTCCTTGGCCCATGCCAAGGTAGAAGGCTTCAGCGTGCCTCCTGTTTCCTGATGCGGGGCGGTCTTCGAGTCGTTGTATATGTTTGAGTCGAGCAGGATAAGCCTTATGTCAGCTCCCATATCAACAGAGTACGACAGGCCATCGGGTTCCTGCGAAATGGCCTCTGCATAGCCGTAGTCATGATAGATGCGCCTGAAGTCGTCGCTCGTGGCGGTCTCTATTGGAAACTCGCCCTCGGCGGTGAACTCCTTGGCGTCGGCATTGGAGATGTCGTGATTGCCATTTATCACAAACACCTGTGCCCCAACTGCCTCCATCTCCTTGAAGAACGAAGCGGCAAACTCGTGGTTGATCACCTCGCCGTCCTTGGTCAAGTCGCCCGGCACTATCACATACTTCACGTCCTGACTCTTGATCTTCTCTATAAGACTCTCCATGGCGGCGGCGCAATAGGTGTAGTCCTTGTCCTCCAACAGAAGTCGTTGCTCCCACGCCTCACCCTCATGGCTGATGCGGTCCATGTCGAAAAGATGGATGTCAGAAATAACCATTACCTTGTAGATGTCCGGTTGTTGGGGAACTACTGGGTTGTCTGAATCTACAACGCAACTTGAAAGCGTCGTCAATAGTACTAATGAAAGTCCACTAAAGACTCGTTTTACTGTTTTTACCATATTAATTATAATTTTGTTTTGCCTATCGTTTTTTGTAAGTCAAAGACTGCGGACTGTTCAGTCGCCTATATATATTACTTCCTCATCTGATATTATCAGATTATCTGACGATGACGTACATATCAGTCTTGCAGGAGTGAACTCATGCACTTCCATCTGCGGTTTTGTGTATTGCTTCTTGTTCATAATATTTTGTTTTTTTATTTTATTATTAGTTCGACGTATTATCTCACCGAGTAGGGGCGGTTTTGATAATTCGTTGAGTTCTCGTTATTTCACTACTTTCTTATTATTCATTATATACACTCCCTTTTGCGGAACGGTTGTGAGGCGGCGGCCTTGCAGGTCATAAAGGCGGGCGGAGCCGGTGGTGTCGGCATCTATTTGGATGTCGTCTATACCAGTGGCCTCGCCATCGCCGTCAACCGTCACTACTATCGACTTCGCATGCGACGACGACGACGTGCCGTCCAACGTGATGTACCATCGTTGGGGTTTCAGCACGGCTGTGGCTGCCGCCTTGCCAAAATGGCCGTCCTTCATGATATAGTCGGTGGCGTTGAACGCGTTGAGACCTGCGTATGTTGTGGTGATGGTGAGTCCGCTCACCACCTCGCGGCTGCCGGCCTCGGTGGGCGACAGCGTGACGTTGGACAGTTCAAGGGTCTTCTCGCCTACGGCATCCGACCTTACGAGATAAGGCGTGTTGGCGCTGATGGAGCCTGTGGTCACCTTTGTCACTTTCAGCACCTTAACAGTGTTGCCGCTCTCGTCCTGCGACTCTCCCAAAGCATTGATGGAAGCAACCTCAAGGCCGGCTGCGCTCCAGTCGCCGTAGCTCATCGGGAACGGAACGTACAGCGGTTGCCACGATGTGTTGGTGAAGTGGCGGCTGTAAATCAGCTTGTCGGACGTTATTGCCGAAGGATAGGCAACGGGCTTGCCGTCGAAGAGATAAATCTTCGATGCCTGTCCGCTGCTGCCCACAACGTTGCCCTTACGCTCAACTATCAGCGGGTCGATGTCGCCCACGGCTGTAAGCACGTTGTTGTCGATTGCAACCTCGGGATAGGAAAGGTCGATGTAAAGATTTGCGGGACGATTCCATGAGCCGCCTTTGTAGTCGGTCATGTCGGTATATGCGCTGCACTCGCCGTTGGCTGAGGTCACGGCATAGCTGCCTATGCCATGCTGCGGAAGGGCGTAGCGATAGCTGAAGTGCATCTTGCCAAGGTTGCCCGCTCCGCCGTTCAGATAGATGGGGCTCCAGCCGTGAAGGTCGTTGACGAAGTCCTTGATGCCGTTGACATTGGCGAGTTCTTCGCCATTGCCCTTATATTTGGCCTTGTCGTATATCTGCACTGCCGTTGCCATGAGAGAGTTGGCACCGACGTTGACGCCCATCAGATGTCCCCATCTGCTGGCGGTGGCGCTTTCGGGCCGGTTCATGTCGCACATCGAATAAAACACGAAGTTGCCACTATGAGATATGCCGAAAAGGCCGCCGATGCAGCCAAAAGAGTCAAAAGTGGCGTAATCCACAGTAGGCAGGACGACACTGCTCGTCACCGTGACGCTTTGTGCGCGTGAAGTGATGCCGCCGGCACATTGCGGGTAATAGGAACTTTCACCTACATTGTATTGCGAGGCGTGCAACGATGCCTGCACCACGGCATCATCCACCGTTGTCCGCTCTTGCATAAGACCTGCCAAGCCGCCAATCTGATTGCCAGTGATGTTGGTGTAATAAACGCTGCAACTGCTTATGTCGCCCGTGAATACACCTGCAAGCGCACCGGCACCGTTGTCATATCCTATCTGCGAACCGATAATATCTATCACAGGTCCTAACGTCTGGTTAATCTTGCAGTCGCGCACATAGATGCCGCTCAGCGAGGCTTTGGTGGCCTTGCCCGCCACCATGCCCACCTTGCCGGCAGCCGATACGGTTAGCGAGTTGTCGGTGAACTTCAGGTTCTTCACCTCAGCCCCCTCGCCCAGTTCGGCAAAGAAGCCGGTGGGGAACCAAGTATTCAACGTATAGCTGATGTTCTTCACGGTATGGTTGTCGCCGTCGTAATGTCCAAGGAATGCCTTCCAATTGCCGTTGCTGTCAGTGCCAAGCGGCTGGAAAGTCTTGTCAGAGAAGTCGAAGTCGCAGGTCTGCTTGAAATAAATCCCTTTATAGTCATGTCCTTTTGCCACATTTCTGTTTAACATCGTAAGTTCATCGTAGTTGGTGATGAGATAAGGGTCGGACAAAGTACCTGCACCTTTGTCATTCATTACGAAAGAAACGTCAACGCCACCCCACGCAACCGGAATTGGAAGTTTTGTCGCAGGGTCGAGTCCCCACGATGCGACGCTCCAAGTGTAGCTGGCTTCCATTTTTGAAATAAGGCTTTCCTCTTCATCACTTTGGAAGAAAGACAGCGGCCGCTTGCCTGTTGACGCTTCAGAAGCAGAGGCTGACTTGGCGGTAGTATCAATAAAAAAGTTGTTGTTGCCCAAACCGTAATTACTGTATTGAGCCAAGGCATAAGTGGAATAAGGTGTATTAGTCGTTACAGTACCCATATTCACACAATATTTCATCACACCTTTTGCGTATGCCGCCACGCCGGCAAGATACACGTAGTTCATTCCGCCTATACCGGTATAGAGTTTTCCATAGTTAAAACAGTTCTCCACATCTCCGCCACCGTTCCAGCCTACGACTCCTCCACCACAGAAGTCGCTATAAGACAATGAAGTTCTGCAAGAGGACAAATCAACATCTCCAAAATTGGCACAGACGGACAAGGCATACCCATAGCCTGCCACACCACCTACATAACAATACGGTGCTCCATCGCAACTCACTTTATTGTAGTTGCGGCAGTCCATAACCTCGTTTGTTGCATAGCCAACGACACCACCTAAATAATAAGATGTAGCTTTCCAAGCTGTAACTGGGGCATAATTGCAACACGTGGACACATCATAAGCATATCCTGCTATTCCTCCCACATATCCTGCTGTTGAAGACTTGGAATATAAATATACCTCTGAAGAGTTGTAACAGTTTGTCACTGCATTCTTTGCATAGCCTACTATGCCACCTACATATTTAGCGGATAAGCTCGACACACGGTCGTTCCCGCTACTGTTTTTGACAACGCAGTTGTTTACATTGTAACAATAGCCTGCAATGCCGCCAATAAAATCGCAAGTACTGGTTGAGGTATCGGCATCCTTTATGTCGGCGTCAACCGTACAGTTTTTGATGTCCGTATTGTCAAGCGTCAAGTCGCCTCCATTTCCTAATATGCCTCCAATGTAGTCTGCTCCGTCAGAACCCGACTTACATCTTATCGCTCCACTGAAATGACAATTGTCAATAGTGCAACTGGAAGAATACCCAACTATTCCACCAGCTGCATACAAAAGGCCCTGAACTATCGTTCCATTATAAGAACAGTTTGTTATTTCCGAAGAGGTCGCATGAGCAACGATGCCTCCCAAATAATTATTGTTTCCGCTCAAATAACTGTCGGTTACAATGAGGTTTTTGACTGTAGCTTGATAAACAAAGCCAAAGAATCCAACATACCCTGATTGTGTTTCACCAGATGTATATACGCCACGTACGGTATGATTTAGTCCATCGAATGTTCCCTTGAAAGACTTCTTTCTTGATTCATAACCGATATGAGTCCATTGTTTTGCCGTGGTTAATGGATTACCATCCTCATTTAATAGTTTTTCGTTTAGCGTAATGTCAGCATTCAGTACTACATATTTTTGGTAATACGTATAGCCATTGTTCACCCGATAAGCGAAATTGGCCAGTTCCTGTGCCGTACTAATCCGATAAGGGTCTTCCTTCGTACCCAAGCCAGGCAACTCGCCAGGGTCGGAAGTCGGATACTCCCATGCCCTTGCCACATTGACGTTTGCCGCCATGATGATTGGCAGCAGTAAATAAAGTATTCTTTTCATATCTGTTGTGTATTATTATGTTTCTATCCTTGCAAAATTATGAAGAATAAGCCACAACGGCAAATTTTGACTATAACTATTTTCGATGGAATGACGTTTTTTGTAAACTTGACACGTTTTTGTTTCATTGACACGTTTTAGATACGCCGTTGCTCGTCGGATTAAGTGTACATTTCAGGATTTCATCACTGTTTCAGACTTTTATCTTCCTTAGCTCCCATGTGGAGCGATATCTTCCCTAAACTCCTTTTACTCCTCAAGTTACATTTTTCAATAATCATTTTTTCCTGAAATGTTTGGCTGTTTGTTCAAAAATGGTTAACTTTGCAAGTCGATACAACTTTTATTTTATTGATATGGCAACAGAAAGGAATACAGAACTCAGGAATGCCTGGGAGTTTGTTGAACACACGGGAAAGAGCATCTTCCTGACAGGCAAGGCCGGCACAGGCAAGACCACGTTCCTGCGCACTGTGAAGGAAAAGAGCAAGAAGCAGATGGTTGTGGTGGCTCCGACGGGAGTTGCCGCCATCAATGCCGGTGGCATGACCATCCACTCGTTTTTCCAGCTGCCGCTGTCGCCGTATGTCCCGGGGGCCAACGTGAAGAACGTGTTTGAGTTTGGAAAGGAGAAGAGGAAGATAATGGCGTCGATGGACCTGCTCGTGATAGACGAGATAAGCATGGTGCGCAGCGACCTGCTCGACGCCATCGACTCAGTGTTGCGCCGCTACCGCAACCACTACAAGCCCTTTGGTGGCGTGCAGCTGCTGATGATAGGCGACCTGGCGCAGCTCACTCCCGTGGTTACGCCTGAAGACGAGGAGCTGCTGCGGCCATATTACGACACACCTTATTTCTTCGGCAGCAAGGCCCTGCAACAAACCGACTACGTTACCATTCAACTTGAGAAAATATATCGACAAACCGACCAGCAGTTTGTCAACATACTAAACCACGTAAGGGACGGACTGCCCACGGCCGACGACATGCTCACACTGCACCGAAGATACAACCCTACGTTCAAGCCGAAGCCCGAAGAGGGATACATAAGGCTCACCACCCACAACCGCATGGCCGACGAATACAACGACCACGAGATGGAACGCCTCAAAGCCAAGCCGTTCACCTACACGGCAGAGGTGGAGGGAAACTTTCCCCTCATGTCCTACCCCACCTCACACGACCTCACGCTGAAAGAGGGTGCGCAGGTGATGTTTATAAAGAACGACATGGACGGCAAATACTACAACGGAAAGATAGGACGAGTGGTGGAACTGGGAAAGGACTGCGTGAAGGTGGTATGCACGGGCGAGGAAAACGCCATAGAGGTGACTCCTCAGGAATGGGAGAACGCAAAATACACCGTCAACCCACAAACCCACGAGATAGAGACCGATGTCCAGGGCGTATTCCGCCAATATCCGCTGCGACTGGCATGGGCTATAACCATACACAAAAGCCAAGGACTGACGTTCGACCGCGCCATAATAGACGCAGGCCATTCATTCGCCTCGGGGCAGGTGTATGTGGCGTTGAGCCGATGCCGCAGCCTCGACGGACTGGTGATAGCCTCGACAATAGACAACACGGCGATAATCAACGACGAACGCGTAAACAACTATATTGCCCACCAAGGAGAAGAGGCGGCACGCAGCGTTGGCCAACTGCCACTGCTGAAGCAGGAATACTACCGACAGCTGTTGCTGGAACTGTTTGACTTCAGCAACCTGCAGGCGAAGGAGGACTACGTAATGCGCCTGATGTGCGAATTCTTCTCAACCTCAAACGCCTCACTGACGAAACTCCACAAGCAAACGGCCGCCGACCTGAAGCAAAAAGTGACCGACATAGCCCTGAAATGGACGGCAGGCCTGAGCCGAATGTCGTTGGAGCAACTGCACGACGAGGCCTTGCTCGAAAGGATAAGGCACAGCGCGGAATATTTCATCGAGGCAATCGAAACGACTCTCGAAAAGCCAATGGAGCTGACAGGGCAGGTGCAGTCGAACAACAAGCAGGCCATGAAACGCCTCAACGAGAACTACGCCGACCTCTACTACCTCTACCGCTTCCACCGCCTCCTTCTGAAGTCGATAGCCGACCAAGGCTTCACCATCGGCATCTATCTGAAGGAGAAACAGCACTCACTCGTGAGAGCGATGGAGAGAGAAGGGAAGAAGAGCAGGCAACGCAACGCTACAGAGAAGAAGCCTAAGACGGAGAAGGAACTGACACATGTCACCAGCTACAATCTCTACCGCAACGGAATGTCGGTGGCCGACATCGCCGCACAGCGTGAACTGACGCAGGAAACCATCATCAGACATCTCGGAAAATACGTCGCTACAGGCGAGATAAAGCTGGAAGAACTTGTTTCTGACGAACACGTCGCAGCCATAAGGAGAGCCTTAGCCACTGCTGATGCAGCCGACGGCAAGGCGGCCATAAAGGCACTGTGTCCCGACGATGTAACCTATTCGGAGATTGACCTTGTGATACAATACAAGGACGGAGACAAGCAGATGCAGTAACATAGACACATTTCCCAACAGACAGCACCCGCCATTTCACGATAAGTCACCTTGTTGCTGATTCTTTTTATTATTTTCCATTACTGACAAGGAGTAGTTTTTGGGACTAATGCCCATGGACTTAAAAAAATAGCGGTTGAAGGTGGAGAGCGAGTTGAAGCCGCTCATCGATGCCACCACCGCCATCGACAACTTGCCCTTCTGAGGCATCTTGTGTATCAGTTCGCATGCCTTAGATATGCGGAAGGTGTTCATGTAGTCGTAGAATGTGGTGTTGAGTGAATTGTTGAAATAGTCGGAGAGATAGGTACGGTTGGAGCCTACGGCAAGCGCCACATCGTTGAGCGACACTTTCGGATTAAGGTACAGTTTGCCATCTTCCACTACTTGTTTCAGCCTTGTTTCGAATATTTCGTCACGACATGAGGTGTTGCGGACCGCAGGAGTTTCCTTTTCTACGACGACCTCGACACGTTGTTCTTCACTCTTCTCTACTGGCTTCAAGGCTTTCACCACCCTGTGGCGGCGGGCAAACATAAACAGGAACGTCCAAAGAACAATGGAGAAGACATTGTAGAGCGACTCGCTCAACCACGTCGTTTCGTCGAAGGCAAAGCTGTAGAAAAACAACGATATAAAATAGACGATACAGGAAACAGTAATCCACTTGACGTCGATGTTCTCCCGATAAGAATAGTTGGTGGCTATGAACATTTGATATTTAGACGAGAAAATCAGCACATATATTATGGTGGCGACAGCTAAGGAATAGCCAAAGGCCATGGAAGCCATAACGACGCCCACGCAGGGGTAAATGGCAAAGGCGACAATGAACGACGCCTGCAACGCCACAACACCCGACAGCAAGCGCATGGAAACACGTCCGGGACTTGTGCCCTCGATGAAGAAAGCACAAATGAGCGGCAGAAACACCATGTCGATGGTTCTTACGAAATCGTTGAGCACATAGGAATTTTTCCACCCCGCATAAAGGAATACGGCATCTTTCAAATGGCTTAACATAAGATATAAGGTGGCGTAATACAGAAGGCGCATCATCCGGCTGCGCCTCTTATATACATGCAATTTGAAACACCAAAAGACGAAGAAGAACGTTATGGCTCCTCTTATGTAGTGGGCGAATGCTTCAATCGTTGGCAACATCAGTTCCATGGTGGTATTGAAAAATATACTATTTTTAAAAATGTTTGTTTAAATAGTCATGCAAAGTTAGTCAAAAAAGCAAAATGAAACAACAAACAGCGGGGACTTTTTTCGATGAAAAGGGTAGAAATTGTAAGTTTGAAACGTTTTTTGTTTTGTTGACACGTTTTTTTGACCAAATATTATTGTTTTATTGATTATTTTAGTAGAATTAAAAAGAATATGTATATCTTTGCAGACAAAGTAATGACAAACCCAAAAACAACAACAAAATGAAAAAACTACTGATTTTTATCTTTACCGTACTGGCCGCCTCGACAATGATGGCGCAGACGAAAAAAGGAAACCTGCAAAAGGGAGACTACGGCTACCTGTACTGCCACATGAACGACCGCGGAAGGGCATGGACAGCCTTTGCCTTGAGCCGTGACGGATTCCACTACAAAGACTTGCTGAAGGGCGACTCGGTGTTCAGCGACGCTGAGGTGGCACGTATAGAAGGTGCTACGCGCGACGCATACATCTGCCGACGACACGACGGCAAGGGCTACCTAATGGTGTGTACCGACATGAACGTCGGGGCAAAGGAAAAACTGGGAAAGGTGGAGACATGGGACAACTACGGAATAGACATGCTGACGAGCGACGACCTAATCAACTGGCGCTCGGTGACGATGGACTTCCGCAAGGGAAAGGAACTATTCTCCAATCCCGAGGCGGAGAGCGTGTATAAGAACTGGGCCACAATAAACCGCGTGTGGGCACCGCAGATAGTATGGGACGGCGACTACCAATGGCCCGACGGCCGACGCGGCGGCTACATGGTTTACTTCTCGATGTGGAACCGCGCCGAAGAGGCCTACGACCGCATGTACTACTCGTATGCCGACGAGACATTCACCACACTGACGCAGCCACGACTGCTGTTCGACTGGGGATATGCCACGATAGACGCCGACATCAACTGGGTGGAGGCCGACCAAAAATGGCACATGATGATTAAGAAGGAAGGCGGAAAGCCCGGGCTGTTCACGGCCACGGCTCCCGAACTGACTGGCCCGTGGAGCGAACCTGTGGAAGACGACTACGTCAGCTTTGAGGGCAACAAAAAGTGTGAGGGCGTAAGCGCATTCCAGTTGGCAGGCGAGAAGACGTGGGTGATAGGCTATATAGAATATTCGTCGAGCCCAAAGAACTACCGCCTGTGCCTTGCCGACGAAAACATGCGCAACTTCCATTCGCCAAGAAACATTGAAGGCGTAGCTCGTCCACAGCACGGCTCGTTCATGAGACTGACGAAGAAAGAATATAAAAGGTTGGAGAAGTTGATGAAGTAAGTTGACGAGTTGACGAGTAAACTTGCCAACTCGTCAACTAAAAAAATCATCGAACTGTACAGTTGGGAGTTCGGGCTGAACCAACGGTCGCTGGCCGAACTCCTAACCGTACAGGTTGAAAATCATTTTTCCTTTATGGTCGATTTATATCTCTTGTTCAGACCGTTGATTACGTCCTGTGTAATGTCGTGCTTCTTGTCGGCATAAAGAATGTTGTCGCCGGCCTTAGAGATGATGAGGTCGTACTTCTTGGTCTTGTTGTAGTCCTTGAGGAAGTTCTGGATGGAGTCGCGCAGCGACTTGTTGAACTTGGCAGTCTCGGCATCAAGTTCTGAACCGAGGCGGTTCTGCAGTTCCTGAAGGTCTTGGTCCTGACGCTGGATGGCGGCCTGAACGCTGGCAGCCTGCTCGCGGCTTGCAAAGCCGTTGTTCTGCAGCTTCTGCTGGAAGTTGGCGGCAGCAGCCTGCAGCTGCTTGCCCTTTGCGGTAAGTGTGTTGCGGGCATTGTTGCTCTTCTTTTGCAGAATGAGCGAATACTCCTTGCAGTATTTATACTGCGACATGATTGAATCGACCTCAACAAAGGCTATCTTCATGTCGGTAGTTCCTGCTGGCGATGAGCTTTCTGACTTCTCGTCCATCTTTGGAGCCGAGTTGTTGCACGATGTGAACATCATGGCCGAAACGGCGGCGATGCCAAGTACACGGAAAATGTTTGTTTTGTTCATTTCTTTTTTATTTTAATTCTATAATTTTTATTTTTTTAATTTTCTTCCATTGCTTGCTTCAAATCGTCGATGATATCATCAACATCCTCAATACCCACCGACAGACGGATGAGGTCAGGAGCTATGCCGGCAGCCTTTAGCTGCTCTTCGGAGAGCTGGCGATGGGTGTGGCTGGCGGGATGGAGCACACAGGTGCGGAGGTCGGCAACATGGGTGACGATGTTGATCATCTTCAGCGAGTCCATAAACTTGATGGCCGTCTCGCGGTCGCCCTTGAGGCCAAAGGCCATCACGCCGCAGCTGCCGTTGGGAAGATATTTCTCGGCCAAGGCATGACACTTGTCGTCGGCCAAACCGGGATAGTCAATCCATGCCACACGAGGGTCGTCGTGCAGGAACTGTGCTACCTTTTGGGCATTGCTGCAGTGGCGTTCCATGCGCAGGGCCAGAGTCTCAAGGCCAAGGTTGAGCAGGAATGAATTCTGAGGCGCAGGTATGGAGCCAAGGTCGCGCATCAGCTGTGCCACGAGCTTGGTGGTGTAGCCCATCTTGCCAAACGCCTTGGCGTAGGTGAGTCCGTGATAAGACTCGTCGGGCGAGCAGAGTCCGGGGAACTTGTCGGCATGGGCAAGCCAGTCGAAATTGCCGCTGTCAACCACACAGCCTCCCACTTGTGTGGCGTGACCGTCCATATACTTCGTTGTGGAATGTGTAACGATGTCGCATCCCCACTCAAACGGGCGGCAGTTGATTGGGGTGGCGAAAGTGTTGTCAACGATGAGCGGCACACCGTTGCGGTGGGCAATGCGCGCAAACTTCTCTATGTCGAGCACCTTGCATCCCGGATTGGATATGGTCTCGCCGAAGAGGGCTTTGGTGTTGGGACGGAAGGCCTTCTGAATCTCCTCCTCCGATGCGTCCTGGTTGACGAAGGTACACTCGATGCCGAGCTTCTTCAGCGTTACGCCGAAGAGGTTGAAAGTGCCACCATAAATCTCGTTGGAGGTGACGATATGGTCGCCTGCCTCGCAGATGTTGAACACGGCATAGAAATTGGCCGCCTGACCCGACGATGTGAGCACCGCCCCCACTCCACCTTCAAGGGCGGCAATCTTACGTGCCACGGCATCGTTGGTGGGGTTTTGCAGACGTGTGTAGAAATAGCCTTCCTTCTTCAGGTCGAAGAGCATGGCCATCTCGTCGCTGTTGTCGTATTTGAACGTTGTGCTTTGTATGATGGGCAACTCTATAGGCTCCCCGTTTTTGGGTTCATATCCGGAATGTATGCAGAGCGAACCCCTTCTCAGTGTTTTTGTCATCGTTGTGATATGTTCTTTTTTGTTTATTCTTCTTTTGTTGAGCGTTCAGCCACTGCAGTATTCCTGCGTGTACGAGCCTCGCGGTCTTGGTCCATCACACAGTGTATGCCACGGTCTTTCATAGCCTTGCTGTCGTGAATATGCTGCGAAGCGAAGCTGCCGTTGCGCCTAAAAATGAGTTTTACGCATAAAAATGCCATGCTTATAGCAATTATTAACGCGGTAGATAATAAAATCTCAAACATATTTATTACTTTTGCAGTGTTTTTGCGCCGCAAAGGTAATACAAATAAATTAATTATCGGACATATAAACCAAAAAAATAGCAAAATAATGACTAAAAGTGATTTAAAACCTGCATGCGTGTTCGAGCAGTTTGCCCGAATCAACGAAATTCCACGCCCATCGAAGCGTGAAGAAAAGATGATCGAATACCTGAAGAACTGGGGCGAAAGCCACAATCTCGACACGAGAGTGGACCAGACCGGAAACGTGATTATTCGCAAAGGCGCCACTCCCGGCTATGAAAACCGCAAGACTATAATCCTGCAAAGCCACATGGACATGGTGTGCGACAAGCTCGTTGATGTAGAGTTTGACTTCGACAAGGATGCCATCCAGACATACATCGACGGCGAATGGCTGACGGCCAAGGGAACCACGTTAGGTGCCGACGACGGCATCGGCTGCGCCATAGAGCTTGCAATACTCGAAAGCGACGACATCGAGCACGGCCCATTGGAGTGTGTGTTTACACGCGACGAAGAGACTCAGCTGACGGGTGCCAGCGGCATGGAAGCCGGATTCATGACCGGCGACATGCTCATCAACCTCGACAGTGAAGACGAGGGACAGATATTCGTGAGCTGCGCCGGAGGCCGTTCGACCTTCGCCACATTCAACTTCAACCGTGTTGATGCTCCCGAAGGCTTCTTCTTCATCGAAGGTTCAGTAAAGGGACTCACGGGAGGACACTCGGGCGACGACATCGACAAGAAGCGCGCCAACGCCATCAAGATACTTGCACGATTCATATACATGGAAATGCAGAAGATGCCAGTGTGCCTCGCACAGTTCAACTCAGGCAAGATGCACAACGCCATTCCACGCGACGGCAAGTTTGTGATAGCCGTACCAGAAAAAGAGAAGGAAACGGTGCGCGTTGACTGGAACGTATTCATAAGCAAGGTGGAGGAGGAATACCACGTGACCGACAATGCACTGGTGGCAAACATGCAGAGCGCAGAGGCAGAGAAAGTGCTGCCTGAAGATGTGGCAGGACGTTTCGTGCGTGCGCTGCAGGCAGTTGACAACGGCGTGTTCGCCATGTGCCAAGACGAGGCCCTCGCCAACATGGTCGAGACATCAAGCAACATTGCAAGCATCATAACCGAAGAAGACAAGATAAAGGTAGTGGCATCGCAGCGAAGCAACGTGATGAGCAACCTCGACAACATGTGCAACACAGTGAAGGCCCTGTTTGAGCTGGCCGGAGCCGAGGTGGAGCAGAACGACGGCTATCCCGCATGGAAGATGAACCCCAACAGCGAGCTGACCAAAGCCGTGGTTGACACCTACAAGCGCCTGTTTGGCAAGGAGCCGATAGTTCGCGGCATACATGCCGGTCTCGAATGCGGCCTCTTCTCAGAGCGTTATCCAAACCTCGACATGGTTTCGTTTGGCCCTACCCTCCGCTATGTCCACACTCCAGAAGAGCGCATCCACATACCTACAGTGCAAATGGTTTGGGATCACCTCCTGGCCGTGCTGAAGGAAGTACCGGGCAAATAGGAGTTAAAGGAGTTAAGGAGTTAACTCCACAAAAAAACTCCTTAACTCCCCAAAATTCTCCTCATAAAAACCACAAAGACATGAAGCATATATATATAATAATAGGTGTAATGCTGATGCTCATTTCATGCAACGGACGGCAGCATGATGCACAGAATACCGTGGCAGAGTATATGGCGGCAAACCTTAACAACGCAGGGGAAATGAAGATAACCGACTTCAGCCGCCTCGACTCAACGACAAAGGTAAAAGACTCGGTGATTGTGGCACTGCGCAACAACACCGAAACAATCGGACGCTACAAAAAAGGCCTGCACTATGCCTCGCCGTCAGAACGACGCATGCTCTACATCATGCGCGTAAACTACAAGCTCGGAACAACCGACTGCAGCGACACTTTTTACCTCGACGAGACGCTTGAAAAGGTAATAGCAGTGAAAAACAACTGACAAAACAACCTTTTTTCATTGTTTTTGAAAAAAAAGAGCAAAAAGATTTGGCAGTCTGAAAAAAAGTTAGTACCTTTGCACCGCATTTAAGAGAAAGTGCTGCGGTAAACACTGCAAAAAGGAAGTTTGGGTGAGTGGCTGAAACCAGCAGTTTGCTAAACTGCCGTGCGAGTTTATCGTACCGGGGGTTCGAATCCCCCAGCTTCCGCAGCATTCTCAAAGGATGGTGGATTCATCTAATGGTTAGGATACAAGATTCTCAATCTTGGCATAGGGGTTCGATTCCCCTATCCACTACCAACCACAACAGAGAGTTTCAGCCGAATACTGAGACCCTTTTTTTTCGACAAGACCTTATGGTGGATTCATCTAATGGTTAGGATACAAGATTCTCAATCTTGGCATAGGGGTTCGATTCCCCTATCCACTACCAACAAAGTTTTAGTCTCACAGAATCGGGATGCCTTTTCGGCATCCTTTTTTGTTTTTACCAATTTTTTGGCGACAAATTAACTAAATTTTTGATTGATTACCGATAGTTTGTTGCCTGTTAGACAAAAAAGCCGTAACTTTGCGCCGTTATTCAATATTTAATCACGAAAATAGACATGAAGAAGATTATTCTCTTGACAATTATGGCTTTGTGCACCATGACAATGACTTTTGCACAGTCAAACGACAAGCCACAGGCTGAAATAAAGTTTGAAAAAGTCATCCACGATTTCGGCACATTCTCCGAATCGTCTCCTAAGGTAACCTGTGTATTCAACTTCACCAACGTAGGCTCACTGCCATTGGTCATCAACCAAGCCATAGCCAGCTGTGGCTGTACAGTGCCCGAATATCCTAAGACTCCCATCAAGCCAGGCGAAAAGGGACAGATAAAAGTGACTTACAATGGTGCCGGCAAATTTCCCGGACACTTCAAAAAGTCAATCACGGTACGTACAAATGGTGCCATTGAAATGACACGTTTGTACGTCGAGGGTACAATGGAAGAAGCAAAGAAATAGCAATGACAATAGTTACAGGTCTGCTCATACCGATGTTGGGCATCATCCTCGGCTCGGCCATCGTGTTTTTTACACGTCATCAAATGTCTGAACTGCTCCAGAAGTCGCTATTCGGATTTGCCGCAGGAGTGATGATGGCCGCATCGGTATGGTCGTTGTTGCTGCCATCAATAGAGATGTGCGACGACATGGGCAAATGGTCGGTATTGCCTGCCTCGATAGGCTTTCTGCTCGGCATAGGCTTCCTATTGCTCATCGACATGCTTACTCCCCACCTTCATTTTGGCACCAACCAGCCAGAAGGCCCACGCTCTCATCTCTCCCGCACGACAATGCTGCTGCTCGCCGTTTCCATCCACCACCTGCCCGAAGGCATGGCAGTGGGTGTGGTGCTGGCCGGAGCCGACCAGATGGATGCAGGCATCTCGTCGATGAGTGCCTTGATAGTAGCCCTTGGCATTGCAATACAAAACATTCCCGAAGGAGCCATCGTTTCCATACCAATGCGTGCATCGGGCAAGAGCCGATGGCGTTCGTTCACGTTGGGTTGCCTCAGTGGCGTGATACAGCCGTTGGGAGCCATTGTCGTCATAATGCTTTCGGCCGTATCGGTGCCCATGCTTCCTTATATGCTCGCCTTTGCTGCAGGTGCCATGCTGTATGTTGTAGTTGAGGAGCTAATACCGGAGGCCTCAAGCGGCAATCATACTAATCTCAGCACCATAGGATTCGCCATCGGCTTTGTTCTCATGATGACATTCGACATTGTAATGGAGTAATTTTCTTAGGAGTTAACTCCTCACTTCGAATACCTATCAATCAAATCCTGCGCCTGCGGATCGCCAAGTTCCTTCGCCTTCTGAAGATTTTTCAGTCCTTCTGCCTTCTGTCCATTGTTGCATTGTGCAAGGCCGAGGAAGAGATAGCCGTCGCTCAGGTTAGGGTTGGCTTCGATACATTCCTTTGCTGTAGCAATGGCTTCGTCTTTCAGTCCTACACGAAGTTCAAGCGATGACTTCTCGGCAAGATAGAGAGTATTGGCAGGACTTATCTGCAATGCTTTCTTCAGGTCGTCGAGGGCCTGTTTGTACAGGCGGCCATTGGCCTCGGCCTGTGAACGCAGATAATAGAAGTTGTCGTTGACGAGGGTTACCATAAGCTGCTCGTAGTCGTTGAAGTCGTTGACCGCAAGGCGATACTTTTCCATGCTCATGAGCATCTGCGCACGTGCAAGTATGTAAGGTGCGGCATCCTTGAGGTATGGACGGCTGAATGTGGCTACGGCACTGTCGAGCATGGCGAGGCATGCGGCAGAATCGTTAAGCATTTCCTTGCATCTTGACAAGCCATAATAGTTCTCCGCCGTCTTCTCGCCTTCGTCAATCAACGACTTATAGATGGCTTCCGACTCGTCATATTTCTTTTGCGCAAACACTATCTGAGCCTTCAACTGCTTGTACAAAGGAAGTGGCGAACAGCCAATGGCCTGCTCGGCCTCGCTGCAAGCCTTGTCGAGCGTCCAAGCGTCGAATGGCTTGTCGGCAGCATAGACGGTCTTGTCGAACATCATCTTTGCATAGTTGAAATGAGCCTCACACTTGTTGTCGGCCATCTTCAAGGCCGTCTGCATGTCGCTGTCGGCAGCAGCAAAGTCAGCGGCGGCCATAGCCCTATTGGCACGATATACATAACCGTCAACTGACGTTGGAAACTTGGCTATGAAATCGTCAACCATAACACTCACCGAAAGCGAATCAAGAGTTGACGAACCTACATATAGCGACACAAGAGCCTCCTGTACATCGTCGGGCAGAGCCTTCTTTATCGACGTGAGCTTCATTGCCGGGTCGTTGATGCTAAGGCCTGAAGCCCTCATGTCGGCCGCCATAAGAACACTCACGGCATATTGCTGCTCACCTGTTCCCGACTGGAGCATTCCTATCACCTCGCCTGCTGCATTGAACACTGGACATCCTACCACATTGTCAGGTGCGGCAAGTGTCATGGAATAGTAGTCGTAGTCAGAGCCAACCTTCTCAACTCTCGTCACCTTGCCCTCAATGGCCTTTGGCGACTTGGAGAATGGCAGCAGCCACACGCTCGCTTCGGTTGCAGCCGCAGCACCCTTGGCCAATGGTATGCTTCGCTTTATGTTTACATGAAACTTTGCCACGTCGTACATCTCACTGCCACCAATAATCTGGTCAACGGCATACTCCTTGCCGGAAGCGTCGATGACGATGGCCCTTGCCGCACCGTTGAAAGGCGAGAAATTGCTCACTGCCTCTCCATTTTCTCCAACAAAGAAACCATTTCCACTGCCAACGAGTCCGCCATTGGCATCGAAAGACTTGACGGTAAACAGCGACTTTGCCGCTTTCTTTACGTCTGGTTGGGCTGATGCTACACCAAATGTACACACAGCCAACATTATTGCAACTATTTTTTTCATAATATTCGATAATTCTAATAACTTGTCAACCATTCGCAAGTCAAAAACTTGCGAAACTTTAATATTCTTAATTGATTAATATTTCAACAGTGCCTTGGCATTGCTGATGGCCGCCTCGGTAATGTCGCTTCCGCTGAGCATCTGAGCCACTTCGGTCACTCTTTCTTCAGCAGACAGCATTGTCATGGTACTGACTGTCGAGTCGTCCTTGTCCTCTTTATATACTTTATAATGGGTGGCTCCCATGGCAGCAATCTGCGGCAGATGGGTGATGCTGATTACTTGGCGCTCGTTATTGCCCATCTCACACATTATCTGTGCCATTTTCTCTGCTATCTTTCCACTCACGCCAGTGTCAATCTCGTCGAAAATGATTGTCGGCAGCTTTACGGCACCACTAATCATGGCCTTCAGCGAGAGCATGAGCCTTGCTATCTCACCACCCGAAGCCACCTGGGCGGCAGGCTGCAATGGAACATTCTTGTTGGCACTGAACATATAGGCCACCTTGTCGGCTCCCATGAGCGAAGGCTCGGCAGCATCAAGACTAATGGCAAACTGGATGTTTGGCATGCCGAGCAGCACCAAGCGACTGCGTATTTCAGTCTCAATGCTCTTTGCAGCCTTCTGTCGTGCCTTAGTCAGCAGTGCGGCCTTGTCAAGCGTAGCCTTCTTGGCCTTGTCAACAGCGTTCTTCAGGGTCTTCAAGTCTTCGTCGCCGTTCTCTATGCTGTCAAGCTGCGACTGCAGGCCATTGCGTATTTCTATCAGTTGGGCAACATTGTCGCAGTGATACTTCTTTTCCAAACCATATATTTTGTCGAGCCTGTCGTTGATCATGTCAAGCTCCTTCGGGTCGAAATCCACTTTCTCCAACTGTGAGTCAACCTCGTCAGCTATGTCCTTCAGGTCGATATAGTCGGCATCCATCCTGCTTGCCAGTTCACCGGCCATAGGCATGACATGCTCTATCGACCGCAGGGCATTGATGGCGGTACGCAAACATTCAGTTACGCCACTCCCCTCAGCCGAGAGTGCATTGTCGGCCTGGAACAACGCCGTCTTTATGTCTTCATAATGGCTAATCTGGTTCGACTGAACCTCAAGGTCTTCCTGTTCGCCATCGACGAGATTAGCCTTGTCAAGCTCTTCAAACTGATATTGCAGGAAGTCGGCGTTGGCTTTGTCCGACTCTATTCTCTGTTCCAACTCGCGCAACTGCCTTTCGCTTTCCTTGAATGCGTTGAATGCCTGCCTATAATCGTCAAGCAGGAGCTTGTCGTCGGCAATGATGTCAACCACCTCCATCTGAAAGTCCTGCTTGCCAAGCAGTAAGTTCTGATGCTGGCTATGCACGTCGATGAGTTGTTCGCCAAGTTCCTTAAGCATCGACAAAGGCACAGGAGTGTCGTTTACGAATGCACGGCTTTTGCCGGCTGCGGTAATCTCTCGGCGTATGATGCAGTCGTAGGCATCATATTCCACGTCGTTGTCGTCGAAGAATCTCTCCATGCCGTATCTCGACAGGTCAAAATGAGCCTCCACCACACACTTGTCGGCACCACGCTTTACGAGTTTGGCATCTGAACGCTGTCCCTTCAGCAATCCGATGGCTCCAAGTATAATGCTCTTTCCGGCACCGGTTTCACCCGTAATGACCGAAAATCCCTCATTAAACCTCATGTCAAGACGTTCAATGAGTGTAAAATTGCGGATATATAATTGTTTCAGCATAATTCAAATATAAACAATCACTCACTATTCAAAAAACACCTAATTCTTAACCTTCTCCCACGAGTCGCCCTGCGAAGCGTTGATGGACATGAGCAATTCGTAAACCTGCTCCTTCTCCTTCTGCGTTCCCTTACCTTTATATATCGACGTCAGCTCGTCGCGCTTGTAGTCGGTCCATATTTGCGGCAGCAGACTCAAGGGCCTATTGTCGTGGGCCTTCTTCAGACAGTTTTCAAGGGCTTCGGTTATTTGTATTCTGCCTCGCTCCACATTGTTTGCCATTTCGTCAAGCCCTTTGCGATAATAGTCATACTGTAGCTGTCGGAATGGCTTCAGCGACTCGTCAAGATAGTCGTTGATTATGGCAAAGCGGTTGCGGCTGTCGTCAAACGCCTTCCAACCGGGGAAATTAAGGTTTTGGGCATTGTTGACAAGACTGAAGCACCTCTGAAGGACATCGGTGCCACCCAACGGTGAAAAGCTGTCAAGGTCAAGGCCTATTATAAGATAGGCGTAATAGGCAAACAGGGCGGTCAACTGGTTATCGACCGTCTCGTCGTTGAAGTTGAGCTGGTCAAACTGTGCAAACTCAAAATTGAAGTTGGCGTCCTTGTTGTTGTAAAGCGTCGTGGTGTATTGGCTGTTATATACCGGACGGTTCGCCTGTATCAATGCAGTACATTCAAAGGCGTTTGTCGTCTTGTCGTATTTGTCAACGGTAATGTTGAAGTTGCACGTAATGCGTTCGTTCTTCTTGAACTGCAGCTCCGTCCATTGCCTGTCGTTTACAAACTGTTCAAGCGTCTGCTGCAGATTGTCAAACACGCTCTTGTCGGTAGTTCCGACCTTGTCGGTATTGACCACGACTTTGGCCGACAACTCTTGTGCGCCGGCCTTCAAACTGAAAGACAGCGCACAACACAATGCCATTATGGAAAATATTCTCATCATCGACCACGACATTTATTTAGAATGGCAATATCTCAGGCATCACCTCAACCAAATGGTCGATTATGTCAGCTGCCACCTCGGCCTTAGGCTTCTTGCCGTATTCCTTGATGCCATCGGCCGACAATATCTTTATCTGGTTTTCGTCGCTCTTGAAGCAAGTGCCCTCGTTTTTCAGCGAGTTGAGCACGATGAAGTCGAGGTTCTTCTTTTTCAGTTTCTCGGCCGCATGCTGTTCTTCGTTGTCGGTTTCGAGTGCAAAACCAACCATGACCTGCCTTTCAGTCTTCAATTTTCCAAGTGCAGCTGCAATGTCGCGGTTGGGTGCAAGACGTAGCGTGAGCTGGTCGTCGCCCCTCTTTATCTTCTTGTCGGCAACGCATTCCGGACGGAAATCGGCCACGGCGGCACACAATATGGCTGCATCGGCATGGCCAAAACGCTCCATGCACACATCATACATCTGCTGGCAACTCTCTACGTCAATGCGGTTGATGTTCTTGTGCTTTACTTTGAGGCTTACAGGCCCTGCCACGAGGTCAACCTTGGCACCGCGCCGTGCGCACTCTTCAGCCAGTGCAAATCCCATCTTGCCGCTCGAATAGTTGCCTATGAAACGTACCGGATCAATTTTCTCGTAAGTAGGCCCCGCCGTGATGAGTATTCTGCCATACTCCAGGTCATGAGCCTTCTCGGCGAAGTAGTCTTCAAGTGCCTCTACTATCACTTCGGGGTCCTGCATTCGTCCCTTTCCCTCCAGTCCACTTGCCAGGAATCCGCTTGCCGGCTCGATGAAACGGTTGCCATATTCCTTCAACGTCATAATGTTGCGCTGCGTAGAGGGATGTGCATACATGTCGAGATCCATGGCCGGAGCGATAAACACCGGGGCCTTCATCGACAAATATGTAGTAACAAGCATGTTGTCGGCCACACCATTGGCCATCTTGCCCAACGTGGAGGCCGTGCAAGGAGCTATGAGCATGGCATCGGCCCACAGTCCCAAGTCAACATGACTGTTCCACGTACCGTCACGCTGCGAGAAGAACTCGCTGACGACGGGTTTCCGGGTCAGTGCCGACAGCGTGATGGGAGTGATGAACTCTTTGCCGGCAGGCGTGATGACCACCTGCACCTCAGCCCCACGCTTAACAAGTTCGCGTATGATGATACACGACTTGTAGGCTGCTATCGAGCCTGTGATGCCAAGGACAATCTTTTTTCCTTTCAGCATAAACCTATTATATTACATCATCCTGCTTTCACGCAATCTGATGCGTGTAAGCACTTGCTTGGTGTTGTTAGTAAACTCGCTTGAGAGCATCCAACTGAAATATCCCGGATCATAACGCAGCACATGAGCCACTTCCTGTCCCTTGTATTTTCCGAAGTTGAACACTTCTACCTTCACAGGGTTGCCGTCGGCACCATTCACAACATTGCCTTTGGCATCCTTCTTGTCGGCCCAAATAATGCGGCCCGCAAAGTCAACATTGTCGTTCTGCTTTGAGAAGTCGGAAAGGAACTGCATGTCGTTTACAAGCCATCTGTCAGGCTCCGGCTCATTTCCCTCGCTGTACTTGTCGAGCTGGCCCATAAGCACCCTGTAGGTTGCCTCGGTGTCCTGGTCGGCACGGTGTGCCTCGAAGTCCTCCTCCATTTTCCTTCCGCAGTAGAACTTGTATGCGGCAGCCAGGTTGCGGCGCTCCTGCTTGCGGAATATGGCCATGGCGTCAATCAAGCGGCACTTGCTGAAATCGAAGTCAATGCCCGCACGGAGAAACTCCTCGCAAAGCATTGGAATATCGAAATTGTTTGAATTGTAACCGGCAAAGTCACAACCTTTAAACTCCTCGGCAAGCTGAGGCGCCAATTGCTTGAACGACGGCTTGCCGGCAACGTCGGCATCTGAAATGCCAGTCAGTTCGGTAACGAACGACGGTATCGGCATCAGAGGGTTTATCGTATAGTTTTCTCTCTTCTCAGTTCCATCGGGCATTATCTTTATATACGACAATTGGATTACACGGTCCTTCACGAAGTCAAGTCCTGTAGTCTCAAGGTCGAAGATTACCAGTGGTTTCTTTATATTGAGTTTCATCAGCTTTTCAATTTTCAATCTTCAATTTTCAATCTTCAACGTTCAATCTTCAATCTTCAATCTTCAACGTTCAATCTTCAATCTTCAACGTTCAATCTTCAATCATTGAGAAGCATTGGCATCATGAGCATCAGCACATCCTGACCTTGAGGCTGCTCGGCAGGCACCACAAGTCCGGCACGGCTTGGGTCTGACAGGCGAATTACAACCTCCTGACTGTCGTAGTTGTTGAGTATTTCAATTATCACGCTTCCGTTGAATCCTATGCTCATGGGCTGTCCCTCATATTCACACGCCATTTTCTCTGTGGCGGTCTTCGAGAAGTCGAAGTCCTCGGTGTCAAGCTGCAGCACCCTACCCTCAATATGGAAGCGCACGAGGTTGCTTGGCTCGCTGGCGAATGGCTTGACGCGCTTCAAGGCACTGAGCAGCGACTCTCTGTCAACGTGCAGGCTGTTGGGATTGCTCATCGGAATAACCGAGTTGTAGTTAGGATACTTGCCTTCGATGAGTCGGCAGACGAGCTTGTTGTCGCTGAAAATGATTTCGGCGTTGCGGCTGTCAAACTTTATCGTAACGATGCTTCCGTCCTTGGCAAGCATGTTCTTCAATATTGTAGCGGGCTTCTTGGCAAGAATGAACGAAGCGGGCACGTCGCTCTTCACGTCAAACAGCCTGTTCCTTACAAGTTTGTGGCCGTCGGTGGCCACTATTGAAAGGCCATCGGTTGAAATGTCGAAGAAGATGCCGTTCATCACAGGGCGCAACTCGTCCTGAGCCGTTGCAAAAAGCGAGCGGTTGATGTTCTCTGACAGAAGGGCCGACGAAATCTCGATGGTTGCCGCATCGTCGCCAACAGTTTGAGGATTAGGAAATTCATCGGCCGACTCCACTGGCAGCGAGAATTGTCCGTTCTGATATATTATCTTGACAATCATGTCGCTCATGTTAACGTCAAACGTGAGAGGCTGCTCGGAGAAGCCCTTGACCGCCTCAAGCAGATTATGATTGTCGATGGCGAAAGAGTCGTTGACGTCACACTCAGTCAGCTCAATGCTTGTTGACATGGTGTTTTCACTGTCGGAAGCAGTCAAATACAGGGTATTGCCCTCGGTCCTGAAAATAAAGTCGCCTAAAATAGGCAAAGAGTTTTTGCTGTTAATGACCTTTGACAAGGCAAATAGTTTACTGCTGAGCGCAGTGCTTGAAAGTGTAAACCTCATATTTATTATCGTTTTATATTTTTATTATTCATTTATGGAGTACAAAAATACAAAAAAATGCTGTTATGGCAAAAATATTGCTGAAAAAGTTGCATAAATTAAAACTTATTTGTAATTTTGCGATGCAGAAACGATAAAACAACAACAATAATAATAAAAACAATATGGAGATTACAGGTAAAATCATTGCCGTATTACCGGCTCAAGGCGGTGTGTCGCAGCGCACCGGAAACCCATGGAAATCGCAAGACTACGTCATTGAGACCCATGACACCTATCCAAAGAAATGCTGTTTCAGAATCTTTGGCGAAGACAAAATCAACCAGATGAACATCCAGCTTGGCGAGGAACTGACAGTTTCGTTCGACATCGACAGCCATGAATATCAAGGACGTTGGTTCAACGACGTTCGCGCATGGGCAGTGAACAGAAACATTCAGCCCGCCCCCGGCGTTGGTGTGGCTCCTGTTGCCGCCGCACCTGGCGCAGCAGTCGCAGCCCCTGGTGCTGCTCCAGCAGCACCAGACGCAGCAACCTCTCCTTTCCCTCCAGCCCAGGAGCCCGCTGCCGACAACGGCACCGACGGCCTGCCTTTCTAAAACGACCAACAACGAAAAGATACCCCGCAGCCCAAACTGCGGGGATTTTTTAATTCAATGGAATGAATGCCCACAACCTTTCACGACTGACTGCCGCCACTTTAGTCATACTATCGACACTGTCGCCAACGACGGCTTTGGCCCAAGACGACGGCAACGACAACTGGGAACGATGGTATGAGGCAATGGCGGAAGACGCGGAGCTTGACAACACCACTTCGTATGAAGACATGCACGACATTCTCGACGAAATGTCCCGCCACCCCATCAACATCAATGCCGCCACAAGGGAGAGCCTTGAGGCTCTGCCTTTTCTTACCAGCCAGCAGGTAATGGACATAATGGAATATCTCGACCGCTACGGTCCAATGAAATCGAAAAACGAGCTTAACCTCATAGAATCGTTGGGATATTTCCGCCGGCAACTACTTTACTGCTTCATAACCATAGACGACAAGCCCAAAGACAACAGCCTCAAACTAAGCAACTTGAAGAAATATGGCAAGAGCGAACTAATGGCATACGCCCAAATACCTGCATATAAAAGGAAAGGAGACATCAACGGCTATCTCGGCTACCAATACAAGCATTGGCTGCGCTACAGTTTCAGCTATGGCAAACGCCTGAAGATGGGCATAGTGGCTTCACAGGACGCCGGCGAGCCATTCTTCGCCAACCGCAACAAATGCGGCTACGACTACTATTCGCCCTACTTGCAAATAAACGACATTGGACGTATCGAGACACTTGCCATTGGCCGCTATAAAGTGGCGTTGGGCCTTGGCCTCGTAATCAACCAAGGGTTCTATCTCGGCAAGATGTCGATGCTTCAATCGTTCAACACCATGCCTCCCACAGCCATCAGGGCACACTCGTCGCGGTCGGAAGAAAACTATCTGCAAGGTGCAGGAGCCACCGTACGCCTGTCGAAAAACATAAAGGCAAGCGCATTCGCTTCATACCGCAAGGCCGACGCCACACTCAACAATGACAACTCTATCAGCAGCCTCGTCTTTACAGGCTATCACCGCACCAAGAATGAAATGGAAAAGAAAAACAACACCTCAATAAGCCTATTGGGCCTCAACGCGTCATTCGACAAAAACGACTTCCACATTGGCGTGACTACCGTATTGACACACATCGACCGACTCCTGGCACCCAACACGAGCCAAGACTTCAGGAAAATATATCCGCAGGGACACGACTTCGCCAACGCCAGCATCGACTATGGCTATCGCCGCCATCCACTGCTACTGCGTGGCGAGACGGCCATAAACCGCAACGGAGGAATAGCGACGCTGAACTCGGCCAACTACTGCATAACGCGTCAGTTGGCGTTGACGCTGCTTCACAGGTTTTACTCCTACAAATACAACTCGTTGTCATCCAACGCATTCAGTGAAGGCGGAAAGGTGCAGAACGAGAACGGCATATATGCTGGCGTTGAGTGGAAACCGGCTTACGGCTCAGTGCTGAACGCCTATTTCGACTATGCCTATTTCGCATGGCCACGATACCAAGTGTCGCAGGCGTCGAAGGCACTCGACGCTTGTGTTTCGTCAACCATAAAAACCGGGCGATGGATTATGCAAGCCAAATACAGAATGCGCCGAAAGCAGAAGGACACATTCGAAAACAGTGACGGCAAAAATGTAAAGCCTTTGGTATGGACTACATCGCACAAGGCAAGGATTAGTGCCGAATGGAACAACGGGACATTCGACACCGGCGGCCAACTGGACGCTTGCACCTATAAATATGAAAACCTAAGCAGGGGCATGATGCTAAGTGGATTTGCAGGCCTGAAGCTGAGACGCATGAGTATATACGGAACAATGAAATGGTTTGTGACCGATGACTACGACAGCCGACTGTATTCCTACGAGCGAGGCCTTCTGTACGCATTCTCAATGCCCACATTATACGGGCGAGGCATACGCTATTCGCTATCGGCCAAATACCTTCTCACCGACCGCATAACGCTTTCGGCAAAAGTCGGCGTCACCAACTACTTCGACCGCTCAGTAATAGGCAGCAGCTATCAGCAGATTAACGCCTCGTCGGCTTGCGACATAGAGATTCAGGCAAGAGTGAAGTTATGACCAAGAGCGACACAGGAAACACATGCAAAAAAGGCTGCGCCATAAAAGCGCAGCCTTAATGTATTGTCAATCAAAGTATCAAGAACTAAATTGGCAAATCCATGCCAATGAACTTAATTTCTTTAATTCTTTAATTTTTTAATTTTTTATATCAAATTGCGCCGAAGCGCAATTTGACTATTCGCTCCAGTCCATCTTGGTCTGGCGAACGTAGGTCTTGTAGCGCTGCTGTGCCATCTTCTGAGCCTCAGCAAACAGCTCCTCAGCCTCGTTAGGATAAGCCTTCTTCACTGACAGGTAGCGAACCTCACCCATAAGGAAG
>JAQXRI010000163.1 GCA_029218445.1 Prevotellaceae bacterium | reverse complement strand
GCTTCTATCTTGGAGTCGTAGGTGAGAGCAAAGATGGTGCTAAGCTCAATGCCACTCCTGGCAAGGCTTATCTTAAAGTGACCCAACCGTCAGGCAGCGCAATCCGCGGCTTCGCCTTCCCTGGCGATGATGGTGAAACCACAGGTATTGAGTGTATCACAGTAACCGACGAAAGCTTGCACAGTAATGGCAATGCCGAAGGCATCTTCGACCTGCAAGGTCGCAAGGTGAGCAAGCCTACGAAGGGAGTGTATATCAAAAACAACAGGGTTGTTTTTAAATTAAAGTATTAATGTTAGGATAACAGTTGGAGGCTGCAAGCGGTAAAATGCCGTTTGCAGCCTCCATTGTGTTTGTAGGAAAAGCGTCAACTACAAACCAACTTTTGATAAGATTACGTGAGTTCGACGAATTGTTTTAAACCGCCAACCGCCGGTAGAGGCGGTTGTTGGACATGCGGAGATGGGGGATAAATATTTTGAATATCAGAAGTCAGAATTACTACTGAAGCTTCATTCGAACGATACGGTGAGAGGCGTCTTAAGGAACTGAACCGTCTGACCGGCACGCAGTATCCATTCGGCCATAGAACGGCAGTCGTACTTGCTCCATGAAGAACCGAAATAATAGGTGAAAGGCTCGTCGGCCTTCAAACCTTTCTTCATGCCGATGGCATGACCCGAAGCTCCATTTACGGGTTGTGGGAAGAAGGTCTTGAAAGCGGTTACATCGTCGTCGGGGAAGAGGGCTCCAACGTAAATCTGGAAGTTCTGACCCTGAGGATTGTCGGTAGGGTCGGCATAGAACACGTTGTTCTCGCCAATGACCACGCTCTCGGTGTCTTCGCTGTGGATGACAACGCCAGAGGCTACGTCAATGGGCTGTGTCAAGCCGCTGTAGCTTACGGTCATGCGATTGAAGTTGCTGCCTTTGTCAAGGCTAAGCAGGCGGTGTTCGGTCACTTTGTCGCCATTCTTCAATGTCGTCTCGTTGTAGGTGAGGCTAACGGTGAAGCGCAATGGGCCATTGTCGAGCAGCTGGTATTCCTTGTAGCAGTATGGATAGACTATCTCTTCGCCTTGGATGATGGCTGGTGCACCACAACCCAGCGTAGGACCTACCTTATAGCAGTCGAGTCCGTTGCCATGGTCGATGTGGTAGCTGGTCTTCATCTCAAGTGCCTTGGCTGCCTCGGGATTGGTTTTCTTCAGTTCGGCAATGATAGGCTTGTTGATGTCCTCAACATGATAGCGCTGCTCAACCACGAGCGAAGGAGTGTTCTTCAGCCATACGTCGTTGCCAAACGCACGCTCGCCACTACGCTGAAGGGCAGGTCCATAGCAGCGATAGGCGGCAAGGTCGTTCTCCCAGGCTATGTCGTCAACACGCTCGGGATACATGCGGCCATAACACGTGTTGACAAACAGTCCAGGCTGACCCTTGGCTATGGTGAATGTTGCCTTGCCCTTAGGACGCACAGAAGCCTCGATGAGCAACTTGCCGTCGTAGGTGAGCTGGTAAGGAACCTGCAGACCAAGGGCATTGACAACTACAAACTGGCGGCCGCCGCAGATGCCAAGACGCGAGAACACGTCGGAAGCATTAAGCTCGACAACCTGCAAAGCCTGTATTTCGGTAGGATTGCTGACAGTTACCTTAAAGGCCTTGTTGTCGGCTGGATTTACTGAAGAATCCTCAAATCGCACGCGCTCGCAGGCGGCAAGGAGGAATGCGCCAGTGCCAAAGTTGGCCACATTCTGTCCATTAAGCTGCTGTCCCTTGATGGCACGCTCGCCAATGGGCTGTACGTAGCCAACGGTGAAGTCGGGCTGAAGAGCCGTCTCGGTGAGGTATTTCCATCCAAGGTCGGCAATGGGCTGATAGGTGGCGCGGTCGAGAATGCCGTTGTTGATGCCCCAGTATAGGCCGTAGGTGAAGAATGCTGTACCGCTGGTTTCAGGACCTACTGCCTGCTCAGGGTCGGCCATAGAACGTGTCCAATAGCCTTGTGGCTGCTGTGTGGCGGCAACTCCTTCTGCCAACTCCTTATAACGCTGTAGGAAGAAGTCGCGGTGCTTGTAGCAGCAAGGCATGTCGGCAAGCACTTTGGCCAGTCCTGCCAGCACCCATCCGTTGCCACGTGCCCAGAAGTCCTTTTTGCCAAGGTCGGTCTTGTGCTTTGGATAGATGTACTTGCCGTCGCGGAAGTAGAGCTTGGCCTCGGCGTCGTACATGAGATTGTCGGCATAGAGGTAGTTGGCATAAAGCTTGTCGAGGTAGCGCACGTCGCCAGTGGCCTTGTAGAGCTTGGTGAATACGGGCATTACCATATAGAGGGCATCGGCCCACCACCAATAGTCGGTCTCGGGCGAGTTGACGATATGGTCCATGACCTCCTTGGCACGCTTTATTTTGTATGGGTCGGGATTCATCTCATACATGTCGAGATATGTCTGGAAACATATTTGCCAGTCGCCGAAGAGCACGTGCTGCATGGACTCTCCATACTGTTTGTATAGCCACTTTGAGTGGTCGGGCTCAGTGGCGCCGCTCCAACGGTTGTGGCGCGCCCACTTGTCGCTGTACTCAAGATAACGAGCGTTGCCGGTCAGCTTGTAGGCTTCCATATTGCCCGTGAAATAGGCGGCATCGTCCCAGAACGAGCGCACCTCAGGCGAGTGGGTTGACTGCCACTGGTCGTTAACCTTCTGAAGAATCTCGATTGTTGGTAGTGGCGCAGGCTTGGCCTTTTTCTTGGCCTTGGCCGACACTGCTGATGGCATTATCAGCAGGGCGCAGAAGATAAGTAGGATTGTTTTTTTCATCGTTTATTGTTTTTTATAATAGTTGATAAATAAGTTGCTGTCATTTCATCTCGTTGTCAAACCACTGCATGAGCTGACGGTAGAGATGGTTGCGGGTGTTGCCACCCGAAATGCCGTGGTTGCGGTTGACGTATATGTTCTCCTTGAAGTCCTTGTCGGCCTGCACGAGCGCCTCGGAATATTCGGCGGCATTCTGGAAGTGGACATTGTCGTCGGCAAGTCCGTGGCAGATGAGCAGCGAGCCGTGGAGCTTTGAAGCACGTGCTATAGGATTTACCTCGTCATAACCCGACGGATTCTCCTTCGGTGTGCGCATGTAACGCTCGGTATATACTGTGTCGTAGTAGCGCCAGCATGTAGGAGGTGCAACAGCCACACCGGCACGGAATACGGGTCGGCCTTCGCTCATGCTCATGAGTGTGTTCCAGCCGCCGTAGCTCCAGCCCCACATGCCTATGCGGTCTTTGTCAACGTAAGGCTGCTTGCCAAGCCAGATGGCCGTCTCGACCTGGTCGAACGATTCCTTCTCGCCCAGTCGCAGATAGGTACACTTCTCAAACTCGGCTCCACGGCCTCCGGTGCCGCGGTTGTCAACACACACCACGATGTAGCCCTGCTGTGCCATGTACTGTTCGAGTATTGCGCCTTGCCCGGCTGCTCCTATGTTCCATGAGTTGAGCACCTGCTGACTGCCTGGTCCACCATACTGGAACATGATGACAGGATAACGCTTTGAAGCGGAGAAGTCGGCGGGCTTCACCATCCAGCCATTGAGCTTGACACCCTCAGAGGTTGTGAATGAGAACAGCTCTTTGCTACCGAGTGCGTAAGAGTCGTACTTCTGCTTGAGCGTCTTGTTGTCAATCATTGTGTGCAGCAGACGGCCACGGCTGTCGTTGAGGGTATAGACGGCAGGATTGTTGATGTCGCTCCATACGTTGATGAAATACTTGAAGCCTGTGCTGAATACGGCATTGTTCTGGCCTTCCTTGGAGGTGAGGCGTTCGGTCTTGCCGTTGGCATGCGACACATACACCTGCTTGTCCTGCGGGCCAAGTTCGTTGGCGGCATAATAAACGTCGCCCGTCTTGTCGTCCATGCCATAGACGTCGGTCACCTCATACTGTCCCTTGCCCACCTGGCGCTTCAGTTGTCCGTTGAGGGTGTAGATGTATAGGTGGTTGTAGCCGTCGCGCTCGCTTGGCACAATGATGTGCTGCGGCGTGAATGTCACTCCACACATCGACTCCTGCTTGACATACTTGTCAACCTTGTCCTGCACCACGAGCTTTGACATGGTGGTGAGCGGATTGGCCATATATATGCGCATGTCGTCCTGATGGCGGTTCATGGTGAACACGGCCACCTTTGTAGGGTCGCTTGTCATGGCTATCCTTGGTATGTAGCCATCGTCGTCAAGCGGAACTTCGAGCTTGCGTGTCTTCCTCGACTTGATGTCGAAGCTATAGACCCCCACCTTGGAGTTGTCTTCGCCTGCCTTTGGATACTTATATACGTAACTTCCTGGATAGGTGAGGTATTCGTCCATTGAGGGATTGGAGCCACGGAACCACTGGAAGGAGTATTCCTTCACCTTCGACTCGTCGTACTTAATCCACACGAGCTGGCGGCTGTCGGCCGAGAACACCATGCTTCGGTTGGTTGAAAACTCCTCCTCATACACCCAGTCGGGTATGCCGTTGATTATCTTGTTGCGCTCGCCGTCGGTGGTCACCTGGCTTTCGGCGTTGTCGTAAAGCAGCTTGACGAGATAGATGTTGTTCTGACGCACGAAGGCTATCATGTTGCCGTCGGGCGAGAAGAGCGGTGTCTGCTGTTCGCCTCCCACCGAAAGTGGACCCATCCTGTTGTTCTCCACCTCATATATATAATAGGTGGCGGTAAACGAACGTCGGTAGATGTAGCGCGTGTCGGTTTGTATAAGTATGCGCTTGCCGTCGGGTGAGAAGATGTAGCCGTCGATGCGGTCGATGCGTATTTTCGGACCACGCACACTGTTGAGGTCGAATATCACACCTGTCTGCTTGCCGGTCTTAAACGAGTATTTGAGTATCTTAGTACCGTCGGTGCTGACCTGCGAATACGACTCGCCATCAGACATTGGCTTGAGGCTTGCCATCGCCTCGGCCCTGAAGGCACCTTTAGTTATCGACTTCAGGTCGAGCTTTTCGGCAAAAGCCGTTGCCACCATTAGCAATGCGGTGGCCATAAGAAATAGCGTTTTTTTCATGTTTCTTAAAGTGTAATTATGTTAATTCTCGGTTATTTCTGACGCTGTCGCCAATCCATCCCTCAGCATTCTCATCTCGGCGTCCTCCTCAAGGAACTTGTCGAGCACTTCAATGCCCTTCATGGTGCAGAAGCCTCTCAGGAATACAAAGATAAGATTGTAGAACACCTGCTCCATGGTAAAGCGGAAAGAACTGTAGTTGGAAAGCACATAACGGTTGGACACGTCGAAGAGTGCAAACGTCAGATGGTAGTTGACGTCGCTTCTGAAGAATCCCTCCTTTATGCCTCGACTGATGAAGTCCATCTGCTGTTGCTGCTTGTCGGCATTCTGCTTCTCGAAATATTCCAATATCTTCGGATATTTGTCCAGCTCGTAGTAGAACAACGGATGGGTGCGCTTCAGGATATCCACCTTTATGCGGTAGATACTGATGAGAATGTCCATCACGTTGTCGGCATTGGCTACCGAGTCGGCCAGTTGCTTCTCTGATTCCTCAAACCTGTTTTTCAGGCATTCGAAGAGCAAATCCTCCTTATTGTCGTAAATTTCATAGAGCGTGCGCTTGGATATTGAAAGGTGGTTGGATATGTCGTCCATCTTCACCGCCTTTATTCCCCGTTCGCTGAAGAGCATCATCGCCGTGGCCAGGATTTTCTGTTTTAGGGTCTGTCTATAAGACGTATTATATCTCATTCTGCTCATTTTTGTTTCTTTTTGCGTACAAAGGTACTAAATAATTAAAAAAAAGTGCATCTTTTGCGACATTTTTATTATCTTTGCGCTCAAATTTAAGCAAAACTAAGCAAACATATTAGTTTTTCACACAAAAAAGGACATTTAAGTAACACATAAAAGAACTAAAAAAGTATGGTCAAAATTTCTAAAGAGGCCGCACTCGAATACCACGAGAATGGCAGGCCTGGAAAAATTGAAGTAAAGCCAACCAAGCCTTATCGCACTCAGACCGACCTAAGTCTGGCGTATTCGCCTGGCGTGGCCTATCCTTGTTTGGAAATTCAGGATAACCCTGACGCAGCCTACAAGTACACCGACAAAGGAAATCTTGTGGCGGTCATCAGCAACGGTACAGCAGTATTGGGCCTCGGCGACATTGGAGCACTCAGCGGCAAGCCGGTAATGGAAGGAAAGGGACTTCTGTTCAAGATTTACGGCGGCATAGACGTGTTTGACATTGAAGTGGCCGAGAAAGACCCAGAGAAGTTCTGCGAGGCTGTTGAGAAGATAGCGCCTACTTTCGGAGGCATCAACCTTGAAGACATCAAGGCTCCCGAATGCTTCTACATCGAAGAGAGACTGAAGAGAACCCTCGACATACCCGTGATGCACGACGACCAGCACGGTACTGCCATCATTTCGGCCGCCGGACTAAAGAACGCGCTCGAAGTGAACGGCAAGGACATAGAGAATGTGAAGATTGTGGTGAACGGTGCCGGAGCGGCCGCCATTTCATGCACAAAGCTATACATGGCACTTGGAGCAAAGCGTGAAAACATTGTGATGCTCGACTCAAAGGGAGTGATCACTTCCGACCGTCCTAACCTTACGGAACAGAAGAAACTGTTTGCGACCGACCGTCGCGACGTGCATACGCTGGAAGAGGCAGTGAAGGGAGCCGACGTGTTTGTTGGACTGTCGAAGGGCAATGTGCTGACAAAGGACATGATACGCTCGATGGCCGACCAGCCCATTGTGTTCGCGCTTGCCAACCCTGTGCCTGAAATCAGCTATGAGGATGCCATGGACAGCCGTCCCGACGTGCTCATGTCAACAGGACGCTCAGACTATCCCAACCAGATAAACAACGTTATCGGCTTCCCGTACATCTTCCGTGGTGCTCTCGACGTCAACGCATCGGCCATCAACGAAGAGATGAAGATGGCCGCCGTGCTTGCCATTGCCGACTTGGCAAAGCAGCCGGTGCCTGACGTGGTTAACGACGTTTACCACGTGAACAACCTCACCTTCGGCCCCGACTATTTCATTCCGAAGCCCATCGATCCACGTCTCATCACCGAAGTGTCGGCAGCAGTGGCCAAGGCTGCCATCGAGAGCGGTGTGGCACGCAAGACCATAACCAACTGGGCAGAATACAAGAACCGCCTGCGCGAACTCCTCGGACAGGAAACCAAACTCACTCAGAAGCTGTACGACACGGCACGCAGCCACCCACAGCGCGTAGTGTTTGCCGAAGGCATTCACCCCACCATGCTGAAGGCTGCCGTACAGGCCAAGGCCGAGGGCATCTGCCACCCTATCCTACTGGGCAACGACGAGCGCATAGAGAAGCTGGCTAAAGAACTCGAACTGAGCCTCGACGGCATCGAGATAATAAACCTGCGCCACGACCGCGAGGCCGAACGCCGCGAACGCTATGCACGCATTCTCACACAGAAGCGCCAGCGCGACGGATACACCTATCAGGAGGCCAACGACAAGATGTTTGAGCGCAACTACTTCGGAATGATGATGGTTGAAACCGGCGAAGCCGACGCTTTCATAACCGGACTCTATACAAAATATTCAAACACCATAAAGGTGGCAAAGGAAATAATAGGCATTCGTCCGGAATACAACAACTTCGGCACCATGCACATCATCAACTCGCCACGCGGACCGCTGTTCATAGCCGACACGCTCATCAACCAAAACCCTACCACCGACGTTCTTGTTGACCTTGCCAAGCTGAGTTCGACAGCCGTACGCTTCTTCAACGAGAAGCCTGTAGTGGCATTGATAAGCCACTCGAACTTCGGTTCGGACACCACTGAGGGCACAATGAAGGTGCGCAGGGCCGTTGCTCGCCTGCAGCAGGAAGAGCCATCGATGATAATCGACGGAGAGATACAGATAGGCTTTGCGCTGAACCGCGAGATGCGCGACGAGACCTACCCGTTCACAAAGCTCTATGGCGAAGACGTGAATACGCTCGTATTCCCCAACCTCACCAGCGCCCGCTCGTCGTACAAGATGCTTCAGGCCATGAACACCGACGTGGAAATAATCGGCCCGATACAGATGGGACTGAACAAGCCTATCCACTTCATCGACTTCGGCAGCACCGTACGCGAGGTTGTCAACATCACCGCCGTGGCCGTCATCGACGCCTACGTTGACAAGGTGAAAGGCAGGATTACAGCTCAGATGAGATGACAAAAAGGCGACATTCGCCTTTGCTTGTTCCAGCCATTTTAAGAGTCGGAAATACATATATATAATATGTGTAAGGCTCTAAAATGGCTGGAAATAGTGTGGTGTAAACACAATATTGGACTTTTTTAGAAAAAAAATCGAAATAAATTTTCGTTTATCACTGAAAATCAGTATATTTGCAGTCCCAAACCAAAAATGGGAATAAAATTATATAACAAATTCATATTGACAGACAATGACAAAAGCAGAAATGATCGACAAGATTGTGGCCGACACAGGTCTTGACAAAAAAGCTGTTTCAGCAACTGTAGAAGCCTTCATGGAAGAAGTGCGACAGAGCCTGGCAGTAAGAAAAGAGGACGTTTACCTTCGCGGTTTCGGCAGTTTCATAGTAAAGCACCGTGCCCAAAAGACAGCGCGTAACATTTCAAAGCAGACGACAATAATCATCGAAGCACATGACTTCCCAGCATTCAAGCCATCGAAGAGCTTTGTCGCTAAAATGCAGCAGTAAACATTATTATTCATAATTAAAATTCTTAAGCAATGCCAAACGGAAAAAAGAAGAAGGGCCACAAAATGGCCACTCACAAGCGTAAAAAGAGACTGAGAAAGAACAGACACAAGAGCAAGTAAAGCTCAAGACTCGGCTCAGTCATGAAAAAGAATGGAGGAGTGTGCTGACAATGTCCAAACACGGCAACAATTAATGTCAGCACACCCTTTTTGTAAATCATCACATTGAAAACCCTAAACGAATTATGACAAGCGAAGTAATCATCGATGTCCAGCCGAAACAGATTTCAATAGCCTTGCTCGAAGACAAGAGTCTTGTGGAATACCAAAACGAGACAAGGTCGGCATCATTCTCGGTAGGAAACATCTATGTGGCAAAGGTAAAGAAACTTATGCCAGGACTAAACGCATGCTTTGTCGATGTAGGATTCGAAAGAGACGCGTTTCTACACTACCTTGATTTAGGGTCTCAATACAGCTCTTACGAGAAGTACCTCAAACAGGTACAAAGCGACAGGAAAAAGCTCTTCCCATTCGCCAAGGCAACACGACTGCCCGACCTGAAAAAAGACGGCAGCGTGCAAAACGTGCTGAAAGTGGGACAGGAAGTGCTGGTGCAGATAGTCAAGGAACCAATATCGACAAAGGGACCACGACTGACTTGCGAACTGAGCTTTGCCGGCAGATACATGGTGCTGATGCCATTCTACGACAAGGTGTCGGTATCGTCGAAAATCAAGAAAGGTGAAGAACGTACACGACTCAAACAGCTTATTCAGAGTATCACCCCAAAAAACTTTGGAGTGATAGTCAGAACTTCAGCCGAGGGGAAAAGGGTGGCCGAACTGGACGCCGAAATGAAAATACTGCTGAAAAGATGGGAAGAAGCCATCAAACAAGTGCAGAAGACAACGGCACGCCCACAAATCGTGTTTGAAGAAACAAGCCGCGCCGTAGCGCTGCTGAGAGACCTGTTCAACCCTACTTACGACGGTATCTACGTCAACGACGACGACATCTGCAAACAGATAACAGACTATGTGGGCCTTATCGCTCCGGAAAAGGTGGGCATAGTCAAAAAATACAACGGCACAGTACCAATTTTCGACAACTTCAACGTGACAAAACAGATGAAGTCGTCGTTCGGAAAGACAGTAAACTACAAGCGTGGAGCATACCTCATTATCGAGCACACCGAAGCCTTGCACGTCGTTGACGTAAACAGCGGAAACCGAACACGATCGGAAAACGGTCAGGAACAGAATGCATTGGAAGTAAACTTAGGAGCGGCCGACGAATTGGCACGACAGCTGAGACTGCGAGATATGGGAGGAATCATCGTGGTCGATTTCATTGACATGAACCTGGCGGAAGACCGACAGATGCTATACGAACGAATGTGCAAAAACATGCAGAAAGACAGGGCACGACACAACATCCTGCCATTGAGCAAATTCGGACTTATGCAGATTACAAGACAACGAGTAAGACCGGCAATGGACGTGAATGTTGAAGAAACTTGCCCCACATGCTTCGGAAGAGGGAAAATAAAGTCGAGCATCTTGTTTACCGACCAGCTTGAAAGCAAGATTGACCAATTGGTCAACAAAATTGGCATCAAGCGGTTCAGACTGCACGTTCACCCATACGTGGCCGCATACATCAACCAAGGACTATTGTCCATGAAGAGAAAGTGGCAAATGAAATACGGTATGGGAATATCGATTATCGCATCGCAGAAACTCGCTTTCCTACAATACGAATTCTACGATCGTGACGGCAACTTCATCGACATGAAAGAAGAAATTGAGACCAAGTAAATTAAGAAGGGAGAAGGGAGGGGGTAGAAGGTAGAAAAACCTCTCACCCCTCACCCCCTCACCTCTCACCTCTCACCTCTTACCTCTTACCTCTCACCTCTCACCTCTAATCATATGACAACAATCTTTTGGCTTTGCCTCTTCCTCGTTTTCTACACATACATTGGCTACGGCCTTGTTCTGTATCTTCTCGTCTGGACAAAACGGAAGTTCGGACACAAGGGATGCAATGCGGTCAACACACTCGACACACCCGACGTGACACTTATGATATGCGCCTACAACGAGGAAGACATTGTTGAGGCAAAAATGGACAATACCAATGAACTTGACTACCCAAAGGACAAGCTGCACGTTCTGTGGGTGACCGACGGAAGCACCGACGACACCAACAAAAAGCTTGCACAATATCCACAAGTGGAGGTGGCATACAGTGCTGAAAGAAAAGGAAAGACGGCGGCACTGAAACACGGCATTAAACAAGTCAACACCGACATTGTGATAATGACCGACGCCAACACCATGCTCAACAAGGAAGCCATTAGCGTAATAGTCAACACCATGGCTGACCCTAAGGTGGGATGCGTCGCAGGAGAAAAACGCGTGAAGGCAAGAGACGAGCAACAGACGGCGGCTGAAGGCGAAGGCCTATACTGGAAATACGAGAGCTTCCTAAAACGACTCGACTCTGAACTGAACTCCGCCATGGGAGCTGCCGGCGAACTGTGCGCCATACGCACCTCACTATGGCAGGATATGCCCGACGACACCCTACTCGACGACTTCATTCTATCAATGCGCATAGTAGAGCGTGGCTACCGCATAGCTTATACAAGTGAGGCCTACGCCATGGAATACGGCTCGGCCGACTTGCACGAAGAGAGCAAGCGCAAAAGGCGCATCGCTGCCGGAGGCCTGCAAAGCTGCTGGCGACTGCGCAGCCTAATGAACCCCATAAAGCATCCGCTGACGGCCTTCCAGTTTGTATCGCACCGGGTGCTGCGCTGGACCATCACCCCTGTAGCCCTGTTTGCCCTCGTTCCGATTAACGTAGTGCTCGTGATGACCAAGGCAGGAAACATTTACACCACCATTTGGATACTACAGATACTATTCTATGCCGCAGCATTGGCAGGCAGCATTCTGGTGTCACACGGACGCAAAAGCCGACTGCTATACGTACCTTATTATTTCCTTTTTATGAACGTAAACGTATTCAAAGGCTTGGTATATTTGGTGAAAAAGAACAACGGAACATGGGAAAAAGCGAAAAGAGCATAAAAAAACTCTAAAAACATGCTGTAGTTTAAAATAAAATTCGTATCTTTGCCCCGTTAAATTTACAACACTGCACCTCTATGAATCAAGACGACAAAATTCTCTCCTTGACTAAAGAGCTTGAACAAGCAAAAATGGCGGCTGAGACAGCAGCACGCCAGCGCGATGCTGCACTCGATAAAATCAAGGAATACGAGGAAAAAATACAAAAGGCAGAGAAGGCAAGCAAGATGAAGTCGCTCTTCCTTGCAAACATGAGCCACGAGATTAGAACTCCCCTCAACGCCATCGAGGGTTTCTCAAGAGTAATAGCCGAAACCGACTCGGCCGAAGAGCGCATGAAGTTTCTTGAGATTGTAGAAAGCAACAACAGTCGTCTGTTGGCGCTAATCAACGAAATACTCGACCTGTCAAGAGTGGAATCGGGAGAGATAACCATGAAGATGTCGCTCAACAACCTCAACGACATATGCAAAAACATAAAGCAGATATTTAAGTTCCGCTGTCCCGACACCATCGACTTCAAGATTGACGTTCCAAAAAAGCCGGTAATGCTCAACACCGACGCCAATCGCCTGACACAGGTGTATTGCAACCTCATCAGCAATGCCTTGAAGCATACTTTAAAAGGCAGCATCCGATACGGTTACAAGGTTGACGAGCCTAACAACCGCATAATATGCTTCGTAAGCGACACAGGATCAGGCATCGCTCCCGAAGACATTGAAAGCATCTTCCTGACATACGTGTCGAAAGATGCCGAAAACCAGAAGAACGGCTATGGACTCGGGTTGCCATTGAGCAAAATCATAGTAGAGAAACTGGGTGGAAAGATTAACGTCATCTCGACATTGGGCAAAGGTTCTACTTTCACGTTCATATTGCCTTTCAATGGCAAATACGCCACAGGCGAAACCACACATAGCAACCCCGTCATCACCCGAACATTGCGCTCAACGCCCGTGACCGACATGAGCAAGCTGAAGCTGGTTCTCGTGGCGGAAGACGAAGAGTGCAACTATGAGCTCGTGAAGAACGTGCTGGCCAACCGATACAGGCTAATAAGGGCGCGCAATGGCGTAGAGGCGGTAACGATGAACGAAGACGAGCATCCCGACCTAATACTCATGGACATAAGAATGCCCGACATGGACGGCATCGACGCAACACGCATCATCAAGGAGGTAAGACCCGACGTACCCGTGTTGGCCCTCAGCGCATTCGCACTTTCCGACAGCATAAGCCAGGCAAAGGAGGCCGGATGCGACGAATTCATAGCCAAGCCATTCAAGGTGGAAGAGTTTCTCGCCATACTTGAGAAATACACCTCACAGAAATAACGGAAAAAAGACACCAAACCTAACATTATGGGAAAACTTGCAGTAAACAGATACTTTGCGCTGATGTTTCTCATAGCACAGCTCGTATTATCGATATTTACCTTTTGTGGACTTTTTGGCGGCGACAACCCGCCCGCAGGACATACTGCATCGGCAATGCTCGTGTATATTCTTCCTCTGCTGATTGCCGCCAACGTCATCATGTTGGTTATATGGCTCATCAGACGGTTGTGGATATGGTGTTCACTGCCCATAATAACCATATTGTTTTGCATTCCATATATCGGCACATTATATCAAATAAGGCCATTGCACGATAGTGAGGTCAACCGCAGCACCATAAATGTGGCAACCTACAACGTAGCCCGTTTTGGACGTGAGGCAGCATCGTTCATTGCCCACGACATCTTGTCGGAAATGAAATCAGAACATGTGGATGTGCTTTGCCTACAGGAATACAACGACGAGGTAGGCGACAAAAAGAACGTTGACATCTACAAAGAACTGTACCCCTACTATGCTAAAGGCAAGAACGACATGATCATATTCAGCCGATTCCCAATAAGGAAAACGCACAACATGCCTTTTGAGGATACAAACAACAGTGCAATGTGGGCGGAAATTGACGTCAACGGAAAGAGGCTGCGCATAATAAATGCACACCTTGAAACCACAGGATTCAACCGCACGATGCACAAGGCAGGAAAACTTATGCTTCAGGGACATAACGTAGAGGAAAACGCACTGATAAAAGCCATCTACGGCAACTATACACTTGGAATGATTGTCAGGGCCGGGCAAGCGGTTCAAGTGGCTAACGAGGTGCGCAACAGCCAAGTTCCATGCATAGTTTGCGGCGACTTCAACGATGTGCCATATTCTTATGTCTATAACACCATGTTGGGCAACCTCGTAGATGGATTCAAGGAGTGCGGCAGCGGATTCATGTACACTTATCGTGGCAGCAAGATGGTGCGCATCGACTACATCTTCCACGACAAGCAGCTTGAGGGCATCAAGTATTACAAGATGCCACTCACCTACTCCGACCACTATCCAGTGTTCATGCAGATTGCACTCTGAGAAAACCGCCATTAGCGGCTTTCTCCACAAAACAACATATTTATAACTCCAGCGTATTGCAGTACATCGCCTTGAAGTGCTGCTCAAGATTGACGTAGTGGTCGAATATGCCGAACACGCTGCTGCCACTACCCGACATTGAGGCATAAATGGCACCCTGCCCGTACAGTTTATCCTTTATTGCTCCTATCTCGGGATGCAGAGCAAAGACGCTGCGTTCAAAATCGTTTGTAAGTTCGTCACGCCAGGTGTCAATGGGCTGCATAACAATCTCGCGGCATTTCTTTACCGTGGGGTTAGGCTTGACAAGTGAAAAAGCCTCACGTGTGGAAACAGGAATGTCGGGACGCACCACACACAGCCAATAGCCCTTCAGCGAAAGGTTTATCGGCACAAGACGTTCTCCAATGCCCTCGGCATACGAAGGACGACCGACAATGAAAAACGGACAGTCGGCCCCCAACTTAGCCGCATGGTCTATCATCTCCTTCTCGCTCATGCCGAGCCGGTACATTTCATTGAGTGCCATAAGCATATATGAAGCGTCGCTCGACCCACCGCCCATACCAGCCTGAAGCGGGATGTTCTTAAACAGATGAGCATGCACGCGGCCTATCTGCGGATATATGTTCTTAAGTCTGTTATATGCCTTCACCACAAGGTTCTGCTGCTCGTCGCCGTCAATCTTCATGTTTGTAATTTTCAAGTCACAAAACACGCTTGACGGAAATCCCTCGTCCATGGGTTGAAGTTCGAGGGCATCTTGAATGCCCACAGGATAGAACACTGTCTCCAAATCGTGATAGCCGTCAGGCCGCTTGGCTACGACATTCAAACCGAGATTTATTTTTGCTATTGGATACTTTATCATAAAGTGTATATTTAATTAACTGATGCAAAATTATTGCAAAAAAATGGGAAAAGCAAAATAAAATGGGCCTTAAAGGTTAATTAAAGGCTTATTTAACACTATTTTTGCATGATGCAGCATCAACTTCCAGTTTTTTTTAGTAAGTTTGCACAAAAGAACATTAACAAAAAAAGGAGAAACTATGAAAAAACTCATATTCATATCTTTATTGGCATTTGTTCTGCCACTAAACTTGGCAGCACAGGACGACGACCTCTACTTCGTGCCGACAAAAGCCAACGTGAAGAAAGCCACCGACAAGTATGGCATGCCAAAGGACACATACTATTGTGGCAGCAGTCGCAACGTTGATGAATACAATAGACGCTTGCGCAGTACTGTAGAACCTATCGACGGCGACTCGACGGCCAACGACATCATCAGCTTTGATGCCGTAAAAGGCGAATTTCCCGACTCGTTGGCCTCTTTGCAGCAGGACGACTACAAATGTACACGAAAAATGAGCCGTTGGGACGACTATGACTGCCGCGATGCCTATTGGCTTGGCTACACCGACGGACGTTTCAACCGTTGGTATGGCTGGAGTTCGTTCTACGACCCTTGGTATTACAGCGGGTGGTACGGCGGATGGTATGATCCGTGGTACTACGGTTGGCATGGCTATTACGGCGGCTGGTATGGATGGTACGGCGGCTGGTATGGTGGTTGGTACGACCCATGGTATTACGGCTATGGCGGCCACTACCATCCGGTATATGTTGTTGGCGGAGGTTCACGACACTACGGCGAACGCGACCGCTTTATCGACACTCGCTTCGACCGTACCAACAGTGGACGCTTTGGAGGTGGCAACGGCAGCAGCGGAAGCCGTGAGATAGGACGAAACATAGCCAACCGCAACCGTCAAACAAACATCGACAACAGCAGTCGCTCCAACCGCATCAACCAGCGGTTCAACGACAATCAGCGTTACACCAACAATTCGCGCTCGTATGACACCCGACAGAGCAACTTCGGCAACACCCGCAGCTACAACGGAAGCAGCAATCCCGGTTCGTTCAACAGTGGCAGCAGCCGCTCGTTTGGCGGTGGCGGCGGTGTGAGAAGCACCGGCAGCGGCGTTCGCATGGGAGGTAGAAGGTGATGTATTATAATATAAGGAATAAAGAATTTAAGTTTTAAAAAAGGTAAACACAATGAAAAGACATACACTAATAGTTGCCACTGCCCTTGCCGCACTCACGGCAACAGCACAGGAAACATATCAAGACGCCACGCTGCTCAAGCCACAACTCAACGGAACAGCACGCTACGTAGGTATGGGTGGAGCAATGGAGGCCCTCGGAGCCGACATTTCCACCATCAGCACCAATCCGGCTGGTATAGGACTGTTCCGCCATTCAACAGCCAACATCACCTTTGGCCTGATTTCGCAACAGGATGCGCCCGACATTGAAGGTGGCAGCAAGACTCATGCGAGCTTCGACCAAGTAGGCTTTGTATATAGCATGCGTACAGGACGCAGCTCATACCTCAACTTCGCATTCAACTACACCAAGGACCGCGACTTCAACCAGCTGCTCAATCCGTATGGCTCCACCAACGGCACATCGCAGAGCGAAGTTACGGCAACCAAGGGATACAATGGCATCTTCGACTACGATGTAAAGAAGAATGGTGAAGTAATTTCAAACAGCCTCAAATTTACACAGCTCGACTATCTATACAGCAACCTCATGTGCCACGGTGAAGATAAAGATGGCGAATACTGGATGCACTATCCGAAAGAGAGATACGACATGGAGCAGCGACAGTGGGGATACGTTGGAAAATACGACCTCAACATCAGCGGCAATCTTGGCAACCGCGTCTATCTCGGCGCTACGGTGGGAATACACGATGTCCACTTCAACTCGGTGGCAGACTATGCCGAACTGGCTTCAAACAATCAGGACTATATAAATGTGATAGAAGAGAACCGAATAAGCGGCACTGGCTTCGACATCAAGGCAGGCATCATTTTCCGTCCTGTAGAATCAAGCCCATTCCGCATCGGACTTTCCGTTGCCACCCCGACGTTCTACGACCTTACTGTAAACAATTACACTGAGTTATACTACGAAGCCTATGACGGCACCAAGAGCTACATCGACAGCGACGGCATGAGCTACGACTACGACTTCCGCCTCAACTCGCCTTGGCGATTCTCGGCAAGCCTTGGCCATACTGTGGGCAACATGCTGGCAATTGGAGCGACATACGAATATGCCGACTATGGCTCGATAGACAATCGCGAAATCGACGGCTATGACTACTACGGCTACGAGACAAGCTCGAGCGACAGGGCAATGAACAACCACACCGAGAAATCGCTCAAGGGCGTATCGACGCTCAAGGTTGGAGCCGAACTTCGTCCCGACCCAGCCATGGCATTCCGCCTGGGCTTCAACTACGTTTCACCTCTGTATGAAAGCCATGCGACAAAGCCAGGTGACATCAACTCTGTAGGCAACGCATTGGCCGGCACAGCCTTCACCAATTGGGATGCCACTTACCGTGTAACGGCAGGCTTCGGCTATCGCATCGACAAGTTCAACATCGACTTTGCCTACCAGTACAACACCACCAACGGCAATTTCACGCCCTATGTTATTCCAGATGCGAAGGCAATGTCACCAGAAACGGTGAAGGTAAGCGACAAGCGTCATCAGGCCATGCTTACACTTGGCTATACATTCTAAAGCAAAGAGTGAAACGTTTCTTCATGGTTAAAACATGACCGAAAGCAAACATCAAAGACATCAAAAAAATTGGGGGTGTGTCAAAAGTAACTGACACACCCCCAATTTTATTTTGAGCCTCTTGTCGGATTCGAACCAACGACCCCGAGATTACAAATCACGTGCTCTGGCCAACTGAGCTAAAGAGGCGGGTGGGCAAGCTACTTACATCGCGCCGCTACAACCAACTACCTTTGCTACGTTCCCGTCCTG
>JAQXRI010000162.1 GCA_029218445.1 Prevotellaceae bacterium | reverse complement strand
CAGACTTATACCTATGGGTATGTACATCAATAAAGGCAATAAAGATTTCCGTGACATCGTGGCTCACGATAATGACGAAAATTCTATACCGGCGACATACTCCTCGTGGGCATCAACTACGACAAGGCGTCGAAGCAGCATACTTGTAAAATAGAAAGATATCACCCATAATTATATGTTTGCACCATGTACGTACGCAAGAAGCATAATCGTTCCGGCTCAACAAGTTTGGTTGTGGTCAGTAAAGCGAGTGGAAATTATAAAGAAATTTATTGCTAAACACATAAAAAAGCAATATTATTTTTGGCTATATGAAAACATTTATGTATCTTTGCAGCCAGAAATAATTTCAAACTTATGAAACTGATAGGACGTAAATAAGAACAGGAAGAACTGAAACGACTGTCGGAAAGCGGGCAGCCTGAGTTTGTGGCTATATATGGCAGACGACGTGTGGGGAAGACATACCTCGTCCGTTCGTTCTTCCATGACAACTTTACTTTTTATACTACTGGCATAGCTCGTGGCACACGCAAGGAACAGTTACGGCATTTCTCCGAAGCATTACATGAGCAATGCGCTTCACTGCCAGAGGCGGAAGCTGAGGATTGGTTTGAGGTGTTCAAACGACTACGCACTCTTACCAGCAAGTCTCGTCAGCGCAGGAAGGTCGTATTCCTAGACGAACTTCCGTGGATGGACACCCAGAAATCAGAATTCGTAAAAGCCTTGGATCTGTTTTGGAATGAATGGGGAAGCACGCGAAACGATCTCTTGTTGATTGTATGTGGTAGTGCTGCATCGTGGATGGTGAAGAACATCATCAAGAACCGAGGTGGATTGCACAACAGATTGACCTGCAAACTGCGTCTGAGCCCCTTCAACCTGAATGAGACAAGCCAGTTCCTGCAAGCAAAAGGAATCAATTGGTTGGATGAGACCATTGCAGAATGCTACATGGTGATGGGTGGTATTCCATACTACCTAATGCAACTCGACAAGACATATAGTTTGGCACAGAATGTTGACAGGATATTCTTCCGTGAAAATGCACTATTGGCAGACGAGGCAGACAACCTGTATAAATCACTGTTCAAGAAATCAGAGAACTATGTGCGAATCGTAGAGGCACTGGCAGATAAGCGTAGCGGGTTGACAAGACAGGAAATAGTTGATGCTACAGGACTGAGTAATGGTGGCGGTTTGACGCGCATGCTGAAGGAACTGACTGAATGTGGATTTATTCGTATATACGAACCATTGTTCCAAAGAGAGAAACTATATCAACTATGCGACTTCTATACATTATTTTATTATATGTTCGTCAAGAAGCAGAAAGGGTATGACGAAAATATGTGGATGCACATACAAGGTAAACCTGCATATTCAACCTGGCTCGGATTGAGTTTTGAGAGACTTTGTTTTGCTCACGCTGCTCAGATACGTAGAGCTTTGCGATTGGACAGCATTGCGACCAAGACCTATTCACTCTTTACGGAGAAGGCACAGATGGACATGGTGATTGAGCGAGCTGACGGAATAGTGAACCTCTGTGAGATGAAATACACACAGCAGCAGTATGCACTTGATAAGGCAGAGGCAGAAAAGGTAACCAGACGCATGGATTCATTACGTGTATTGAATCGCAAGCGGCAAAATGTGCAATGCATTTTGGTGACCAAACAAGATGCGAAGAAGAATAGCTATTACAATTCTATGATTGCCAAAAACATAACTTTAATTGACTTGGTGAAGTAATATAATATTGTTTTCGTTAAATAACCATCTTAATGGTGATAATGCATCCGGGGAAACTCCTTAACAGTCTCAAACTGCGCCACCTTGCCATTGCCGTCGAAAGAAACGACGAGCATGGCTATGAATTGTCTTTCCTCTTCTTATTGACATACAGGATGAGGAAGTTGGCAAGAGCGGTCGAGAAGAGGGCAAGGCTCAAAGCCCAATTGTTCTCACTCGACGCGCTCATCATCGACTTTATCA
>JAQXRI010000161.1 GCA_029218445.1 Prevotellaceae bacterium | reverse complement strand
TGGGGACGGAAAAAACGGGAGGGTTTTGTGGTGAGGGTGCTTATGAAGGTTAACAAATTGTGAAGAAATATTACAGCATGAGGAAATGTATTTACAGAAAAGTCTGAAAAGCCTTTGTTTCAAGGCCTTTCAGACTTGTAGGGCGTTGCCAAATGTTGACAAAAGTGAGGGTCAAGGTGGTTTTTGTTTACAAATTAACGTTTTTGTTGCGGCTTTATGGCAAAATCACCTGAATGGGACGGGCCAATATGCTAATAAAATATTTTATTCGAACCTTTAGTGCGGCGCGATAACACTTGGAACCGCCACTACTGTCGTGACATGTACATTATTTGTAGGCTTTGTTTAATGGTCGGGATATGTTCGTAAAGCTCACGATTAATATTTGCCGAAAGACGGAGAGAAGGTGACGAAGGTAAGCGGGAGAGAAATGCGAGGAAACGCAAAGAAAAAAGAGAAAATGTAGAGAGAGAAGGAATAAAAAAGAATCCAAATAGCTGACAATCAACTATTTGGATTTAACTTGGTACACCTGATAGGACTCGAACCTACACGCCGAAGACACTAGATCCTAAGTCTAGCGCGTCTACCAATTCCGCCACAGGTGCATTTTGCGTGTGCAAAGGTAAGACATTTTTTTTAATTATGCAAATTTATGGGAACATTTTTGCATTTTACTTATTTAAGTAAGTACGCGCCGCCTCAATGATAGTGTCGAAGCCACGTGAAAAGTCGGCATCGGTGATGGCGGCCGGCAGGTCGGGATCGATGCCAAACTCTATGTCACGACCTTGGCTGTCATACGAGGGCACGGCAGAATAGCGTACTATCCAGCCATTAGGCAGCTGACTACTCATGGGCATTCCCCCTCCCCCACCCGTCTTGTCGCCTACAATGGTGACGTTGGGGAGCACCGACATGTACTTTACAAACTCGTTGGCGGCACTATAGACGCTACGGTTGGTGAGTATGCATACCGGCTTATGCCAACGCAAGTTGGCTGAAGGCTCTATCCACTGTTCCTCCTTTGCCGAGAAGTCGTTGTGTCCCTTACCTGTTTTGTGCTGCAGATATCCTACGAGTGTTGGTGAATGAAAAAAGCGCGAGGCAAACCTTTCGGCGTAGTTCAGATATCCGCCGCCATTGTTGCGTATGTCGATTATGAGTCCGCGGCAAAGCATTAGCTCCATTATCACTTCGTCGAGGTTGCCCTCGCCTATGCCATTGTTGAAACTGGAATAATAGATGTAGCCGATGTTGTCGTCGAGGATGCGGTATTTCAGTCCTGCCGCTATTTTGTAGTCGGTGCCGAGATAGCGTCGCTGTAGGGTGTCGCTGAAATTGGCGGGAAAATCTTCATGCCAGCTCCAATATCGCGCCATATCGTAGGATGAGGACAGATTGACGTGTCCGTCACGCAGTTCGGCAAGCATGTCGGCACATATTTCAAACAACTGGTCGCGGTTGAGGTTTGAAGAAACGCGTGGTTTGTATTTCGAGTACACGTCGTCCCAGTCAAGGCCATACTGCTGATTCTTGTAAGAGAAATAGCAGTAGTGCTCGTCGATGATGTGCCACAATGCTTCAAAATTGCCTTCGGGCGAATCGGCATACTCTTCGTCGTCAACGCAAGCCATGAAAAGTGAGGGTACGACGAGCGACAGTATATATAATAAGGTGTAGCGTTTCATGGGCGTAGTTTTGTTGTTGTGAAACGTTTTACAAATCCTATCATGAAATGATTGGAGTATATGTGCGACTTGAGGTTGTTGGCCTTTGCCTGCTGAAGGTCGGCAAGATAGCCGAAGCGAATGGTAGTGGCAGGGCCAATGTTGATGTCGGCCATTATCTGGTGGCGCATGTTAGGTGCTGAAACCATAGTGAGAGGTACAATGTTGTGGTCGTAGTTGCCTCTTGAGAATATTTCATAGTAAGACTGCCCGTAGTTGGGGCTGAACATAACGCCCACAAGCGGCAGCTGGGTTTCGTAGCGCAGTGCCGACTGACGATTGAACAGGCGGAACCGCCATGTGGCTGTTGCCGTAGGCATCAGGTTAAGGCTAAGACGCGCTTGGGCTGGGTTGTTGCCGTTGGAAGTGTTGTAGATGAATCCGGCGTTGGCCACTGCTATGCCTCCCACCTCAACCGAAAGCGAAGGAAGGACTTTGAAACTGCGCAAGCGACCCACGAATAGCGAGTAGTCGCCCTGCAGCTCGTTGGAGTCGCCGCTGCGGTCGTCGGCGGTGGCAAGGTGTGCCTGGTGCTCAACGAGTGTTGTCCAACGACGGTGGTCATCGAGTCGCTGGGAGGTGGCAAGGAAAGTAATGCCCGTGCCACTGAAGTGTTCCTGTGAGAGATAGGTGTCGTAAATCTCTGTTGGTCCGACACCTATCATGTATGTTGTTTTCCGTTCGGTCTGTGCCCCGGCCATTAATGGCATGAAGGCAGCGACCAGAAAAAGAAGTCTAAATCTCATCGGGGAATAGATTAAGTTGGCCTGTTATTTCGTCTCTCACTTGCCGTTCGCTTTTGCCTGCATCGGGGTCAAGGTTTTCCGCTTCGTCAGCATCGTCAGAGGCATCGGAGTCGGCGGCATCGTCTGTTGGCCACCTCAGTGGCTCCAGTTCTTCTATGCTTTCTATCTGCCACGTGCTAATACGCTTGCCCTTGGCCTTAAAGCCCTTGACGGCAATGAACTGCTCGGCGTCAATCTCCATGGCGTCGCGGAAGGCGTCGTTGCCTCCGAAAGTGACCTTAATGCGCGGATAAGCCTGCCCCGACAACAGCACCTGCTTTGACAGCTGATTGTCGCCAAGATAGTTCTGCTTGCGCTTGGTGGCCTCCATGGTGAAGCGTTTGAGGTAAGGATAGCCGTCGTTGTCGGCATCAAACAGCACCGCAGTCCACACCTTGTGCTCGTCGTACTTCTCTATAAGGGCTATGTTGTCTTCATAGTGGTTGTTGGCATCGAAGTTGGTGCGGTAGTAGTCGCCATTGGGCAGTACCACGAGAATGGTGTCGCCGTCGTAGAACTCTCCCAGCAGTCGGCCGTGCTCGTCGTAGTTGAGGCGGTTGACATCGGGGTCGAACCACACCTTGCGTCCGCCCAAGGTAGAGTGGCCGTGGCTCTTCAGTCCTATGCGATGTATCGAATTGTGTGACAGCAGATTGCCCTTTGAGGCGCGTCCCTTGATAAGTATGGTGGAGAAATCCTTGTCGAGGAAAATGCTGCCTTTTTTCTTTTCCGACGGGTCGAATGTTATCTTGATAACTTCAGCCTCGCCATTGGGGTTGGCCGTAAAGTAAACTACGCGTGAGCCTGGTGTGCCTTGCGTGAGGTCGTATTCGCGGTCGCGCGTTACGCTGGTAACATTAAATCGCTTGATGAAGTAGTCGCCCTTTTTTCCGTCGCGATATACGACATTGTAGATTGTTCGCTTGTCGTTTTTCTTAAACACGGCAAGGTGCATCACGTTCTTTCCTACGAAAATCTTCTCGGCCACCTTTATCACCTTGTATTTTCCGTCCTTATAGAAAAGAATAATGTCGTCGATGTCTGAGCAGTTGCACACATACTCGTCTTTCTTCAGTCCGGTGCCAATGAATCCCTCCTGACGGTTGATGTACAGCTTCTCGTTGGCCTCGACCACTGTTGTCGCCTCGATGGTGTCGAAGTTGCGTATTTCGGTAAGGCGTGGATGTTCCTTGCCATACTTGTCTTTCAGGAACTGGAACCAGTTGGCTGTAACCTCGACCATATTGGCCAGGTCGCGGTCGATGTCGTCTATCTCGGCCTTGATGCGTGCCATGAGTTCGTCGGCCTTGTCTTTGTTGAACTTCAGAATGCGCTGCATCTTTATCTCCAGCAGTCGCAGTATGTCGTCCTTCGTCACCTCGCGCACAAACTGGGGATAGTAAGGAGTGAGGCGGTCGTCGATGTGCTCACACACGGCGTCGATGTCGGGAGCCTGTTCAAACTTCTTGTCCTTGTAGATGCGCTCTTCTATGAAAATCTTTTCGAGCGAGGCGAAATGCAGTTGTTCGAGCAGTTCGCCCTTGCGTATCTCAAGCTCCTTGCGCAAGAGGTCCTTGGTGTGGTCGGCCGAATGGCGAAGCACGTCGCTTATGGTAAGGAACTGTGGTTTGTTGTCTTCTATCACACAACAGTTTGGCGAGACGTTCACCTCGCAGTCGGAGAAAGCATAGAGTGCATCGAGCGTCTTGTCGGACGAGATTCCCGGTGCTAGATGCACCTGTATCTCCACCTGAGCGGCGGTATTGTCGTCCACCTTGCGTGCCTTTATCTTGCCTTTCTCGATTGCCTTGAGTATCGAGTCGATGAGTGTGGTTGTGGTCTTTCCGTATGGTATCTCGCGTATGACGAGAGTCTTGTTGTCAAGTTTCTCTATCTTTGCCCTCACCTTCAGCACACCGCCTCGCTGTCCGTCGTTGTATCGGCTCACATCGATGCTTCCCCCCGTTGGGAAGTCGGGGAACAGCTGGAACGGCCTGCCATGCAGATATGCGATGGCGGCGTCGCACAGCTCGCAGAAGTTGTGTGGCAGTATTTTCGACGAGAGTCCTACGGCGATGCCTTCGGCGCCTTGTGCCAAAAGCAGCGGGAACTTGACTGGCAGTGTTATGGGTTCTTTGTTTCGCCCGTCGTAACTAAGCTGCCATTCGGTGGTCTTTGGGTTGAAAACGGTGTCGATGGCAAACTTCGACAGCCTCGCCTCAATATAACGCGGTGCTGCCGCACGGTCGCCCGTGAGAATGTTTCCCCAGTTTCCCTGCGTGTCAACCAGTAGGTCTTTCTGCCCCAGCTGCACGAGGGCATCGCCAATGGAAGCGTCGCCATGCGGGTGAAACTGCATTGTGTGTCCCACGATATTCGCTACTTTGTTGTATCTTCCGTCGTCCATGCGTTTCATGGAGTGCAATATGCGCCGCTGCACTGGCTTCAGTCCGTCCTCGATGTGTGGCACTGCCCTTTCGAGAATTACATACGAGGCATAATCAAGAAACCAGTTCTGATACATGCCGCTCAAATGGTGTACGACCGATGCGTCAAACCTGTTGACAGGCTTGTAGTCGGAGTGCTCTTGAATAGAGTCCTGTTCGATGGTGCTATTGTCTTTAATATCGTCTATTTCGTCGCTCATGAGGTTAATGCGGTATTTCTTCAGCCGCAAAAGTAATAAAAAGAAACGAAATTTGCAAATATTGTGTTATTTTCTTTTGTTTTTCGCTCAACTTACATTACCTTTGCACCCAAAATTTCGAAATTATACACATTATTATGGCACAAGAAGACGTTTTTAAGAAAATAGTATCTCACTGCAAAGAATATGGTTTCGTATTCCCAAGCAGTGAAATCTATGATGGATTGGGAGCCGTTTATGATTACGGACAAAATGGTGTAGAACTGAAAAACAACATCAAGCAATACTGGTGGAAGAGCATGGTGCTGCTTCACGAGAACATCGTGGGTATCGACTCGGCCATCTTCATGCACCCCACCATTTGGAAGGCCAGCGGCCATGTTGACGCATTCAACGACCCCCTCATCGACAACCGCGACTCGAAGAAACGCTATCGCGCCGACGTGCTTATAGAAGACCAGATAGCAAAATACGACGAAAAGATACAGAAGGAAGTGGCCAAGGCCCGCAAGCGCTTCGGCGACTCTTTCGACGAAGAGAAATATTTGCAGACAAGCGAGCGCGTAAAGGAAACTGTAGATAAGCGCAACGCCCTGCACGCACGCTATGCCGAGGCAATGCAGGGTCCAGACCTTGAGGCTCTGAAGCAGATTATCCTGGACGAGGAAATAGTCGATCCTATCAGCGGCACAAAGAACTGGACCGACGTGCGCCAGTTCAACCTCATGTTCGCCACCGAGATGGGAGCTTCCGCCGACGCTTCGATGAAGGTTTATCTGCGTCCTGAAACGGCACAGGGCATATTCGTAAACTACCTGAACGTGCAGAAGACAGGCCGCATGAAGATTCCTTTCGGCATTGCACAGATAGGAAAGGCGTTCCGCAACGAGATTGTAGCGCGCCAGTTCATCTTCCGCATGCGCGAGTTTGAGCAGATGGAGATGCAGTTCTTCGTAAAGCCGGGCACCGAGCTTGACTGGTTCCCGAAGTGGAAGCAGACACGTATGGCTTGGCACCAGGCACTTGGTTTCGGAGCCGAGAACTACCGTTTCCACGACCACGACAAGCTGGCCCACTATGCCAACGCAGCCACCGACATCGAATTTAAGATGCCGTTCGGATTCAAGGAAGTGGAGGGAATCCACAGCCGCACCAACTTCGACCTCTCGCAGCACGAGAAATTCTCGGGCAAGAGCATCAAATACTTCGACCCGCAGACCAACGAGAGCTACACTCCGTATGTGATAGAGACGTCCATCGGCGTTGACCGTATGTTCCTCTCCATCATGTGCCACGCCTACGAGGAAGAGAAGCTGGAAAACGGTGAAACGCGCGTTGTGCTGAAACTGCCTGCAGCCTTGGCACCAGTGAAGCTCGCCGTGATGCCACTTGTGAAGAAGGACGGCCTGCCCGAAAAGGCACGCGAGATAATAAACGACCTGAAGTTCCACTTCAACTGCCAGTACGACGAGAAAGACTCCATCGGAAAGCGCTACCGCCGTCAGGATGCCATCGGCACACCTTACTGCGTGACCGTTGACCACGACACACTGAAGGACAACTGCGTGACGCTGCGTTTCCGCGACACCATGGAGCAGGAGCGTGTGCCAATAGCAGAATTGAACTCCATCATCGAAGACAAGGTGAGCATTGCAAGCCTGCTGAAGAAGTTGCAGTAATCTTTGGGGAGTTAAGGAGTTACGAAGTTAAGGAGTCAAGGGAATTCAGGGAGTTAAAGACGTATGTCTAAGCCTGAAATTTACCATAGGAAGCGAAAAGACAAATGTATAAAAAGAAAATTATCTTTTACCTGTCCATGATGGTTGTTGCACTGTTTGCCACGACCTCATGCAGCGAGGATGACGGCAATGTTGAAGAATATCCCGACTGGCAACAGCGCAACGTGACCTACTTCGACAATTTGACCGATTCGGTGCAGAAGCTCATAGCAAGCGGACGCACCGACTGGAAACGCATACGCACTTGGGCCAAGGGCGACGGCTCATATCTGACCAATGCCGACTATATATTAGTACGCGTATTGTCAGATGCGCCAGCAACCGAGACGGCTTCACCACTATACACCGACTCAGTGTCGGTGCACTACAGTGGCCGACTGCTTCCGTCAACGTCCTACCCCAGCGGCCTGCGTTTCGACGCATCGTTTCAAGAGCCGTTCGACCCCGACATTGCTGTTGCTACGAAGTTCAGTGCGGGCGGAGTGGTTGACGGATTCAGCACTGCTCTGCAGAACATGCGACGCGGCGACCGTTGGGAAGTATATATGCCTTACCAGCTTGGCTATGGCGAGTCAGGCTACCAAAACATTCCCGGCTACAGCGTACTCATATTCGACATTGGGCTGAAAGACTTCTGGAGCAAATAGCAGTTTTCGGTAATAACAATAAGAAACGCAAGCAGGCGTATTTGCCTTGCTTGCGTTTTCTTTATTCTGCCGTACATAAAATATTATACAACGGGCTGTCTATCATTTACATAAAGGCAGTCTGAATGTTCTCAGATGCCTTGCAGTTTTATATTTCACGGCGTGAAACGTACATTTCACGGCGCGAAACGTATATTTCACGGCGTGAAACATACATTTCACGGCGTGAAATATAAAACATCCTACTGTGTCGGCAAAAGACGCAAGCCGTTGTCGCATATTTCTATAAGCCTGCGCTTATACAAATCTCCTACGGCCTTCTTAAAGGTCTTCTTGCTTACTTTAAACCTGTCGGCTATCAGCTCTGCCGGACTCTTGTCGCCAAGGTCGCACTGTCCGTTGTTGTCACGGAGGTATTGCAGCAGCACGTCTGAAAACTCCTCGGTGTTGCGCCGGCCAGTAGGCTGAATGGTGATGTCGAGCTTTCCGTCGGGACGCACACGGTCAACATAGCCTTTCAGCCGGTCGCCGGTTGTGAGCTGGCGGAACACCTGCCCCTCATATACAAGACCCGCAAAGCGGTTATCGACAATCACCTTGAATCCCAGCTCCGTCTTCTGCCAAACAAGCAGGCTCACCTCGTCGCCATGACGATACCCAGGCACGTCATGGCTGAGAAAATGCTCCACCTTGGCCGAAGCCACAATGCGGTAGCTGTCTTCATCGATACCCACATACACGATATAGTGCTGTCCACGCTCCATACGCCTCTTCTGCTCACGGAACGGGCAGAACAGGTCTTTCATCAGCCCCCAATTGAGGAATGCCCCATACTCGTTTACCCACGCCACTTCGAGCCATGCAAACTCGCCAACCTTGGCCAAGGGCTGCAAAGTGGTGGCCACGGGTCGCTCGTCCTGGTCGAGATAGACAAACACTTTTATGTCGTCGCCCGTCTTAAGGCCTTCGGGCACGTATCTCTTGGGCAAGAGAATTTCACCCTCAACGCCTCCGTCGAGGTACATGCCAAAGTCAACCTCCTTGACCACCTTCATCAGATTGTAGTCGCCAAGCCTAATTTTCTCCATATCTTTCTTCATTATATTTATTCTACCACTCTACCCTCTTGCTCATCTTCATTAAGCATAATGTTCCCATCCTTCATGTGTATGGTACGGTCGGTTATCGACGCAAGATGCTCGTCGTGAGTAACGATTACAAATGTCTGCCCAAACTTGTCCCTCAAGTCAAAAAACAGTTGGTGCAGCTCTGCCTTGTTGGCCGTATCGAGACTGCCCGACGGTTCGTCGGCCAAAACGACGGCAGGATTGTTCACCAATGCCCTGGCCACGGCCACACGCTGCTTCTCGCCTCCCGACAGCTCGTTGGGCTTATGTTGCGCGCGGTCAGCAAGCCCCATGAAATCAAGCAGTTCCAAGGCTCTTGCCTTAGCTTCTTTAGGCGATTTTCCAGCAATAAAGGCCGGCATCATGATGTTTTCGATGGCAGTAAACTCAGGCAGCAGCTGATGAAACTGAAACACGAAGCCCACATGCAGATTGCGGAACTCCGACAGCCGTTTCTGACTCAAGCTGCTTATATCAACTCCATCCACCACTATCGAACCCGAATCGGGGCGGTCGAGCGTACCCATTATCTGCAACAATGTGGTCTTGCCGGCACCGCTTGGCCCTACTATGCTCACCACTTCACCTTTGTCAATATGCAAGTCGATACCCTTGAGTACCTCAAGCGAACCAAAACTTTTTCGTATTGCTCTAACGTCAATCATACATTATAAAAATGAATCATTTTTTAAACTTTTCAATTATCTTCATCACTGTAGCGTAGGCGCTCTCGCTGTCCTGCTGCTGCGGAGCCGTAAAGGTCATCACGTCTTGCGGCTGGCCGTGCTGGTCGGGATAAACGATTATGAGGCTGCAGGTGGGGAAACTGTCGGTAAGCTCGATGGGCAGCCGCTCAAATGCCGGCTTGTAGCTCACCGTGCCTATGCGTGCCGTTATCACCACAAGCATCTGGTCGTCGCCCACCACCGGCCCCAGCTGTGGCAAATCCTTCCAATGAGCCAACTCTTCATACTGCGCCCTTACCTCTGGATGCCTGTTGCGCATGTATTCGTCAATCATGTTGGTAGTCTTCTGCCGTCCATGAAATACGATGCGGCAGCCGATGTTGGCCGCCAGCCGTGCCAAATGTTCTATCCAGCGGTAAAAACCAGGCTCAAACTCCACTCGCGACGGTACAGCCACATGTATTCTGCGAAGCGTTGACAGCGGCCTGTTTACCCTGCAAATCATTATCTGACGGCTAATGGCACTTGTAAGTCCCTGCGTATAGGCTCCCCAGAAGGAGTCGTTAGGCGACGTCCTGTGGTGAAGTCCCATGATGATTTCCGAAGCATCGCTCTCCTTAAACGCGTGCTTTATGCCGTTGGCAATGTTGGTAGCCAGTCGGCTCTGTGTCTGCATCCTCACGTCGGCGCTTATGGCCGTTGCCTCAGCCCGCTCCAAAATGTTGCGCCCATGCTTCTGATTGCGCGAGCTGTCGGTGTCGTCATACACCACATTAAGGCCTATAAGCCCTCGGTTTAGCTTCTTGTTGCGCATCAGAATGGCAAGGTTTACCAGCTTGTCGGTATCCTCGTCGTGCTGTAGCGGCAACAGTATTTTTTCGTCGTCGCCCTGCTGCTCCGGTTCTGCCGGATACAGTTTTTCCTTCAGCAGTATGGCCTGCGAAGTGTTGTCAACCACGATGGAACTTATGATGCAGGTAAATAGAATCATCATCACCACACCGTTAAGCATATTGGCATCCACCACATAGCTACCGTCGGGAAGCATCAGGTTCATGCCGACCATGGTCATGGCAATGCCACCTGCGGCATGAGCCTCGGTAAGTCCGAACATCATGTGGCCCGACTGCCAAGGAGCCTTGAACACAAAGCACGATATATAGGCTGCCAAGGCCTTGCTGACAGTGGCAAAGAAGACCATGCAGAACACTACCCAAAGCGTTCCGTAGCCATGAAACAACACTCTGATGTCGATAAGCATGCCTACACCTATAAGGAAATAAGGTATGAACAACGCATTGCCTATGAACTCGATGCGGTTCATAAGCGGCGAAACACTCGGAATGAAACGATTGAGAATCAAGCCTGCCATAAACGCTCCGAAAATGCCCTCAAGACCGCACATCTCCGACACGGCCGCACTAAGAAACAAAATGCTGAGGACATAGATGTAGAGCATAACCGCATCGGAATAGTGATTGAAAAACCACCGCGTGACAAGCGGGACTAACCATGACAACAAGGCACAGAACACCAACACCTTGGCAATGAACAAAATCCAAAACGTAATGCCCGCCTCGCCACTGGCCGAGCCCACTATAGCGGCAAGAATGAGCAGCGACAGCGTAAGAGCTATCATCGACGAGCCTACACTCAGAGCGACACTCTTATGCTTCTGAAGGCCAAACTTGCAAACTATGGGATAGGCAATAAGCGTATTGGAGGCCATGATACAGGCCAATAGCAGCGAAGCCATCTCAGAATAATGCAAAAGGAACAACCCCACAAAATATGCCATGCAGAAAGGTATGGCAAACGTGAGCAGACCGAATATCAGATACTGGCGCTGCCGCTTGCGAATGTTGGTGAGGTTCATCTCAAGGCCTGCAAGAAACATGATGTAAAGCAGGCCCACCTTGCCAAACAATTCAAACGATGAATCACGCTGAAGGATGTTCAGCCCATACTGTCCCACAACAATGCCTGCCAGCACCATTCCAATGATGTGGGGAATGCGCAGACGCGACATCACAATAGGTGCAAACAGAATGATGCACAGCACGACAAAGAATATCAATGTCGGGTCGGTAATCGGGAAATATTGCATTATATTGGGCATCTTTTTCAGTTGATTTTCATTTCTTTGTGCAAAGGTGCAAAAAAAAAATCATTTTTCAGTCATAATTCCTTAAAAATTAAAGGTTAATTGCATTAAATGTTGTAATTTTGCACCCGAAAAGTAAAATAGAGAGAAAAAAAGGACATTAACAACATAAAAAGAAAAAGAAATGAAAGTAGCTATTGTTGGAGCGAGTGGAGCTGTAGGACAAGAGTTCCTTCGCGTACTTGACCAGAGAAACTTCCCCATGGACGAGCTTGTGCTGTTTGGCTCGCAGCGCAGTGCCGGAACAAAATACACGTTCCGTGGCAAAGAGTATGAAGTAAAACTATTGCAGCACAACGACGACTTTAAAGACGTTGACATCGCATTTACGTCGGCAGGTGCCGGTACATCGAAAGAGTTTGCTGAAGACATTACAAAATACGGAGCTGTGATGATTGACAACTCGAGCGCATTCCGCATGGACGACGACGTGCCATTGGTAGTGCCGGAATGTAATGCAGCCGACGCTCTCAACCGCCCACGCGGCATCATAGCCAACCCCAACTGCACCACCATCATGATGGTAGTGGCACTGCAGCCTCTGGAAAACCTCAGCCACATCAAGCGCATCCACATTGCAAGCTACCAGAGCGCAAGCGGCGCCGGTGCTGCTGCGATGGCTGAACTTCAGGAGCAGTATCGACAAATACTTAACGACGAACCTGTAACGGTAAAGAAATTCGCCCACCAGTTGGCCTACAACGTCATACCACAGATTGACGTTTTCCAACCCAATGGTTATACTAAGGAGGAAATGAAGATGTTCAACGAGACACGCAAAATAATGCACAGCGACGTGAAGTGTTCGGCCATGTGCGTACGTGTATCGTCGCTCCGCTCGCATTCAGAGTCGGTGTGGATTGAAACCGAACGCCCCATCTCGGTAGAAGAGGCACAAAAGGCCATTGCCGAAGCTCCAGGATGCACACTGCAGGACGACCCGGCAAACCTCGTTTATCCTATGCCCCTCGAAACAGCCGGCAAAGACGACGTGTATGTAGGACGCATACGCAAGGACTTGTCTGACGAAAATGGACTGACATTCTGGCTCAGCAGCGACCAAATACGCAAGGGAGCCGCTCTCAATGCAGTACAGATAGCTGAATATCTTATAAAGGTAGGCAACGTAAAATAACGACATTCTCCAAGTGAACGGTGCTTCCCGGTAGGGGCACTGTTCACTTGTTCTTCTCCCTGCTCCTTTTCCTTATTTTTTAATTCCATCATCTCTGCGGGGTACACGGATGTGTTGATTTGTTATGGACAATTGCACTTAATCCAAAGTCTAAACATTATGAAAACATTAACAATACATCTATCTATAGAGAACTTGACAATCGACCCTTCTACAGGTACAATTGTAATAAACATCAACGGCAACCAACTGGACGAGCCACAAAAGGCCAATACACGCCTTACATCAACCAATACCAAAAGCGGGAGAATGTCGCGCTTCACGGTACTAATGGAAGAACTTATCGACCAGATGCTGAGGAAAGACAAGAAGCGCTCGGCTGAGGCATACCAGTCGGCACTGAACAGCTTTATGACTTTCAGAAAGCAGGAGGACATTTATTTCTACGAAATCAAGTCGTCGTTGATGGAACGTTACCAGACATGGCTCAAAAAGAAAGGGCTGACGATGAACTCCATCTCGTTCTACATGCGGATACTGCGTTCAACCTACAACCATGCAGTGGAATACAACCTCACGCCCGACAACCATCCTTTCAGAAAAGTATATACTGGAATAGCCAAAACAGTAAAGCGTTCGGTAACACTCGACGTAATGAGAGAATTGGTACACTTTGAATCGGAAGACAAAAGCCTCGTTTTTGCACGCGACATGTTTTTATTCAGCTTCTACACGCGAGGCATGTCGTTCGTTGACATGAGCTACCTGAAAAAGAGCGACATAACAAACGGCAAGCTACAGTATGCGAGAAAAAAGACAGGGCAGGTAATCACAATCGAATGGACCGACGAGCTTCAGAACCTTGTTGAACGAAACCCTTCAGAAAACTCGATTTACCTGTTGCCGATAATAACAAAGATAAACGGCAAGGAGAGGAACCAGAAGCGATACAAACAGTATGTCGTCAACGACAACTTGAAACGCATATCAGAAATGCTCAACCTCAAAAATCCACTTACCATGTATGTGGCTCGACATACCTGGGCAAGCCTTGCACGCGACACAGGCATTCCGCTGAAAACCATAAGCAATGCCATGGGCCACGAATCGGAAAGGACAACACAGATATATCTTAAGAACCTCGATACATCGGCCGTTGACCGCGCCAATCGTACCATTATAAACCTTATCAACCACTAAAACAAACGGAAGTGCAACAATCAATGCCGTTGCACTTCCGTAAACTATGATATGGAAAAATCAAATTCATTTCACAGGTCCGGCAGCCGCCGAGCCGTCGTATGCCCACTTGTAGTATGAGGCTCCATGGACGAATCCCGCACCAAACGCAGTAAATATCAAGTTGTCGCCTTTCTTCAGTCGGCTTTCGTTCTCCCATAGTGCCAGCGGAATGGTAGCGGCACTTGTATTGCCAAAGTGCTCAATGTTTACCATCACGTTGTCCATAGGCAAATCAAGACGCTTTGCCACAGCCTCAATAATGCGCATATTGGCCTGATGAGGCACTACGAACGCTATGTTGTCCTTGTTCAAGTTGTTCCGCTCGGCTATCAGCGCACAGTCGTCGCTCATGCTTGTCACGGCATAGCGGAAAACGGTGCGTCCCTCTTGATAAAGGTAATGCAGACGATGGTCAACAGTGAAATGAGACGGAGGACAAACAGAGCCACCAGCCTTCAAGTGAAGGAACGGCAGTCCCTTGCCATCAGTGCGGAAGTGGGAATCCATTACGCCGATGTTCTCCTCCTCAGTTGCCTCTACAAGCACAGCCGCTGCACCGTCACCAAACAAGGCGCAAGTAGAACGATCCTTATAATCGACCACCGAAGACATCTTGTCGGCACCAATGACTATGATTTTCTTGAAGCGTCCACTTTGAATCATCGTGGCAGCAACATCTAATGTATAGAGAAAACCACAGCAGGCGGCCCACATGTCGAACGCGAAAGCATTCTTGAGTCCCAACTTTCCAAGAACGATGGAAGCTGTTGAAGGAAACTTGTAATCAGCTGTTGACGTAGTGACTATGAGCGCATCGATGGTGTCAGGATCGACACCTGTCTTCTGCATAAGCTGCTTGGCAGCCTTACGTGCCATATAGGAAGTGCCGAGTCCTTCTTCAGTCAGGATTCGGCGCTCTTTTATTCCTACACGCGTCATAATCCACTCGTCGTTGGTGTCAACCATTCTCGACAGCTCCTCGTTGTTGAGCACATAGTCGGGAACGTAACCTCCTACACCAGTGATTATCGCGTTTATCTTATTCATTATTCAGCTGTTTCTTCCTTTACGATAGCCACCTTACCTCTGTAGTAGCCGCAAGTAGGGCATACAGTGTGGTAAATGTAGTAAGCGCCACAGTTTGGACATACGGCCAGTGTAGGTGCTACAGCCTTGTCATGAGTTCTTCTTTTGAGTGTACGAGTCTTTGACTGTCTTCTTTTAGGATGTGCCATAATTTTTTAAATGTTTAATCTTTAATGTCTTTTAATTTTAATAACCCACTCCAACGCG
>JAQXRI010000160.1 GCA_029218445.1 Prevotellaceae bacterium | reverse complement strand
ATTTAAATTTATAAGATATGAATAAGAACAGATTCTTTTTTATTTGTTGCCGCTTCCTGTGCTTTGCAGGCTCAACGACAATCTTGTTAAAGATGAAGAAACAGGTTCATTCGAGCACGTTGAGTGAACTAATGAACCTGTTCCTATGACATTATATCAGCCATCGCCTTCTCTCTTTATTCAGAAGTCTGGTCGGCATTATTTCCGTTTTACCAAATCTTAGCCCTCTTTTCTGGTGCGAGGTACAGCTTGTCAGACGGAGTAACGCCAAACAACTCATACCAATAGTCGGTGTTCCTCGACATGCCGTTGATGCGTTCACGCAGTAGGGCATGAATGTCTTTGTAGTTTCCCTGTGCGTCGCCGAATGTGCGCAAGAGAGCATAGTTGGCGGAATATTTGCCTCGCCAAATGTTTGCGAGAGCCTTATAGAACAGCTTTTTCTGCTTTGTCTGTTCATCGCCCTTGAAACCGTTTTCCTCCAAGTATTTGATGTAGGTGTTGTATGACAGCTCAAATCCGCCAAGGTCGGCTATGTTCTCGGTTATAGTATATTCTCCGTCGCAATATATTCCGGGCAGAGCGTCGGGCATGATTTCCATCTCGCTGTACGAATCCATCAGCAGCCTTGCCCTTCTAAGATACTCTTGGCGGTCGGTCTCACCAGCCCAAATGCCGCCTAAATCACCCTGCTTGTCATATTGCGAGCCAATGGTGTCGAAACCGTGTATTATCTCGTGACCGAAAACATACATCGTGGCATAGTTGACCGCCATGTTTGCCGACGGGTCGTAGAGGGGTTCCATCATCCATGCCGGGAATATGTTCATAGCATTGTAATTGGGCGCATAGAAGGCGTTGACGATGGTCAGGTCCTGCGACTCGATAAGCATGTGGAAGCTGGCGCGCCGCGTGTCCATGCCCGCAAGCCTCCGCTTTAAGTTAAGCTGAGTGCGGCGAATGGCAAGCACGTCGTCGAGAAACGACTCCTCGGCACTGAGGTCGGCAAAGCCTTCGCTGAACCACTCTTCAGGATAGCCTATATTGAATGTCATGGCATCGAGCTTTTCCAAAGAATTGCGTTTCGAGCCTTCGCTCATCCATGTGTTTGCGGCAATGCGCTCGCGGAACGTTTCCCGCAGGTCTTCACAGTATGCCAATGTTCGGCTTTTCATTTCCGGAGTCAAATAAGCCTGGGCAAACAATCGGGCACGTTCATACCTCAAGTGCTTTTCTGATATGCGGCTTACAAATTCCGCTTTTGAAATCCCGCCTTCTTTGCTGAGGTATTCGTTCAAGGCATCGGCCGACGAAAGGCATGCTTCGTCCATTACCATCTGTGACATCATGTCGGCCAAGTCATCAGCTGCTGCATCATGGAGGTTCTTCGTATATTCAAGATTGCTTGCAATCTGTTCATCCGACACATCGTCGGCCAACGGAAAATCGGTGATGATATAAGCGTCGTCGGGCGAGATGCCTACACTTTCACACAGCTTGACGAACATTGGCCACTCAGCCTGCGAAAAGCCTCGGGTTGTGCCGCCTTTTATTGGCCTCATGGCGGCGAGCAAGTTGGGGTCGTGCTCCAACCTCCACTTTATGCTCTTTCTCTTCTTGTTTGAGGTTGACAGTATTCCCCACTCTTGTTCTTCATCTGCGTCGTCATCGTCGCCAAAGCCACCCCATTCCATTCCTGAGATCGGCGATAGAAATATGGCCACCTTTCCGCCTTTGGAAAATGTAACCAAGTCAAATGGTGCCTGGAATCCTTCAGCCATCAGCTGTCCCATCACCTTCCATGCATCTTCGCGCGTCTTGATGGAAGCAATGAGGTTCAAGGCATCTTGAATGGTTGCCTCAGCCTGTGTGGTCGTCTCGTCAATACGGGCAATGTCAGCCAACAGCTTCTGTTTGGAAGGCAGTGACAACGCCCTGATGCGATTGTTGGTTATTTCCTGCACTTCGGTGGATATGAATCCCTTTACGTCGTAAGTCGATTCGTCAACGACAGTGCGTAGCCAATAGCCACCGTTGCAGTACATGAAGAAGTCGTCGCCGGGACGAACGCTTGTGTCCATATTACTGTCGTCGATGGTCCATACACCATCATCTACCGCCGATTCCGGTTCGGTCACTGCAGGATTGTCCTTCTCTACACATCCTGCCAGCGTCATTACCAACGCCAAAGCCCATACGAGTGCAAACTGTTTCATTTTCATAGAATATATTTTTGTATTAAGTTAATTTAAACTGACCGTGACTCATTTAATAAAAGAGTCATCTACCTTTGCACGAACATTATTTCTATGCAAAGATAGATGAAATAATCAAATAACAAGATTAGGGTAACGTGTGGTGATGTAACAATTCGTCATGTTAGATGTAACAATTTGTCATTTAATTGCCGAAACGTTAATGTTTTTCCTGTATTCTGCCGGCGACAATCCATACTTCTCCACAAAAAGGCGGTGAAAAGTCTGGCGATTGGAATAGCCACATTCCTGGGCAATGCCTTCGATGGACATGGTCGTATTGTGTTCAAGAAGAACAATGGAATGAGCTAAACGAAGGTTGTTGATGTATTGTGTGATGCTGCAGCCGGCATAAGTGCTGAAGATGGATGCGAGCTGGGTACGGTTGGTCTTTGGGAACGCCTTCAACAGGTCTTCACGCCCCAATCCTGGCTGAAGATAGAGCTTGTTCTCATTTAGATGGTTCACTATCCGCTCAAACAGATTCTTCTCGAAGTTCGTGTTGTCTTTGACTGTGGGGTTTTCTTGTAGTTGTGTCTTTAGTGCCGTGGCTTGTCTTTTCTCAGACGACAATTCCGAGATTGTGGCGGCAAGTGATGCATTCTTTCGCCTAATGATGCGTGTGTAATAGGTAATAATGGCGCAGGCTATGACAAGCACTATCACAAGTCCACACAAAAGCAAGGCTCGCATGTTCTGACGTGAAATGGTGATGTCTTGCTTCACGAGTTTACGCTCTTTTACGTCAATCTCATAAGTGGAGCGTCGCTCACGTTCCCTCATGCTCTCTGCATGTCGTAGTATGTCTTCATGTCGGTTGGTAAGATGGAGAAACGAGGCAATGGCTTCAAACGACTCCGGGGATTTTGACCATTCGGTTTGCTTAAACAGTCGGAATGTCTTTTCTGCCGTTGCCGTGTCTCCCAATAGGCAATGGAGTATTGACTCTTGTGCATACAACTCAGCCCGGCTCTTGTCCAAGAGTCCTTCAGGCAGGTCTTTGCATTGTGTCAATTGCAGAAGTGCAGCGTTACAGTCATCGTCAACGGCCAATGCCTCCTGACAACGATTGTCATCCATAAGTATTTTCTGCTTAAAAAGCATTGGGAAGAACAAGTCGTGCAGGTTTTTCCAATCAGGATTGTCCTCTGCTACATCTTTATATAATGATATGCTTTTGTCGATATAATTGACAGCTTCGTCAACGCTGCCCATTTCTGATTTCGTAAAGCCACAGAACTGCAGAAAGTATGCCTCCGCTTCCCTGTTTTTCACCTCATGCGCAAGCATTAGGCCTGCATTGGCGTATTTGAGAGCGTCAGCATAATTTTTGGTGTCATACGACAGTGCGGTCAACATTTTCAGAATGTTGAACTTTGTAAGTGTGTCGCCTTCATCATTATCGTCTTGATAGGCCAGTTTGGCATAATTGACGGCAACTTGGCTAAGATGATAGCCATTCTGATAAATCATTGCCCTCATTCCGTTGATGTCAGCAGATGGCATGAGTCCCTTCATTTCTGCTGTATCGAGAATGCACAATGCACGCTGAGGTTGGCTACGGCAGATATGGTTTATGTAGGCTTTTGAATATATACTGTCGTTATGTCTTGAAACTCCACGCATGTTTTGGTTATTGCAGGACATAATGAAGAGAACAAGAAAGCAAACAGCCAAAGATGTGACGTGGCTCTTGAAAGACGAATGATAATTGGTTTGCACTTCGTAACTAATGTTTATGAATTACATGAATTGCACAAAGGTTAATAACCTTACGACCCAAAGATTATTAATCTTAGCGGCGAAAGGTTATTAACCTTATCTGTTGCATATATTACATTACATGCTTTGCAACATTCTCTTCAACACTGTTGTGGCTGAAATCTCGCGGTTGGCGGCCTCGGGAATGACGAGGGAGGTTGGGGCCTCAATCACGTCGTCGCTGACTATCATGTTGCGGCGCACAGGCAGACAGTGCATGAAGAAAGCGTTGTCGGTCCATGACATGTGCTCGCTGTCAACGGTCCACGACATGTCCTTCGACAGTACCTTGCCGTAGTTTTCCGGGCGGGTTACACCAGGGCAAGCCCAGTTTTTGGCGTAGATGAACTGCGCTCCCTCGAAAGCCTTGCGCTGGTCGTACTCTACCTTCGCACCACGAACGAACTTAGGGTCAAGCTCGTAGCCTTCGGGGTGGGTGATGACGAAATCGACATTAGCCTCGTTCATGAAGTCGGCGAAAGAGTTTGGAACTGCCTGCGGCAGAGCCTTTGGATGTGGTGCCCACGTAAGGACTACCTTCGGACGCTCGGTGCGCTTGTATTCCTCGATGGTGATGAGGTCGGCAAAAGCCTGCAGTGGGTGGCCTGTGGCAGCCTCCATGGAGAAGACTGGCTTGCCAGAATACTTGATGAACTGGTTGAGAATCTTCTCGGTGTAGTCGTCCTCACGGCTCTCGAAACGGGCAAAGGAACGCACTCCGATAATGTCGCAATAGCTTGCCATTACGGGAATGGCCTCAAGCAGATGCTCGCTCTTGTCGCCGTCCATGATGACGCCACGCTCGGTCTCAAGTTTCCATGCTCCCTGGTTTACGTCGAGCACTATGACGTCCATGCCAAGGTTGCGTGCCGCCTTCTGCGTTGAGAGGCGTGTGCGCAACGAGTTGTTGAAAAAGATGAGGAGACAGGTCTTGTGGTGACCCAGAGCCTCATACTTATAACGGTCTTTCTTAATCTCAAATGCTTCGGCGAGTGCCTGATTGAGGTCGCCGAGGTCAAAAACGTTTGTATATGTCTTCATATTTTTTAAAAATTTCTAACTCCTCACTTGTCCATTCCCTTCAATAAGCCACTTGTAAGTTGTTATCTCCTCAAGTCCCATAGGGCCGCGTGGACCGAGTTTCTGGGTGCTGATGCCTATCTCGGCTCCAAGTCCGAACTGAGCTCCGTCGGTGAAACTTGTTGGTGCGTTGACATAGACGCACGCGGCATCTACCATCTGCTGGAACTTGAGGGCATTTGCCTCATTCTCAGTAATGATGCACTCGCTGTGACCAGAGTCGTAGGTGGCAATGTGGTCGAGAGCCTCATCGATGGAATCGACCACCTTAATGGACATTTTGTAGTCCATGAACTCAATGCCGAAGCCCCCCTGCAAAATTTTCACCCCTTTCTTTATCACGGGTTCAAGCAGGATATCGAGTTCGGCAAGGCGCGAGCGATGGATGATGAGGCAGTCGAGGGCATTGCAGACGCTGACGCGGCGAGTCTTGGCATTGTCGATTATTCGGCGTCCTTTCTCAATGTCGCCAAACTCGTCAAAATATGCACTTACCACACCAGCACCCGTCTCTATGACAGGCACCTTGGCATTGTCGCGCACGAAGTCGATTAGCCGACGGCCTCCGCGTGGAATGCAGACGTCGATGTAGCCAACGGCGTTGAGCATCTCTGCCGTAGCCTCGTGTGTGGCAGGAAGCAGGGCTACGATGTCGGTGGGAATGCCATGCTGGGCAAGCACCTCGTGTATCAGCGCCACTTCCTCGCGATTGCTGCTGTCGGCATCCTTGCCGCCCTTCATCACGCAGGCGTTTCCGCTCTTGAAACAAAGTGAGAAGACATCGAAGGTGACGTTGGGTCGTGCCTCGTATATCATACCAATAACTCCGAAAGGAACGCTTACACGCTTCAGCCGAAGTCCGTTAGGCAGGGTCGATTCCTTTAAGATGCGACCCAATGGCGAAGGCAGTCGGCTAACGTTGCGCATGTCGGAGGCAATGTCGTCGAGTCGCATGTCGGTAAGTTGCAGACGGTCGTAGAGGGGGTTGCTCGGGTCCATCTGTGCAAGGTCGATGGCATTGGCTGCCAGTATGCGCTGCTTGTTGCTGACTATGGCATCGGCAACGGCAAGGAGTACCTCGTTGCGCTTGTCGTCGGAGAGGGTTGCCAATAGGCGGCTGGCAGCTTTTATTTTTTTGAATGTTTCTTTCATTTTTTTTCTTTTGGGACTCATCGCTGACGCGATGAGCACGGGGGCTTGGGGTTATTGTTCTTTTTCTGTTATGAAGGCGGTGTGGGGGGTGGTGGATGGGGAGGTGATGAGGTCGATGAGTATGTTCTCACGCTCGCCATTGGCAATGACAACCTTTATGCCCGACTGCTGAACGCGGGTGGCGGTGGTGTATTTCGAGTGCATGCCTCCACGCCCGAAGGCGCTCTTCTCGGTCTGTATGTATTCGCTCAGGTCGCGTCCTGGGGCTACACGTGGAATGAGTTGGGAGTCGGGGACGTCGGGATGACCTGTGAAAATGCCGTCGATGTTGCTCAACAGGATGAGCATGTCGGCGTTCATCATCTGCGCTATTAGTCCGCTCAGTTCATCGTTGTCGGTGAACATCAGCTCTGTAACGCTCACGGTGTCGTTCTCGTTGACTATGGGTATGACATCGTTCTCAAGCATCACCCTCATGCAGGCACGCTGGTTGTCGAACTGCTCGCCCGGCTGGAAGTTCTCCTTCATGGTGAGGATTTGTCCGACGTGCATGTTGTGCTCACGGAAAAGGTCGTAGTACAGCCCAATGAGCTTGACCTGACCGAGAGCCGAGAATAGCTGCCGCTGCTCTACGGTGTCGAGGTCGTGTTGGACCTTCAGCTCACGCCGTCCGCACGCCACGGCACCCGACGACACGAGTATTACCTCGTGCCCCTGCTGCTTCAACCATGCTATCTGGTCGATTATAGCCGACATTCTCGTTATGTCGAGATGTCCGTCCTTTCGTGTGAGCACGTTGCTGCCCACCTTGATAACTATTCTCATTTTTTATCTTTTTCTCTAATCTCCACACGACGTATCTTGCCACTGATGGTCTTTGGCAACTCATCGACAAACTCAATGATGCGTGGATATTTATATGGTGCGGTTACGTGCTTGACGTGGTTCTGCAATTCCTTTATCAAGTCGTCGCCAGCCTTGTCCTTCCAGTCGTGGTGCAGCACTACGGTGGCTTTCACCACCATGCCCCTTATCTCGTCGGGCACACCCGTTATGGCACATTCCACTACGGCGGGATGGGTCATCAGTGCGCTCTCAACCTCAAATGGGCCAATGCGGTAGCCACTCGACTTGATTACGTCGTCGATTCGTCCCTCAAACCAATAGTAGCCATCCTCGTCGCGCCAAGCCACGTCGCCAGTGTGATAAAGTCCGTCGTGCCAAACGCTCTGCGTCAGCTCCTCGTCGCGATAGTAGTACTTGAAAAGGCCTACGGGAAGCCCATTGCCAGTCCTAACTACAATCTCTCCCTTTTCACCATCCTCACAAGGAGTGCCGTCAGGCTTGATGAGGTCGATGTTGTATTGCGGGTTTGGCAATCCCATGGAGCCTGGCTTTGGCTTTGTCCATGGCATGGTGCCGAGCGTCATTGTGGTTTCTGTCTGACCAAAGCCTTCCATAAGCGAGATGCCCGTCAGTTCCTTAAATTTGTCGAAAACGGCAGGGTTAAGTGCTTCGCCCGCCGTACAGCAATAGCGCAGCGACGAGAGGTCGTAATGCGAGAAGTCCTCGTGGATGAGAAAACGATATACCGTTGGAGGAGCGCAGAAGGATGTGATGCGGTACTTCTCTATTTGGCGGAGTATCTTGTCGGCGGTGAACTTCTCGTGGTCGAACACAAACACGGCGGCTCCTGCAAACCACTGACCATAGAATTTGCCCCAAACAGCCTTGCCCCAACCGGTGTCAGCCACCGTGAGGTGTATGCTGTCCTCGGCAAGGTTGTGCCAAAAGACTCCAGTTGTTAGGTGTCCCATGGCATAGAGATAGTTGTGGGCAACCATTTTCGGCTCGCCGCTTGTTCCACTGGTGAAGTACATCAGCATGGTGTCGTTGTTGTCGTTTGGAACGGCAGGGCGCACAAACTGCGGAGCGTCGTTCCACTCCTTGTGCCAGTCGTTGAAGCCCTCTGCCTGCTTTGGACCAATGCATATAAGGGTTTCCAAAGTTGGGCTTTCAGCCTTTGATGCAGCCACCTGCTGCATTATGTATTCCTCACCAGCGCATATTATCGCCTTTACGCTGGCTCGGTTGTTGCGATATACTATGTCTTTGGTCGTAAGCATGTGGGTGGCGGGAATCGCCACTGCTCCAATCTTATGCAGTGCGAGCATGGAAATCCAGAACTCATAGCGGCGCTTCAGGATAAGCATTACCATGTCGCCACGACCAATGCCAAGCTGCATGAAATACGAGGCGGCACGGTCGCTCAGTTCCTTAAGGTCGCGGAAAGAGAAACGCTTGCAGTCGCCCTCGTCGTTGGTCCACAGCAAGGCGAGCTTCTCAGGCTTCTCCTCCGCCCACTGGTCCATCACGTCGTAGGCGAAGTTGAAGTGTTCGGGAATGATGAATTCAAGGTTACGCGCATAGTCCTCCTGAGAGGTGAACGTTGTCTGTTTTAGGAATCTTTCTATCATAATCTTGTAGTGGGATTAAAGAATGATGGCAAGAAACTTCACCGTCTTGCCGTTGAGGGCTCTCATGCAGTGTGGCTGTGTGGCGTCGAAATAAACGCTGTCGCCCTCGTTGAGCACGAGAACGCGCTTGCCGATGGTAAGTTCGAGTGTGCCTTCGGTCACCATATTGAATTCCTGTCCCTGATGCGAGTTCTTGTGCAGTGGCGCATCGTCGGCCTTTGGTTCAACAGTGACCATGAAGGGGTCGGCTGTACGGCTGCGGAAGCCGCTTGCCAAGCTTTGGTATTTGTACTCCTTGCGTCGCTCCACGCTCATGCCCTGTCCTTTGCGTGTAAGGAAATAGGTACTCATGTGTGGCTCCTCGCCAAAGAGAAGCACGTCGAGAGCAATGCCATACCTCTTCGAGATTTTTTGTAAGCTACTGATAGACAGCTCGCCATCGCCAGCCTCCATCTTAAGATATGTGTCGATGTCCAAATCGCACAGTTGCGCAACGTCCTCGGCAGGAATGTCGAGAACGTCGCGCAAGCCACGGAGTCTTTCTCCGATTTGTTCTATTGCGTCGTGCATAAATATGGAGCCCCCTATAATCCCCCGGTGGGGGATGGCCTGAAAGGGACATTGGGCCAAATGAATAAATGGAGCCCCTATAATCCCCCGGTGGGGGATGGCCTGAAAGGGCTATAACGATAAATTTTGCGCAGCCTACCCCCCACCGGGGGCAGGGGGCCTATCCCCCTCCCCAGGGAGGGGTTAGGGGTGGGCCTACAACGCAGCCTTCAATCCCCTTATGACGGCACTGGTGAATCCGGCGTGCTCCATCTCGTTCAGACCACGGATGGTCACTCCGCCGGGTGTCGTCACCTTGTCAATCTCAGCTTCGGGGTGGTTGCCTGTTGCCTGCAGCAGCTCTACGGCTCCCTTCACCGTCTGCAACACTATGTTCTTTGCATCGTCGGCCTTGAAGCCAATCTCCACACCGCCTTCAGATGCCGCACGCACATAGCGCATGGCATAGGCAATGCCACATGAGGCGAGGGTAGTGCCAGCGGCAAGATGTTTCTCATCGACAATCAGCACCTCGCCCATGCTGCCATACATCTCGCTTATGAGCTTGGTATTCTCGCGCGAGGCATTGGCGGGGACAATGAATGTCATTGAGCTGAGCAAGGCAATGGCAATGTTAGGAATGACGAGGAAGAATGGTATCATGTCCTCGCCGTCCTTGTGCAGCCACTCCTTAATCTGATCTGACGAGACGCC
>JAQXRI010000159.1 GCA_029218445.1 Prevotellaceae bacterium | reverse complement strand
ACCATAGTAGCCTCCTGCCACACTTCCACAGGAGAGAGGTCGTCGGCACGCTGATACCAAAGAGGAAGGAAAATCATTTTGAAGAGCGGGTCGGCATAGAGCCTAACCTTCGCTCTTTGCTGCATTTCTTTTGTGATGTGTCTAAAAGTTTTTTCCATAATAGGTCAGTTGTCTTTATTGGTAATGCAATGAAAAAACGTGAGCCGTCACAAGTAAAAACGCTACACCTCAAGTCCGACCAAGGCCTTTACAGTCACGCAATACAAGTGAGGCCCACGCCGTAGCTCGTTTACTACGACATGAACGTCGCTTGTGTTGCAACAGACTGTAACTATACCTTAGTTTGGTCGGATTTGAGGTGTATGCTACATCATTGCTCCACGTTCAATGTCGCCCTCATTTTGTTGTAAGGCAGAGGGCAGACCTTTATGTTTTCATATCCCACTTTTGGGATTTCGTCTGCAAATATAGTAATAATTCGGTTTCCACACAAGTTTTTCTCCTTTTTTTTATGTATTTAGGAAGTCAAAAGAGCCAAGCATGTTGCCTATCATGTTGTAGAACATCTCCTTGTTGCTTTGATAGCCACGGTAAATCGACTCCTGGTTCTTGCGTGTCTGCCGCATCACACGGTCGATGATCTTGTTCTGGAATTCACGTGCAGCCTCGGTATTCGGATTGCCAACGATGAGTTCCTGATATTGCGCATCGTCGTGTACTTTCTTCGTTATGTTCAGCAGTATCGCCTTCTGCTCGTCGGGCGAACCCTCAAAGCCCTTGAAGTTCTCGTTGAACTCTTTCAGTATCTCGTCCAGCGGGTCGCGCGACTGGTCTTCTGACGATGCTCCCGCCATGGCAGCCGCCGAGGGGTCGATGGTCGTCTCTTCGCTGTCAAGCTCTATTCGTTCGTTCAGAGCCGTCCGTCGGAGTCCGTAGGTGCTCATATCGACGCTGTCCTCAAGGTCTTTCAGCGTGTCTTCCTGCTTTGGTACACGCAGCATCGGAATGAGCAGACGTAGATACCAGAACGCCTTTTCCCATTCCGCCTTCTCGAAGGTCATTATCGCCGCCATGCGCGAATAAACCCTTACAAACTGCTTGCACTTCATCTTGAAGTCTGCCTGTCCGTTCTCTTCCCACGCCGTTTCGTGGTCGTAGCGATGGACGGCTCTGTCAAGTATGGGCGACAGTTGGTCTTGCTGCGCTCCGTGGAAATAGAGTTCGGCAAATTCGTCTATTTCCTCTTCCGTAAACACTTCCATCGAGAGCAGTGTGGTGAGCAGCGTGTTCAGAATGCTCACGTCGGTCTCGCCGCTCAGTTCTATGCCGGTGAAGTAGTCGTTGAAGGCTTCGCGCATGTCATCAGTGGTGTTGTAGAAGTCGAGCACGAAGAGGTCTTCGCTCACCTTGCTGAGTTCCTGTGCCGAGCGGTTGAGCCTCGACAGTGTCTGCACGGCAATCACTCCGTTGAGCGGCTTGTCGATGTACATTGCCGTGAGTTTAGGTTGGTCGAATCCTGTCAGGTATTTGTTTGCCACCACGAGTATTCGGTTTTCGTCGGCGTCGAAGTTCTCTGCCGTCTTCGAGTCGGGAAATCCGTTCATTGCCGCTTCGGTGTATTCCACTCCGTCAACGGTCTTTGTGCCTGAGAAGGCAATCAGTATGTTGTATGGCAGCCGCATCTCACGTCTGAATTTTTGCAGTGCTTGGTAGTAGCGTATGGCGCATTCTATGTCTCTTGTCACCACCATTGCCTTCGCCTTGCTTTTCAGCTTGTGGCTGCGATAGACCTTTGCGTCGAAGTGTTCTATCATCAGTCCTGCCTTCGCCTCTATGGTGCGCGGGTCGCGCTCCACCACACGCCGCAGCAGCTTCTGTGCCTTTTCGTTGTTGTATTCGGGGTTTTCCCTTATGCTCTTCACCAATTCGTAGTAGCCTTTGTAGGTCGTATAGTTTGCCACCACGTTAAGTATAAAACCCTCCTCGATGGCCTGTTTCATCGAATAGAGGTGGAAGGGGTGGAACTGCCCTTCCTCGTCCTTCTGTCCGAAGCGTTCCAGCGTTTCCTTCTTTGGCGTGGCGGTGAAGGCGAAGTACGAGCAGTTGTCGCTCATCTTGCGGCTTTTCATCAGCCTCTCTATCAGCTCGTCGGTGTCGCCCTCGTCGTCGTCGTTGTTCTGCTGCATTGTTGCGTTCATCTTGTCGTGGGCTATTCCGCTTTGCGACGAGTGCGCCTCGTCGATTATTACGGCAAAGTTGTGGTCGCTCACGTTGGCTATCGTGTCGCAGATGAAGGGGAATTTCTGTATCGTGGTTATTATTATTCGCTTGCCTTGTTCTATTGCATCCTTGAGGTCGCCCGAAGTGTCGGCGTGTGCTATCGTCTGTTGGTTTTCGGCAAACGCCCGTATGTCGAAGGTGATTTGGTCGTCGAGGTTCTTCCTGTCAACCACCACAATCACCGAGTCAAACAGCTGCTTGTCTATTGCCTTTGCCCTCTTGGCATCCATCGATTGTGGGCAAGCCTTTATCAGCTTGTAGGCGAGCCACGTCAGCGAGTACGACTTTCCCGAGCCTGCCGAGTGCATTATGAGGTAGCGTTTGCCCACTCCGCAGCATTCCACGTCGGCCGTGAGCCGTGTCACAGCGTCGAGCTGGTGATAGCGTGGGAAGACGAGTTTCTTGGCGTTTTTCATTATGTGCGGCACCTTTTTCTTTGTCTTTTTCTCACCGTAGTCCATCATGGTGTAGTTTGAAATGATGTCGGCAATGTTGTCGCGCGTCAGCACCTTCTGCCACATGTAGGAAGTCTTGTGTCCGTTTGGGTTCACGGGGTTTCCCTTTCCCTGTCCGTCGGGCAGTCCTTTGTTGAAGGGCATGAAATAGGTTTTCTCGCCGCACAGTTTCGAGGTGAAGAACACCTCATCCTTGTCCATGGTGAAGTGGGCGAGGCATCGCCCGAAGTTGAATATGGTGTCGCGCTGGCTGCGGTCTTTCTTGTATTGCCGCTGTCCGTCGTATGCCGCCGTTTGGTGTGTCCAAGGGTTTTTCAGCTCTATTGTCATCAGTGGCAGTCCGTTGACGAACACCACCATGTCAATCTCGTTGCCTGGCGTGAGAATCGAGTAAGTCTGCTGTCGTGTCACCGAGAATTGGTTTGCGGCATATTTCTCCTTCGAGGCGTCGCTGTCGGCCGCAGTTGGTCGTGGGAAGAAGAGTGTCAGCTTCAGGTTTTGCACGCTTATGCCTTTTTTCAGCACGTGTATTATTCCGAAGGTCTTGATGTCTTGATCGATGCACTTCTCCACTTCCTTCTCCATCTGCGTGCCCACATATTTGTCAAGCTCCTGTTGTTGCGTTTCGTGCAGGAAGCTCCACAGTCGGCGGCGGTCGATGGCAAGTTTCGGGTCCATGTCCTTTGGCTTTCCCCAATAGAACATACCTACTGCCGGCTGCTGCGCGTCAACGTCAGCCGCCTCGCCACGTTCCTCTCTCGTCGTTCCCACGAGAGCCTTTTCTATCAGGCTCTCAAATGCCTGTTCGTTGGTCGTTGTCGTTGTCATACTACTTTCACCTTTCCCGTTACTACGTCGTTGATTATTATCTGCTTCCGCTCTTGGAGGAGGGAAATCATCTTTTCGCATTGAGTGATTGAGGAGTCGATTCTATATGTAATGTCGTCCAAATAGTCGGCAATCCTCTTTTGTGTGGAATAATTACATATTGGCATTTTTATATTTGCAAAAATTGATAAAGTCAATTGATTGATTGTTGATGTTGAGAATAGTTGTTTGTAATGAGAAATAGCAGAAGTCAATAGATAATAGATGTATTTGTTATGATTAAAACTCCTAAAACGCATCATGAAAGCCCCAAATGACGCATTAATTTCATTATCTACTATTGCGCATTTTCCGACTAATGATGCACTTCCATTTCTTGAACATATAATGATATCTCCTTTTTTTACATACAATTTGGGATTACATTTTTTTACATAAACTTTATCTTTAAATACAAGTCTTCCTTTTTCTATATTAGAAGATCTCAAAACTAATATTCCATTACCTTGATTAACAATATCGGAAGGACTATATGTAAGACCATTTATTGCCTCACCAATGTATTTAATTCTCTTTACTTCCCAATTCTCCGGAATTTCCCCAATCCATTCCACTCCACTATCTTTCATTTTGGCATTAGGGTCGAGACCTTTGGTCACGGCATTCTGAATGATTATTTGCTTGCGCTCGTTCAGCAAGTCAATCATCTTCTGCTGCTGTGATATTGCCTCGTCTATCTTTGAGGTTACGGAGTCGAGATAGTTGGC
>JAQXRI010000158.1 GCA_029218445.1 Prevotellaceae bacterium | reverse complement strand
TGGCTACAACCAGGGAACGGGCAAAGACCCGTCGGCCGGACAGCCGGTGACATTCACCTCGATGCCCGACTTTGAAGACTACGGTACAGGCTGCTTCTTGCTGGGAGCCGTGGAATATTGGAAAAGATTTTAAAACTTTGAGTCCCACCTTGTTCTATGCAGTGCGGTAACTTGCTCCTCCTCTAAGATAGAGGGGGTGTCACGTAGTGACGAGGGCGTATGAAACTGGCGCATAAGTAATATTTGCTACAGAGGCAGTACATGCATTCACTACTGAGAAAGTAGATACATTCACTACCGAGGCAGTACATACTCCCTCCCCCCCCGTTGGGGGACTCCTCCTACCTTAGGGGGAGAGCAAGTTACTCCACTGCATTGATTTAGCCTTAATACATTCATATTGTAAGGCGATTATAAAGGGTGGGGAAGTTGATTTAAAGAATTAAAAAAATGAAAAGAAGAACGATAATAATGGCATTGACGGCTTTCGTCGGCATCAATGCCATGGCAAAGCAAGACGTGTGGCCCGACGGAACCACGATGGACCAATGGTTTGCCAACCGCGAAAAGGTTGACGTAAACACGTTGGGCAAACGATATGTAGTGACCGACTACGGAGTGACGAACGACAGCACCTTGGTGCAGACGGCGGCGCTGCAGGCCGTCATCGACTGCGCAGGCAATGACGGCGGCGGAGTGGTGGTGGTGCCAAAAGGCACGTTCCTGAGCGGCGCACTGTTCTTCCGCCCCAAAACCCACCTCTTGGTGGAGGAAGGCGGAAAGCTGAAGGGAAGCGAGTACATTGCCGACTTCCCAATACTTGAAACGCGCATCGAGGGACAAACATGCCAGTATTTCGCAGCCCTTGTCAATGCCGACGGACTCGACGGATTTACCATTGCAGGCAAGGGAACCATCGACGGCAACGGCTATCACTATTGGGAGGAATTCTGGATTAGAAGAAAGTGGAATCCGCAGTGTACCAACAAGGACGAACAGCGTCCGCGACTGGTGTATATCTCCAACTCCAGCAATGTCACCGTGCAGGACGTTCGCCTGCAGAATAGTCCCTTCTGGACCAATCATCTTTACCGCTGCCATCATGTGCGCTATCTCGACTGCCATATCTACGCTCCCACCACGGGCGTGAAGGCTCCAAGCAGCGATGCCATCGACATCGACGTGTGCCACGATGTGCTGGTTGACGGCTGCTACATGTCGGTTAACGACGATGCCGTGGCCATCAAGGGCGGCAAGGGAATATGGGCCGACAAGGTTCCGGAGAATGGCCCTAACTACAACATCCTTATCCAAAACTGCACCTACGGCGTGGTGCATGGCTGCCTCACACTTGGCAGCGAGAGCGTGTATGACAAGAATATCGTGCTGCGCAACATAAAGGTGAGCAACGCCAACCGAGTGCTGTGGCTGAAGATGCGTCCCGACACGCCGCAGCACTACGAGTATGTCACCGTCGAGAACATTACCGGCACTACGGGCAGCTTCCTCGTCGTTCGTCCTTGGACACAATTCTTCAAGCCCGAACAACGTGACGACATGCCTCTGAGCCAGTGTAACAACATCGTGATGCGCAACATCAAGATGCAATGCAAAAACTTCTTCGACGTAGGCACCAGCGACAAATACCGCCTCAGCGGCTTTACCTTCCAGAACATCGACGTGACCGACGAGAAGTGCGCCTTCAGTCCCGCCGTGATAGACAATACGGTGGTGAAAAATGTGAAGATAAACCAATCAGTACAAAAGAACTAACCCCGCAACGGCCGAATAGGCTATCATGCGTATCGGGTTGATCTTGACATAATAGGTGCCAACGAAAGTGGCGACGAACAGGGCGCAGCTAATCCAGAACTGCCACGGGTTGACTGCTGGCAAACTGAAGTTCTCAGGTGTCATCAGCAGCAGCGTGGCAGCTCCGAGAAGGCCTACCACGGCGGGACGCAGCCCCGTGAACACCGACTGCACGGCCTGAGTGTTCATATACTTCAGAAACATCTTGCTTATTAGAATCATCAGCAGAAACGACGGGAGCACCAAGGCAAACGTTGCCGTGGCACTGCCCACGACCGACATCATGTTGCCGTAGCCCGCATTGTGCACTGCCGTGTAGCCGCAATAGGTGGCCGAGTTGATGCCTATGGGGCCTGGCGTCATTTGGCTTATGGCCACAATGTCGGTAAACTGCGACGTGGTGAGCCAATGGTTGCGCTGCACCACCTCAGTCTGTATGAGCGACAGCATGCCGTAGCCGCCGCCAAAGCCAAACAGGCCAATCTGGAAGAATGTGATGAACAGAAGGATGAATATCATGTCGTTTAGTTCTTTAAGTATTTGCCATACACGTAGCCGCCTATGGCTGCAATGATGATGATGAATATCGGCGACACGCCGAAGGCCCATATAGCCAGTGCGCTGGCTATGGGAATCCAGCAGTTGCTCCAGCCAATCCTTGCGCTCTTGGCCATGTTGAATGTCGGCACGGCAATGAGTGCCACCACGGCGGGACGAATGCCCCTGAACATGGCCGCCACGACCTTGTTGTCCTCAAACTGGTGGAAGAACATGGCAATGAGCAGAATAATTAGAAACGAGGGCAGTGCCGTGCCCAATGCCGTGACAATGGCTCCACGCGTCTTCCTCATCTTGTAGCCAATGAACACGCTGAGGTTTATGGCAAACACTCCCGGCGACGTTTGTGCGATGGCCACTGTGTCGATGAAGTCTTCTTTTGAAAGCCATTTCTTCTTGTCAACGACTTCCGACTCTATAATAGGTATCATGGCGTATCCACCGCCAAGTGTGAATACGCCAATCTTAAAGAATGTCTTGAAACTTGTAGAATAGAAATTATCCATTTATTAGGTTGAAGGTTGAAGGTTGAAAATTGAATTGCTGCGCCTGACTACAAGCGCAGCTATTCAATTTTCAATTTTCAATTTTCAATTTTCAATTTTCCACCCTTTCCTCAATCCACTTCCGTGCATTCACGAATGCTTCCAGCCACGGGGTGCAGTCGTCCTGACGGCGTGTGCGTGGATACCAACCGTTCTGCCATGGGAATATGGCGCGCTCAAGGTGGGGCATCATGGCCAAGTGACGGCCGTCGGCGCTGCAGATGCCTGCAACATTGTAGTCAGAGCCGTTGGGGTTGCCGGGATATTCGGCATAGTTGTACTTGGCAATGACGTTGTAGTTGTCTTCAGGCTGTGGCAGATAGAAGCGGCCTTCGCCGTGAGCCACCCAGATGCCCAGCTTGCAGCCGCTGAGCGTGCGGAACATCACGCTGTTGTTGCGTGGAATGCTCAGCGTGAGGAACTGGCTCTCAAACTTCTTCGAGTTGTTGTGGCACAGGTGGGTCTGGTATTTGTGCTCAGGGTTGATGAGGTTGAGTTCGGCCATCAGCTGACAGCCGTTGCAGATGCCCAACGACAGCGTGTCCTCGCGTGCATAGAACTTTTCGAGGGCTTCCTTCGCCTTCGGGTTGTAGAGGAAGGCGCCTGCCCATCCCTTGGCCGAGCCGAGCACGTCGCTGTTTGAGAATCCGCCGCAGAACACAATCATGTTGATGTCTTCCAGCGTCTCGCGTCCGCTGATGAGGTCGGTCATCATCACGTCCTTCACGTCAAATCCCGCCAAGTAGAGCGAGTAGGCCATTTCGCGGTCGCCGTTGGTACCCTTCTCGCGAATGATGGCGGCGCGTATGCCCGACATCTCCTTGCGGTCGGGAGTTACGCCGAGCTGTGCAAACGAGCCGTCAAAGTCCGAACGCATTATCATCTCCAAAGGCTGCTTCTTGTAGTTGGTGAAGCGCTTCTTGGCCATGCCGTTCATGCTCTGCTTCTGGTCGAGCTTGTACGACGTGCTGTACCAAGTGTCGCGCAGCGGCTCTATGTCGAAGTCGTGGCTCCAGTGGCCTATCTTCACCGACAGGGTGCGCTTCATAGGCGCCGGATGTCCTATCTTTGCAAATGCCACTCCCTGCTCGCCGAGGTAGTTGCGGAACTCCTCGTCGTGCTCTGCCGGCACTTCCACCACGACTCCCGGGTTTTCGGCAAACAACGTCTTCACTATGTCGCCGTCCTTGCAAATGTCGCTCAGGTCAATCGTCATTCCGCCCTCGATGTTGGCGAATGTCATTTCGAGCAGAGTGGTTATGAGTCCGCCTGCGCTTATGTCGTGTCCGCAGTATATCCAGCGTCGGCCAATCATCTCGTTGACGGCGTTGAATGCGTCGGCAAAATATTCCGGGTTGGCCACGGTAGGCACGTCGTCGCCCACCTTGCCGAGGCTCTGTGCGAAGGCGCTGCCGCCGAGTCGCTGCTCGTCAAACGAGAAGTCGATGTGGTAGAACGTAGCGTTCTTGTCGTTCACCATTACGGGTCCTATCACCTTGCGCACGTCGGTCACCTGTGCGCCACTGCTCACGATCACTGTTCCCGGAGCTATTATCTTCTGTCCGTCGGGATATTGCTGCGACATCGAGAGCGAGTCCTTGCCCGTCGGCACGTTGATGTGCAGGGCGCAGCAGAAGTCGCTCAGAGCCTTCACTGCACTGTAGAGGCGTGCGTCTTCGCCTTCCTGCGAGCGGCATGGCCACATCCAGTTGGCCGACAGGCTCACACCGCCGAGTCCGTTCACTATTGGTGCGAATACGATGTTGGTAAGCGATTCTGCCACCGACAGCACCGAGCCTGCCTCAGGCGAGGCGAGTCCTGCCTGCGGAGCATGTCCTATGGCGGTGGCTATGCCCTGCTTGCCGCGATAGTCGAGAGCCACCACGCCGCAGTCGCTCAACGGCAGCTGCAGGCGACCCTGACACTGCTGGCGGGCTATCTTTCCCGTCACCGAACGGTCAACCTTATTGGTCAGCCAGTCCTTGCATGCCACGGCCTCAAGCTGCAGCACGCGTTTCAAATACTCTTCGAGTTTGCCTGGCTCGTAGTCAACGTCACTATAGTGTCGCTCCACTGTAGAGTCAACCATTACGGTCTTTGGCGAGTGGCCGAACATCTGCGCCACGTCGAGGTCGAACGGACGCACGCCGTCGGCCTGTTCAAACGAGAAGTGGGCGTCGCCCGTAGTCTCGCCGACAACATACATCGGCGCACGCTCGCGTTCGGCAATGCGTCGCACGTGCTCAATGTGCTTCTCGTCGATCAGCAGTCCCATGCGTTCCTGGCTCTCGTTGGCAATTATTTCCTTTGCCGATAGCGTCTTGTCGCCTATTGGCAGCTTTGCCATGTCAATCTTTCCTCCGCACTCTTCAACCAGTTCCGAGAGGCAGTTGACGTGGCCGGCCGAGCCGTGGTCGTGAATGCTCACCACGGGGTTGGTGTCCTCTTCGCACAGTGCGCGTATCAAGTTGTAGGCGCGCTTCTGCATTTCGGGGTTGGCGCGCTGCACGGCGTTCAGCTCAATGCCGTTGCTGTATCGTCCGGTATCTACCGACGACACCGAGCCGCCTCCCAGACCTATTCGGTAGTTGTCGCCTCCTACCACCACCACCTTGTTGCCCTTCTGCGGCTCCTTCTTCAGGCAGTCGCGCTTTGTGCCGTAGCCCACACCGCCGGCGAGCATTATCACTTTGTCGTAGGCATATCGTGTGTCGCCCTTCTCCTGATGCTCGAACGTAAGCACCGAGCCGCAGATGAGCGGCTGACCGAACTTGTTGCCGAAGTCGCTTGCGCCGTTCGACGCCTTAATCAGAATCTGCTCCGGTGTCTGGTAGAGCCACTTGCGCACTGGCAGGATGTCCTCCCAGTCGCGGCCGCCGTCAAGTCGAGGGTAAGAGGTCATATATACGGCCGTTCCGGCTATAGGCCACGAGCCTACGCCTCCGCCCATACGGTCGCGTATCTCACCGCCCGTGCCTGTTGCGGCACCGTTGAACGGCTCCACCGTTGTTGGGAAGTTGTGTGTCTCGGCCTTCAGCGAAATCACGCTCTCTATGGGCTTTGTGCGGAAGTAGTCGCTTGTCGATTGGTCGGCGGGTGCAAACTGCTCCACCACAGGACCCTGCGCAAAGGCCACGTTGTCCTTGTAGGCCGAGAGTATGAGGTTAGGATTCTCTTCGGTGGTTTTCTTTATCATCTGGAACAGCGACGACTCCATCTCCTTGCCGTCGATAATAAACGAGCCTCCGAATATCTTGTGTCGGCAGTGCTCCGAGTTTATTTGTGCGAAGCCGAATATCTCCGAGTCGGTCAGCGGGCGTCCGAGCTGCTTTTCAACGTTGTGCAGATACTGTATTTCCTCTGGCGAGAGTGCCAGGCCTTCCTGCTCGTTATAGTCTTCCAGGTTGTCAACGTGCTTTATTGGCTCTGGGTTGTGGTTGACGGTGAAAATGTCCTGTCCCAAGCCGTCATACATGCGCTGCAGCATGGGGTCGTGTTCAGCGTCCTTCGACTCAACCGGGAAAAACTCCTCTATTCGCCTAATGCCGTTGAGATTCATGTTTTGTGTTATCTCTACGGCGTTAGTACTCCATGGAGTAATCATTTCACGACGTGGTCCGACGAAATATCCGTCGAGCCTTTCAGCCTCTTCCGGCTTTGCGTCGCCGTAAAGCCATGCGAGTTCGTCAATTTCACTTTTGTTGAGCTGGTGGTCGGCCTCAGTGGCAATCACGCTCTTCGATGGGGTTCTGAAAAAGAGAATCATACGTTGTCTTTTTAATAGATTTATAAATTTC
>JAQXRI010000157.1 GCA_029218445.1 Prevotellaceae bacterium | reverse complement strand
TTGGCAGTCAAACTACATTCCTTACGACACCTATCCCATTCAGGACGACAACTTCGGCTATGCCGTACACTGCTATCCCGGTTGGTATGAGTCTGGCTCTAACAACAACGACAATACCGACAAGGCAAAGATGCTTGCCGCCTTCAAGCGTCAGGTGCCTGTATATGATACCAATCCCATAATCGTGACCGAAATAGACTGGAGCCCCAACAAGCCGGGCGAAGGCCATTACGACGAGCACGGCAACTGGGTGAATTCTAACTATGGCACATGGGGCACGGCAACCACCTCAGGCTTTGGCAATGCCTTCCGTTACATCCACGACACTCTTGGCAATGTCAGCATGACACTTCAGGGCACAGGCTTGTATATCGACATCGACAAGTATCTCGACTCGGGCATAGTTCAGCCCGCCTTCCAGGGTGTTGATGAGGCGTGTGGCGAAGCGTGCTTCAAATGGTACAAGGAATTTTACGAAGCGTCAACATCGGTTGAAGGTGTGGAACTTGATGATCCTACGATGTCGTCGGCCAAGATTTTCGACCTCCAAGGTCGCCGAATTGATGCAAATCATAAAGGCATTTGTATCATTAAGTCCGATGGAATGGGCAAAAAGGTGCTTAAAACATCAAAATGTAACATTCGATAAAGTATCTGTAACATTTGTTAAATTGTGTTTGCGTAAAATGTAATACCTTTGCAAATGGCAAAATTCGACAACAGTATTAATTAATTAAAATAACTAACGCATGTTCCAAAATTTGAAGTGACATGAGACAAAAACAACCAACAATTAGGAGGACAGTCGCACTGTTCCTCCTGCTGTTTGCGATGTGCATCGGAGCATCGGCCCAGAGCAAGGGCATCGAGATTTCCGGTAAGCTGACCGACGCAGCAGGCGAGGAACTCATTGGCGCATCTGTCTTTGTTAAAGGCAACACTGCCATAGGTACAGTGTCTGACCTTAGTGGAGATTTCAAGCTCACAGTCCCCTCAGAAAATTCTGTCATCGTATTCTCATACGTCGGCATGGTTTCCAAGGAGGTCAAGGTGGGTAAGAAACGAGTGTTTAACGTTAGCCTTGCTGAAGACAACCAACTTACCGAAGTCGTTGTCGTAGGTTATGGTCAACAAAAGAAGGCTTCTGTGGTGGGTTCAATCACCCAGACTACAGGTAAGGTGCTTGAGCGTACCGGTGGTGTATCAGACATTGGTTCGGCTTTAACAGGTAATCTTCCAGGCGTCATCACATCGTCGTCGTCAGGTATGCCTGGTGAGGAAGATCCGAAAATCGTTATTCGTGGTGTCAGCTCTTGGAACTCTTCCGACCCTCTCGTTCTCGTAGATGGTATTGAGCGTCCAATGTCGAGCGTTGACCTTCACTCAGTTCAGAGCATTTCTGTACTCAAGGACGCTTCTGCTACAGCCGTTTATGGTGTGAAGGGTGCCAATGGTGTCATTCTCATCACAACCAAGCGTGGTACCGAAGGTAGGGCAAAGATTTCTGCAAGTGCAAGTTCTGCCATTAAATTGGTGTCAAAGTTGCCTCAGACCTATGGCTCCGCCGATGCCCTTTATTTTGTAAATCAGGCCATCAAGCACGAGCTTGGCCTTCAGCCTTCAAGCTGGGGTAGCATCAACTCTACCGACTTCATCAACAACTACAACGCTCCCGCAGGCAGCATCGACCCTGAGACGGGTATGCTTATGAGCGAGCGCTATCCTGACGTTGACTGGCAGAAGGAGTTGTTCAACGACTATGCAATGTCCTACAATGCCAATGTCAACATTGCCGGTGGTACAAAGAATGTGAAGTATTATGCCGCAGTTGACTACCAGCATGAGGGCGACCTCTTCCGCGAGTGGGACAACAACCGTGGTTATAAGGGCGGTTATGGTTTCAACCGCATCAACGTTCGTTCAAACCTCGACTTCCAGCTTACAAAGACCACTCTGCTTAAAGCCAACCTTTCCGGTAGCCATGGTATAAAGAATTCGCCTTGGACCATGCAGAGCGCATGGGCGGAAACTCAGCTTTGGCAGGCAGCCTATTCAGCTCCACACGACGTGTTCCTTCCACGCTACAGCGACGGTACATGGGGTTATTATCCTAATGACGTTCAGGGCGCACCAAACTCTGTTACCAATCTTGCACTCGGTGGCGCCATGCAGACAACCACCACTCGCATCAACACCGACTTTACACTCGAGCAGGACCTCTCGTTCATTACAAAGGGACTGAAGGCATCGGCACTCATCTCTTGGGACAACGTGTTCGTTGAGAACGAGCGTGGTGTCAACGACCTTTATCATGCAGCTCAGTACAAGTGGGTGAACCCTGTTACCGGTGAGGTGACATACGCCGAGAAGCCGGCAGGCAACAACAACTTCGACTTTGTCGAGACCATAGCATGGTCAACGGCAGGCGGTCACCTTAATAATAACTTGACACAGCGCAACCTGTTCTATCAGGCACAGCTGTACTGGGGTCGCCAGTTCGGCAAGCACGACGTTACCGCCATGGGCGTGTTCAACCGTTCAGAGCGCGCCACGGGTTCAGAGTTCACCAACTATCGTGAGGACTGGGCCTTCCGTGCCACATACAACTACGACGACCGTTACCTCTTTGAATATAACGGAGCCTACAACGGTTCTGAGAAGTTCTCTCCTGAAAACCGCTTCGCATTCTTCAACTCTGGCGCCATTGGTTGGAACATTTCCAACGAGAAGTGGTTTAAGCCAATAGCCGAGTTTAAACTCTTCGACCGCAACCTCATCGACGTGCTGAAGTTCCGTTACTCTTACGGTGAAATCGGTGAAGACAACGTCTGGGAGCGCTGGCTCTATCAGACCACTTGGGCATACGGCGGCAACACAAAGCTCGACTCTACCAATCCTCTCAACAATTCAATATATACATGGTATAAAGAGGCTAAGGTAGGTAACCCTGATATTCACTGGGAGAAGGCCGTAAAGCAGAACTTTGGTGTTGACTATGCATTCCTCAATGGCATCATCGCTGGTACCTTGGAGTTCTTTAACGAAAAGCGTTCAGACATCATGATTGCCGGAGCCAACCGTTCTGTGCCATTCTATTTCGGTGCCAATGCCCCTTACATGAACAAGGGTAGGACAAAGACCACCGGTTATGAGCTTGAGCTTCGTTTGAAGTATGACTTCGCCAACGGCATTCACGCTTACGCAAACATGAACATGACACATGCCAAGAACGTAGTGCTTGAGCATGACGATGCCGAACTTCTGCCTTCTTACCAGAAGAACGCTGGTTATGCCATCGGTCAGGCAAAGAGTTATCTTGACAATGGCATTGCACAGACATGGGACGATGTAATAGCCATGACAACCCACAACACCAACGACAACCAGAAACTTCCCGGACAGTATATCATTACCGACTTCAATGGCGACGGTATCATCGACACCAACGACAGCGCACCTTACGGTTTCACAGGCATGCCTCAGAACACCTACAGTGCCACCATCGGTGTTGACTACAAGGGATTCAGCGTCTATGCACAGTTCTACGGCGTGACCAATGTTAGCCGTTATGTTGCGTTCAACTCGCTTCCAAAGCCATACCTCCACACTGTTTTCGACGAGGGAGCCTATTGGTCGCCCAACACTCCTGATGGAATACCAGCCCTGCGCATGAACTCTACTCCAAGCTACTACGAGGGCACCCGCTTCCTCTTTGATGGTTCGTTCTGCCGTCTGAAGAACCTTGAGTTTGCCTACACTTGGAATGGCGGCTGGATTAAGAGCCTCGGCCTCAACATGTTGAAGGTTTATGTCAATGGTAACAACCTCCTCCTCTGGACCGACATGCCCGACGACCGTGAAAGCAACTTCGCCGGTACAGGTCTCGCCTCTCAGGGAGCTTATCCTACAATGAAGCGTATCAACTTCGGTTTCAAGTTCGAGTTGTAAACATATATAACACATTATTAATATAATATGAAAAGAATATTTTCAAAATATAAGTCTGTTGTGGCTGCGTTCTTCCTTGGCTTGTCGCTGACTACCGCCACCAGCTGTACAGACTATCTTGACAAGGCGCCCGAGTCGGACGTGTCTGCCGAAGATGCCTTCAAGAATTTCATGAGTTTCCAGGGCTTTACTGAGGAACTTTACCTCTGCATGCCGGACTTCACCCGTGGCTATTGGACCACCTCGTGGAACTGGGGTGAGGACGACATCATGGCCGTTGGTATTAACTTCCACATGAGCTACAAGGTTGACCAGGGCGACTTCTGGGGTTGGCAGAAGGAATTTGACGGTTGGGGTTCCGGCTTCATGGACCAAAGCGATACGTTCGACCCCAACGACCGTTTCAAGCGTTCGCTTTGGAAAGGTGCCTGGTATGGCATCCGCAAGTGCAACGTTGGTCTGGAGAACATGGACCTCATGACCGCCGCCACACAGCAGGAAAAGAACACCGTCAAGGGACAGCTTCTGTTCTTCCGTGGCTGGTTCCACTTCATGCTGATGCAGTATTTTGGTGGTCTTCCTTATCTTGACTCGCCAGTTGCACCCGACCAGCCAATGACTCTTCCGCGCGAGACCTATCAGTCGTGTGCCGACAAGGCCGCCAAGGATTTCCGCGAGGCAGCCGACCTTCTCCCCATCGATTGGGACAAGTCGCCTGTAGGCAGCAATACCCTTGGCAAGAACGGTTTCCGCATCAACAAGATTACAGCCCTTGCCTATCTTGGCAAAAACTATCTTTGGGCAGCGTCACCACTGATGAAGAACATCGACGAGCGCATGAATGTGCTCAACTCAAAGGCAAGCACCTACGAGTATGATGCCGACTATGCAAAGAAGGCCGCCGATGCCCTCGGCGAGTTGCTCGCACTGGTTGAGTCGGGACAGACGCAGTATAAGCTCGTTGACTTCTCGGAGTATTCCGACCTCTTCTACACATGGAACAAAAACATGCTTCCTCCGGGTTCTACCGAGTCCATTCTCCGTGCCATTGCCCACGACGCATGGCAGAACTCCCACTATGGAGTGTTTACCGAGTTTGGAGGTCAGATTCTTACCGGCGGACAGGCGTTCTCTCAGCCCACCGCCAACTACGTAAACTATTACGGTATGGCCAATGGCTTGCCTCTCAATGACCCTGAGTCGGGTTTCGACCCAACCCATCCTTGGAAGGACCGCGACCCACGCTTCTATCACGACATCGTGTATGATGGAGTGCAGGTGATTGAAGGAACTGTCGAGCCTGAGAGCAACCGCTATGCAAACCTCTATACCGGTGGCACATATCGCGACGACATCAACGAAAGCCGTACGGGTTATCTTCTCTACAAGTTCATCCCGATGCTCGCCAACACCTACGACATGGGCAGCACTTACAACAAGCTGTACATCGACGTGCCTTATCTTCGTCTAGCCGACTGCTATCTGATGTATGCCGAGGCATGTGCAGCCATGGGTGGCGCAAGCTCAAAGTCGTCAACATGTTCGCTCAGTGCGCTCGACGCCGTCAACAAGATACGCCAGCGTGCTGGAGTTGCTGATGTAGCCGCCAAGTTTACCGGCGACAAGGCCAAGTTCATGGACGAGGTGCGCCGCGAGCGTGCCGTAGAGCTGTCGTTCGAAGGCCACCGCTTCAACGACCTCCGTCGCTGGCTGCTTCTCGACAAGGCTCCTTACAACATCAAGACCTCTCAGGAATTTGTCCGTGCGGGCGCGTTCGACCCGAAGAATCCTCAGAACACCGAGGTGTCTGGTTTCACCGAGAAGACAATCCTCACGCGCAACTTTACCGAGAAGCACTGGTGGATGCCACTGAAGAAGAAGGACACCAGCATCTATCCTGAGATGTTCCAGAATCCCGGTTGGTAATAGTGTGAATAAAGAATAATGATTAAAGAATAAAGAAGAAAAAAAATTATGAGCAACATAATTTCAAAATATAAAGGTATTCTTCCGCTTTCACTCTTCGCTCTGTTCTCACAAGGCGTGATGGCACAGGAGGCTGCAGAGGCAAAGGCCGATACCATCAACGTGGCTTTCCGACAGAGTGAGGCCCGTGATGTCGTTGTGCCGGTCAGCCGCGTTAATGTGAAGGAACTGATGAAGAAGAACTATCACACCTATAGCCTTGACAACATGCAGGCTCTGACCGCGGGCTTCAATGGCCAGCTGTGGAATCAGGGTGAAGCACTCGTTCTCATCGATGGTGTGCCACGTGACGCAAACAACGTTTTGCCAACTGAAATAGAGGACATTACATTCCTCAAGGGTGCTTCGGCCGTCGTACTTTACGGTAGCCGTGCCTCTAAGGGTGTAATCCTCATCACAACCAAGCGCGGCAAGAAAGCTCCATTGAAGGTGACGGCACGTGCCGACTATCAGATGGACGTTGCAAAGTCATATCCCAAGTATCTCGACGGTGCCCAGTATATGACTCTCTACAACCAGGCTCTCGCCAACGACGGCCTTGCGCCAAAATACACCGATGACGACATCTACAACACCGCCTCTGGAGTGAATCCTTATCGTTATCCCAACCAGCAGTTCTACAACTCCGACTATCTTAACAAGACCAAGTCGCGTTACGATGTCACTGCAGAGTTTGAGGGTGGTGGCCAGTTTGCACAGTTCTACACAAACATCAGCTACTACCGTGTTGGCGACTTCATTAACTTTGGCGAGGGAAAGAACAACTACACCGACCGTCTGAACGTTCGCGGTAACATCGACCTCCAGCTTTCCGACTGGGCTTCAGGTTGGGTAAACGCCAATGCCACATATTACAATCAGCATGGTTCAAACTCCAGCTTCTGGAAAGCCGCGGCCAACCTGCGTCCCAACCGTGTGGCTCCATTCATTCCAGTGTCGTTCATCGACCCTGCCGATGCGTCTTCGCTTGCCTTAATCGGAAACTCGAGAAACGTCATCCACAATCCAGCAGGCCTTCCTGCCGGCGACTATTTCCTTGGTGCAACCCAGGAAGACCAGACCAATGCCTTCGCCGACATGTATGCCGCCGGCTACAACACATGGACAAGCCGTCAGATGCAGTTTGACGCAGGTGTCAAGCTTGACCTCAACTCACTGCTCAACGGACTGACATTCAAGACGATGTTTGCTGTTGACTATGCCACGTCATACTCAACTTCACTCAACGACAAGTATGCCTCTTTCGGTGTCAACTGGACACAGTACGACGGCAAGCAGACCATTGGCTCGCTTATACAGTATGGAAAGGACGAGCACACTGGTACGCTCAACTCAAGCAACTCTGCCGAGAAGCAGACCTTGGCTTGGACCGGCCAGTTTGACTACGCCAAGTCTTTCGGCGACCACAACATCAACGCTACCCTTGTGGCCAACACCTACCAGCAGACCATCAGCGGCGAGTACCATAAGGTGAGCAACGCCAACCTTGGTCTTCAGGTGTCCTACAACCTCGCCCACAAGTACTATGTTGACCTTGCCGCCAATGCCATCCATTCGGCAAAGCTTGCCGAAGGCCATCGTGAGGCCATCTCTCCATCGGCTACATTGGGTTGGCGCCTTAGCGAGGAAAACTTCTTGAAGGACATCGACTGGCTCAACGACCTCCGTCTCACAGCCGGCTACACTGTGCTCAACCAAGACCTCGACATCGCCGAGTTCTATATGTATCAGAACATCTTTACCGCTACAGGTACGTGGTGGGGATGGTCGGACGCCAACAACTCCATCCAGACTTCCGACTCGCAGCGTGGCGGTAACGAAAATCTTACCTTCATCAAGCGCAAGGAGTTCAACGTAGGTCTCAACGGTGCCCTGTTGAACAACAAGCTGACGTTTGCCGTCAACTATTTCAATACAGTCACCGACGGTTTGCTTGCACAGCCTGACTACATCTATCCAAGCTACCTGCACACCTACTGGCCTGTATCTACTTTCATTCCCTACATCAACTACGGCAAGAACCGCCGTCAGGGCTTCGACTTCTCTGTTGCCTACAACGAGAAGGTGGGCGAATTTGAGATTGGCGCACAGGCTTTCGGCCAAACCACAACCTCAAAGAACCTCAAAGTAGCCGAGAACGTAGAGTTTGACTACCTCCGCAAAGAGGGCAAGCAGGTTGATGCCCTTTGGGGACTCGAGTGCCTTGGATACTACAATTCTAAGGAAGAGATTGACAACGCCGAGGCAAAGAGCTCTTTTGGCAATGTCAAGCCCGGCGACCTGAAGTATAAGGACCAGAACGGCGACGGCGTGATCGACTCAAAGGACCGCGTAGCCCTTGGCCGTTGGAGCGCCAAGTTTACCGGTGGTCTCAACTTCACTCTCAAGTATCGCAACTTCACCCTCTTTGCTATGCTTACCGGCCAGTTTGGCGGCAACGCCCTCAAGAGCGATTCCTACAATCAGGTTTATGGCGAGCGCAAGTACAGCGAAGTGGTGCTTGGAGCATGGACACAGGCCAAATACGACAATGGCGAGGCCATCACCTATCCGCGTCTGACCACCCAGAGCGGCGACAACAACTTCGCGGAATCTGACTATTGGATGTATTCTACCGACCGTCTTGACCTGCAGCGCGTGCAGCTCACCTACGACTTCAGCAAGACACTCTTCGGAGCCAAGAGCTTGGTCAAGGGCCTGCAGATTTACGCCAACGGCAGCAGCCTGCTCACCATTGCCGGCGAGCGCAAGCAGATGGAGCGCAACGTAGACACTGCTCCTCAGACACGCAGCTTCACTCTTGGTGCCAAGGTTGAATTCTAATCAGAGAAAAAAGACAAAGACAAATGACAAAAGTTATGAACAACATAATTTCAAAATATAAGGTTGGAGCGGCAGTTCTTGGACTATCACTTACCATGGGGCTTACAAGCTGTGACGACATGTTTGAGCCTGCCATTGAAAACCACTTGGGCTTTGAGTATATGTACGACCACCCCGACTATGCCGACGGTGTGCTTGGCAATGCATATACCCGCCTGCCCAACGGCTCATATCCCTTCAACGATGTGGCCACCGACGATGCCGTGTCGAACGACGCTACCAACAGTTACCGCAAGATGACGGCCGTTGACAACTGGACGTCAAACAACAATCCCGTTGAAACATGGCGCAACTGCCGTGCCGCCATCCAGTACATCAACCTCTTCCTGGCCAATGCCGACAAGGTAAACTGGAACGACGACGAGACCATACGCAACATGTACCACCAGCGTTACGTTGGCGAGGCCAAGGGTCTTCGCGCCCTCTTCATGTACTATCTGCTCAGGGCTCATGGCGGCTACGACAACAGCGGCAACTTGCTTGGCGTGCCCATCATGCTCGAGCCTACCAACGTCGATTCCGACTTCATGTCGCTTGAAGTGCGCGCCTCGTTTGCCGACTGCATGAAGCAGCTCATCGAGGATGCCGAAGAGGCAGTGCGTGTGCTCCCCGTTGACTACAAGGACACAAACAATGACTCGGAAACGGTAACTTGTTTCGGCAAGTCCTACACCGTCAACAAGGCCACTTACAACCGTGTGCTCGGCACCAACTTTGCCGGCCGTTTCAGCGGACGTTATGCCCGTGCCCTGCTTGCACAGGCTACACTCATGGCTGCCTCGCCTGCATTTGCCGACGGCAGCGGCGTGACCTACGAGCAGGCAGCGAAATATGCCAAGGCAGTGCTTGACCTCAACGGCGGCCTTTCGGGCATCGACCCCAATGGTCTTGAGTGGTATGCCGACCCCAACATGAAGAACCTCTCGGCAGCCGCGTGTCCTAAGGAAGTGCTTTGGCGTACTGAGAAGTCAGAAAGCAACACTCTTGAGGCCGACAACTATCCTCCTTCGGTGTATGGACTTGGACGCATCAATCCTACCCAGAACCTTGTCGATGCCTTCCCAATGTCAAATGGTTATCCCATCACGGACGCTGCAAGCGGCTATGACCCTCAGAATCCTTACGCCGACCGCGACCCGCGTTTGGCTAAGTACATCATTTTCAACGGTCAGACGGCAAGCTCCAACAATACGGTCATCAACACCCAGGCCGACAACACTGCCAACCTCGACGGTCTTAACAAGGACGTGTCGAAGTCAACCCGTACGGGCTACTACATGAAGAAGTTGCTGCGTCAGGACATCAACCTCGACCCCACGGTCAACAGCAAGCAGTTCCACTATACGGCACGCATCCGCTACACTGAGCTTTACCTCGACTATGCCGAGGCAGCCAATGAGGCTTACGGCCCAACGGGCGGAACCGGCTATTCGGCCTACGACGTAATCAAGGCCATACGCGAACGCGCCGGCCTTTTCGACATCAATGGCGAGGACGGATATCTTGAGAGCGTAAAGACCAGCAAGGAAAAGATGCGCGAGCTCATCCGCAACGAGCGCCGTCTGGAACTCTGCTTCGAGGGCTTCCGCTTCTGGGACCTCCGTCGCTGGAAGGCCGACATCAAGCAGGAAGCCAAGGGCGTGAGCATCACCAACGATGGTGCCGCCAAGAAGTACACCTACATTTCAGTAGAGTCGCGCAACTTCAACGACAATGGCTACTACGGTCCTGTGCCTTACGACCAGATTCTTAATTTCTCTTCACTCGTGCAAAACGCAGGATGGTAAGAACAAATAAAAGTATTATAAAAACAGAATATTGATATGAATACAACATTCAGAAAAATAGGAGTGGCAATGATGGGTCTTACACTCGCCTGCGGCCTCGCCACATCTTGTTCCAACGGCGACTGGGAAGACAGCATTCCCGGCGGAATAGGGCAGGGTGGAAACAACGGCAAGACAAGCGTATATTTTTCCATGCAGGCTCCTATACGTACCATTACCCTCGGTAATGACGACGACGCAGTGAACACCGACGACAACAACCATCAGTTTAACCTCATGGCCACACTCGGAGGTGTATATAAGAACGAGATGGACCGCAAGATAAGCTATCAGATTGACCCTTCTCTGCTTGAGGACGGCTCGGGCATGGAGGTTATGCCTACCTCTTACTACACTCTTGAGGATGCCAGCACGTTGACCATTCCTTCAGGCAGCATCATTGGCGGTACTGTTGTGAAGCTCACCGACGCTTTCTTCAACGACCCCAAGGCTGCCACCACACACTATGTGCTGCCTGTTCGTCTTGTGTCGTCACAAACCGGCGACTCCATCCTTGCCGACAAGAACTACCAGCTCATTTGCCTGAAGTACAAGAACCAATACACGGGTCTGTACTGTATGACCGGTACATCGGCCGTAAAGGACTTCAAGACCATCAAGCACAAGAATGAAGACCCGCTCAATGTTGTTTCGACAGTCGATTTGAACACCAGCGAGTTGACCTTCAGCTATCCTGTCAAGGAGTGGAAATATGACGGCGGTGCCGGCGCATGGAATCAGATTGACGTAACGACCAGCATCACCTTTACCCTCAAGTTCGGAAGCGACGGCAGCTGTCAGGTGCTTCAGAATGGCGCGGTAGTGGGTTCAGGCAGCTTTGAGCCTCGTGGCATTCAGGACTTCAGCGACGTCAACCGCATGGCCGACTGCCTGAAGATTAAGTTCACGGCAACGGTGGTGACCAACGCCGACGATGCCGACCACGCCAAGACTTGGACCATCGACGGCGACTACGTAATGTCGATGATGTCACGCAACAATAAACTCGAGTCTTGGAAGTAATTTCGTGTTACACTAAACGAAAAAGATTACAATTATGAAAATAAACAAATTATATATTCCTGCACTGCTCAGTCCACTAATGCTGGTGGGCTGTGCAGACTGGGACGACTGGAACTACAACGTCGAGAAGCCTCAGACCATCGCTCAGTATGAGTATCTCAATGACTACGCTCCAATGAAGGAGAACCTCGACCGCAGTGCTCATCCGAACTTCAAGGTCGGTGCAGCCCTCTCTGTTGACGAGTTCAACGGTAAAGGTACTCTCTTCCGCCTTGCCTCACGCAACTTCGACGAGATTGTTGCCGGAAACGCAATGAAGATGGCTTCTTGCGTCAACGACCAAGGAACAATGGACTTCAGCAAAGTCTCTTCTTTCGTTCAGGCTTCTGAAGACGCTAACCTCTCCATCTATGGCCACACTCTTGCATGGCACGAGCAGCAGCCGGTAAAGTGGCTTAACAAGTTGATTGCCGACAAGGAGCTCGACATTGACCCTAACCAAAAGATCGAGAGGGTAGTGAAGACCCAGAGCTTTGAGGGCCTCGACAAGTTCCCGTTCTTCGTCATGGGCTATGAGCCTGAAATCATCAATGGTGTGCTTACAAGCAACTGTCCAGTTGATTGGCATCAGTATTTCGTAATCGACGGACTCTCTGGCTTGGAAGAAGGACAGACATACAAGCTTACTGCAATGATCCGCGCCTCTAAGGAACACACCATCAACGTTCAGTTTGGCAATTGGGGAAATGTGGCGGAAGCAAAGATGAAGATAGGCACTGAATGGAAGGAAACATCGGTTGAGTTTGTTTGTCCTCCTGTATCTACGGGCTTCTCTGTCTTCCAGCCTGGCGTATTCGACGGAACCATCGAAATACAGTGGGTAAAGGTTGCCAAGTTGGAGACTCCTGCTCTGGAGGTTGAGCAGGAGGTTAAGCACCATACCTACACCGACGGCCCATTCCCATATTATCCAATGGGATGCGAACCACCTGTAATTGACGGTGCTATCCACTTTGAGCCAACCGGCGCTTGGTCGCAGTTCTTCTGTTTACCGGGCGGCGAAAACCCACTCAAGCCAGGCGAATATGTCGTATATGTTGAAATCAAGTCAACCAAGGACGGAAGCATCAAGCTTACCGCACAGAACGGTTGGGGAGGCACTGACGAGAACTTCACCGGCTCAGTAGCTCTCAAGGAAGGCTGGACAACTTCAAGCTTCAGAATGAAACTTGAGCAGGGCGGCAACTACGACATGATACTCAAGCCCGAGACCTTTGACGCTGTTCTCGACCTCAAGTCGATAACCATCAAGCAGATTGTCAAGATGAACTCCATCCCTCTCACTCCAGAGGAGAAGAAGGACACTCTTACCTGGGCAATGAACAAATGGGTGGCTGGCATGATGCAGGCTACCGAGGGTAAGGTTAAGGCTTGGGACCTCATCAACGAGGCAATATCTGGCGGCGGTAACGTCAACGGTTTCTATGACCTCCAGTCTGCCAAATACGTCAGTGAGGCAGAAGCCGAGAATAAATTCTACTGGCAGGATTACCTTGGAGCTGAAGAATATGGAGCAATCGTTGAGAAGGCAGCACGCGATGCATACGCAGCCATCGAGGGAACCAATCCTGCCGACCTCAAGCTCTTCATCAACGACTACAACCTTGAGTCTGACTGGGACAACAACCACAAGGTTAAGTCGCTCGTACATTGGATTAATGTTTGGGAGCAGAAGGGCAAGGAGCTTGGCTACAACACCAAGATTGACGGTATCGGTTCGCAGATGCACATCAGCTACTATGAGAATCCTCAGACCCAGGAGAGCAAGAAGAACGCTATCGTGAACATGCTCAAGATTATGTCGGAGTCAGGAAAGCTCGTGCGCATCTCAGAACTTGACATGGGATATGTTGATGCCGACGGCAAAACCTTGACAGTAAAAGATCTGAAGGAAATGCCTATCGAGGAGCGTGTAGCCAAGGAGAAGGCAATGGCCGACTTCTATCAGTGGATTGTGAAGAAGTACTTCGAGATTGTGCCAGCAGCACAGCAGTACGGCATCACACAATGGTGTCTCACCGACGCTCCTGATAATAGCGGTTGGCGTGGTGGCGAGCCTGTTGGCCTTTGGACCTTGGATTATCAGCGTAAGCCTGCCTATGGCGGCTTTGCCGAAGGTCTTGCAGGCAAGTAATGACAGAAAGCAATTAGGTTTTTATTAATACTTCAAAGGGGATAAATATTTATCCAAAAGCTTAGGGCTGTGTCGAGAGATACGGCCCTAAGTATTATGTTTTTTATTATTGTTTTCTTGGTAGTATGGAATAAAAACGGTAACTTTGCACAATTAATGATTTGTTATTTAACCAACTTGCAAATAAAAACAGATGAGTATAACTAAAAAAGTAATTACAGAGAGAGGCGTCGCTATTGCTTTTGTCGTCGGGGTGTTTGTCTTTTGGCGTTTTTTCCATCAGAGTGCCTTGTCGTTCCATGAGCAGCAGCAACTGTTTTTGTTTACTGCCGACTATGCCATGGGCCGAATTGTCGAACCCGGCGGCTTGGCTCGGTATATGGCCGAGTTCATCGTACAATTCTTCAACAACTTCAATTATGGAGCCTTGTTTTATTCAGCCTTGTTTGGCTTGTCGCAACAGCTGTCGCTCATCATTGCCCGACGTCACTGCAGTGGCATTGCATTGTCGGTAGCAGTGTCGCTTTTGCCTCCATTGGCGTTGCTCATCATCATTGGCAATGCCGATGTTATGACTACTTTCGTCATTTCGTTTGTCCTTTGCCAATTGGTCGTTTGCCTGCTTCCCAAGCTGCCGATGCCCGCCTTGGTCTATTCTGTCTTGTCGGTAGTGGTGGGTTATTGGCTCATTGGGCCGGTCGTGGCGTTGTTTGTTGTCTATGCAGCTGTGACATGGCTGGTAGAGTGGGGCAGTCGTGGCAAGGCATTGCTCTTTGCCGTGGTCGTTCTTCTGGTTTACTCGCTTGTGCTTGTTTCCAGCCAGTGGCTGTCAGTCTATCCTCTGCTTCGCTTAGTCAAGGGCATTGACTATTTTCGTTTCCCCATGTCTGAGGTGCCTTGTTGGTGGCTGCTGTTGCCCACGGCGTTTTTCCCACTGCTAAGATATGCCAACTCAGGCCGATGGCCGTTGGTGTCGGTCTGCATTGTCTTGTTGGCGTCATTGGTTTATCTTCCCTTTGCCTACGACGGAAAATGGAAGGAATCGATGGACTACGAACTGCTTGTGCGCATGCAACGTTGGAATGCCATAGTAGAAAAGGCTCAAGCCAACGAGCCTACTCTGGATTCGTCGAGGCTTGCATTGGGATTGGCATTGTGGAAGACGGGAAACATCAGTGCCGAGCAGTTTGCCAAAGGCATTCATCCTTCCAGCCTCGAATACAACCGGTTCAGTGCAAGTGTGCTTGGCGAGGCGTATTTTTATTTGGGTCTGGTGAACACCGCCCGTCGTTATGCCTTTGAACAGATGGAGTCCTTGCCAAACTACAACCTCAGTGGCCGACTTGTCAAACGGTTGGCTGAAACGGCGCTTGTCAGTGGCCACAACCGCCTGGCGCGTACCTATATTGATTTGCTGCGCCATACGGCCTTCTATAGTGCCTGGGCAGAAGATGCCTCCAGCCTGATAGGCAACAGGAAAGCGTTGGAACACCATCCCGTATATGGACCTCTTGCTCATAGCTTCCCCGATAAAGACATAATAATTACTTCTTCGAAAAAATATATTAAATAACTGTACTTTCCCACCCTTAAATAATCACCTTACAATATATTACTTATGCGGCAGTTTCATACGCCCCCGTCACTACGTGACACCCCCTCTATCTTAGAGGGGGAGCAAGTTACCGCACTGTATAGAAAAAGGGTGGGAAACTAAAATAAATAACTTATGATTAGACGAATATTCAGACTATTAATTGTTGCAGCCGTTGCTGTGGTGTCGCTAATGTCGTGCAAGTCCCGTCCGCACGATGTGGCGGTGGTCGATGTCTTGCCTGCCATTTATCCCGACTATGTTGGCGTGACCGTGCCCTTGGGCATTGCTCCTCTCAACTTCTGCATGTCGGGCAACGACTATCAAACCATGGATGTGGTTGTCAAGGGAGCCAAGAGTGGCGAACTTCATGTCAATGGCGACTATGCCGACTTTGACGTCGACGACTGGCATGAGTTGCTTCAACAGAATGCCGGCTCTGCCCTCTTGTTTACAGTGAGTGTAGAGCGCAATGGCAAGTGGACTCAGTATCGTGACTTTAAGGTGAATGTGGCTCAAAAGCCCATGGAAGAGTGGGGCATTACCTATCGACTTATCGACCCCAGCTACGAGGTTTATGGCGATATGGGCATTTATCAGCGTTCGCTTTCCGACTTCCACGAAGAGGCTTTGTTGAAAAACTCCCAGTCGGCAGGCATGTGCATCAACTGTCATACTCAAAACGCTTCCAGCGCCTCCTTCACTACTTTTCATGTCCGTGGAGAGCATGGTGCCACTTTCGTGCGTCATGACGGGAAAGACGAATGGCTGAAGGCAAAAAACGACTCGTTGGGCTGTTCGATGGTCTATCCCTTTTGGCATCCTACGGGCAGATATTGCGCCTATTCAACCAACGACACTCATCAGATGTTTCATTCCAGGCCTGAAAAGCGCATAGAGGTGTTCGACCTAAAGTCGGATGTTGTAGTTTATTGTCCTTCAACCCATAGGGTGGTAAAGGACGAAAGGCTCATGACCGACGAATGGGCTGAAAACTGTCCTGCCTTTTCAGCCGATGGCAATACGCTATTCTACATTACGGCCCGCCGTCGGCCTTATCCTGAAGGCTATGACAAAATGAAGTACAGCCTTTGCCGTATCAACTTTGACGCTTCGGCAGGAAGTTTTGGCAACAGAGTAGATACGCTTGTCAATGCCTCGAAGGTGGGCTACAGCGTCACGTGGCCACGGCCTTCGCGCGACGGTCGTTACCTGATGTTCACCTCTCTCGACTATGGTTATTTCTCAATATGGCATCCCGAGGCCGACCTTTGTCTGCTCGACTTGGCCACTGGCAAGGTAAGGAACATGTCGGAAGTTAACAGTAGTGACACTGAGAGCTTCCACAATTGGAGTTGCAGCGTCGGCTGGTTTTTGTTTACCTCCCGCCGCGACGACGGACTTCACACTCGCATATATTTTTCGCGTCTCTTGCCCGACGGCACCTGCACCAAGCCTTTTATGCTTCCCCAGCCCAATCCTTTGGCCGGCAATCGCCATCGTCTCCAGTCGTACAACACTCCCGACTTCACACTTCGTCCCATAGAATTTGATGCCGTTGAAGCAGGGAAGATTATTGAGAGCGACGAGCGCAGTCATGCCAACTAAAGGGTGGGTAACTATTCAGGAGCTGGCATAATTTTAAACACAAAGACACGAAGAAACAAAGCATTTTTCGCTTACGGAAGATACTATGGGCAGCAAAGCTGCTTACAAAGTCCACAAAGTTTTCCCACTGCAAGCCTTTGTGGCGACTTTTAGTCGCTTGTTGTCTTTGTATCTAAAAAAAAATCTTCGTTTCTTCGTGTCTTTGTGTTCTAATAAATAGGATTAGCTGAATAGTTACATGTTTATGGGCAGTGAGTGCGGGTGTTAAATAGTTGTAAATATGAGGAGGCGGCGGAATGATAGTTTTGAAATGAAGCGAAAGTGTTGTAACTTTGCAATCGGTGCAGGCTAATCTCTCCTGCCACACGAGAAAACCATCATGG
>JAQXRI010000156.1 GCA_029218445.1 Prevotellaceae bacterium | reverse complement strand
TAACATATATTAAGAGACACTAGTGAATTAAAGAATAAATAGTTGAAAAGTGGATGGCATAGATATTTTAAAAGGTAATGTTCTCTTTTATTTATGGTAAGCCTTTTTTTCAACTGTATAATGGGAAACATGGCAACGATGGCAAAAACCGCCGCCACCGACAATTGGAAACCTATGTCGAAAACGGCAATGGGGTTGTCCAACATGATAAGCATGGCGGCAATGGAAAGCGAGTTGACCCGATTCCGGCCTCGAGAAGAGATGTCGCTGATGCTTAGTACGGTGAGCATGAGTGCTGAACGCAACAACGATGACGACATGCCCGTAAAAAATACGTATGTCCAGATTAGGCAGAGCAACAAGGCCATGCCATACCATTTGCGGGCATAATGGGTTAATAGAAACGACAAAAGAAGGAATATGATGGTGAGATGAGTTCCTGACAGAGCGAGGATATGGGCCGCTCCGGTGTTGGAATAGTTGTCGTAGAGGTCTTTTGACACTTTTGACTTGTCGCCCAAACTCATGGCCGACACTATGGCAAGAACATCGCCGTAAAGTCCTGCCTTACGGTATGTCTCGATTGCTGAATGGCGTAGTTTCAAGGCACCCAAGCGTGCCTGTTGGAGAAGTGAAAGGCCGTCAAGACTGACGGTTTTGGGAAGGCAATTACCTTTAGCAATGAAAATGGTGTGATAAATGCCTCTTGTTTGCAGTTGACGCGAGTAACTGTAGTTTGAAGTCTTTGAATCGTTGGGTTTGGTCAGCTTGCCATATATTTGAAATCCGTGGCCGGGATGAGGTAGGGCATTGACGAATATGTCGCGAGAGAATTTGGCATCGATTTTTTTGCCGGCAAAAGGTCCTGTGGTAATTATTGCTTCAGTTGTAATCAGATTCCGTCTTTCAGAGGATTCAGACATTATTATAATGTCATATTTGTCGGCTTTTTCAGGATAGTAGGGTTTGTTGGTGTTGGTCTGCACCAGTGCGGCTACGGTGCCGCTTGCTGCAATTGGCAAAAGCATGAGAAGCTGACAGGATGGGTGTCGAAACAAGAACGACGACCTGGACGACGCAATTGGCAATACGGCAACTGTCAATGCCACTGCTGCCACAACGGCCCACCATACGGCCGATGCGGGAAGTAACGTATGGGCAAAGAAAATGCCCAATGCAAAGGAGATGGCTATAGGGGCTATGGTGGATTTCATGCAGGTAAATAAAAAGAAAGTCGGGAACAAAGTCCCGACTCCTTTTTTATTTGGATTAATCTTCTTTGTCTTCTTCTTCGTGCTCCTTGATGAGTTGCTGCTGTATGTCGTTTGGAACGAGCTCGTAGCTTGCGAACTTGGTGGTGAACGAAGCACGTCCGCCAGTGATTGAGCTGAGCGAGATGCTGTAGTTGGCGAGTTCCTTGAGTGGAATCTTAGCCTGCAGCTTTTGGTAGCCTGCCTCACTGTCCATACCCATTATGAGAGCGCGACGGCCTTGGAGGTCGCTCATGACGTCACCCATGAAGTCGGCTGGAACGTAAACCTCGAGGTCATAGATAGGTTCAAGAATCTTTGGACCTGCATCCTTGAATGCTGCTGCAAAGGCATTTCTCGCAGCAAGCATGAACGAGAGTTCGTTGGAGTCAACTGGGTGCATCTTTCCATCATATACAATTACGCGAACGTCGCGGGCATAGCTGCCTGTGAGAGGTCCGCGCTCCATGCGCTCCATGATACCCTTGAGGATTGCAGGCATGAAACGTGTGTCGATGGCACCACCAACAACCGAGTTGATAAATACGAGTTTGCCGCCCCATTCAAGGTCAATTTCCTCTCGACCCTTGATGTTCATGCGGAATTCCTGACCGCCAAATTTGAATACGGTTGGGTCTGGCATACCGTCTGCGTAAGGTTCTACTATGAGGTGTACTTCGCCAAATTGGCCGGCACCACCTGATTGCTTCTTGTGGCGATAGTCGGCACGTGCAGACTTCGTGATTGTCTCTCTATATGGAATCTTAGGTTCGTCGAACTTAATCTGAATTTTCTCGTTGTTCTCAAGACGCCATTTCAGTGTGCGGAGGTGGAACTCACCTTGGCCATGGACAATGGTCTGACGCAGTTCTTTTGATTGTTCAACAACCCATGTCGGATCTTCCTGGCGCATCTTGGTAAGAGCAACCATGAGTTTTTCCATTTCCTGCTCGTTGACAGCCTTGATGGCACGAGAGTATTTTGAGTTAGGATATTTTATGAAGTCGTAGCGATAGTCGCATTCCTTGGAATTGAGTGCGTTGCCCGTCTTGACATCCTTGAGTTTCACGGTACAACCAATATCGCCTGCACACATCTCGTCAATGGCAATACGATTTGCTCCGGCACATGCAAACAGCTGTGCAATGCGTTCCTTTGAGCCGCGGTCGGAGTTGGTGAGGTCGGTGCCAGCCTTTATCTTGCCGCTCATTACCTTAAAGTATGACACTTCGCCGATGTGTGGTTCAACGCCTGTCTTAAAGAAGTAGAGTGATGTTGGGCCCTCGCTTTCAGCAGGAACCTCTTCACCACGTGTGTTGTGAATCTTTGGCATCTCGCTTACGAATGGAACCACGTTGCCAAGGAATTCCATGAGACGACGAACGCCCATGTCCTTACCTGCGCAAACACAGAATACAGGGAAGATGCTGCGTGTGACGAGTCCCTTGCGTATTCCTTCACGAAGTTCATCTTCAGTAAGCGTTTCCTCTTCGAAGAATTTTTCCATAAGTCCTTCGTCGTTTTCGGCGGCAGCCTCAACGAGAGCCTTGTGCAGTTCCATGGCCTTGTCCATTTCTTCTGCTGGGATTTCTTCGATAATAGGTGCTCCACCTTCTGGCTTCCAAGAGTATTTCTTCATCAGCAAAACGTCGATGAGTGAGTTGAAGCCAGGGCCTGTGGATATAGGATATTGTATTTGAACGCATTTTGGACCATAGATGTCCTGCATTGTTGACATGAGCGAGTCAAAGTCACATTTGTCGCTGTCAAGCTGGTTGACGAGGAAAATGACTGGTTTCTTCAGCTTCTCAGTGTAACGGAAGTTGTTTTGGGTTCCCACCTCAGGGCCATATTGGCCGTTGATGAGGATTACGGCCTGGTCGGTAACGTTAAGTGCAGTGATGGCACCTCCAACGAAGTCGTCAGAACCAGGGCAGTCGATGATGTTCAACTTCTTGTTGTTCCATTCTACATGGAATACGGTTGAGAACACTGAGTAACCATATTCCTGCTCAACAGGGAAATAGTCGCTCACAGTATTTTTTGCTTCAATGGAGCCACGGCGCTTGATGATGCCGGCTTCATAAAGCATAGACTCGGCAAGTGTTGTCTTGCCGCTACCCGCACTGCCAAGCAGTGCAATGTTTTTGATTTCACTTGTTTGATATACTCTCATATCTGATTGTTTTTTAAAAGTGAATACTAATAGGTTTCAATAGATTTTAGCTATCGGGGGTCTAAGTTAGTTATAATTTCTGAAACTACCAAAAAATATATATGTACAACTTGCATTTATTAAATAAAATTAGTACTTTTGCATTTAATTTCAAGAAAAATGGCAGGTCTTTACGTTCATATTCCATTTTGTAAGTCACGTTGCGTCTATTGCGGTTTTTATTCCACCACAATGTATGAAATGAGGCAGAAGTATGTTGTTGCTTTAGTCGATGAGTTGAGGCTGAGGCGCAGCTATTGCGACCAGCGTTGGCATACTGTATATCTTGGTGGTGGTACTCCAAGTACGCTTGA
>JAQXRI010000155.1 GCA_029218445.1 Prevotellaceae bacterium | reverse complement strand
CGATGGCAAACTTGTCGTAGTCGCCAATGCGTGGTATGAGGTCCTCAGGAGCGATGCCGTCTTCAGGCTGTGCTGCGTAGTTGAAGCGCATGTAGTCCATCACTGATGGGCCGTGGCCGTGCTTCTTCACGTAGTCCTTGTTGCGGATGTCGGCGAGCTTTTCAGTGTAGCTGCTGACGAAGTTGTGGCGAAGTCCAAGCGTGTGGCCAACCTCGTGTGTGATGATGTATCTCACGAGTGTGCCGCGCAGCTTCTCGTCGTATGGGAACTTGCGTGCCTGTGGGTTGACGGCTGCCGTTTGTGCGAAATACCAGCTCTCGGCAAGGCTCAATACGCTGTGGAACAAACCAACGTGCGAGCAGATTACCTCGCCAGAACGTGGGTCGGCAACGTGAGGGCCGTAGGCGTTAGGTATGGGTGATGCCTTATAGGAAATTACCGAATAGCGTGCATCTTCTATTGAGAACTCAGGGTCTTCCTCTGGTGTCGGAGCCATCTTGCCGATGATGGCGTTCTTGAAGCCTGCCTTTTCAAACACGGGCTGCCAGGCATTGACTGCCTCAATGAGGTAAGGGCGCAGATATTCTGGGGTGGCTCGGTCGATATAGAACACGATGGGTTTCTCAGGCTCAACGAGTTCGCCACGACGATATTTCTCCATGTCTTCCTTGCGTGGCTCAAGACGCCAGCGGTTGACGAAGGTTGTTGGCATTGCCCTGTCGGGAGTGCGGGTATAGTCGGTAACGGTGGTGGAGAAGAAGCCAACGCGGTTGTCGAAATAGCGTGGGCGCATGGGCACTTCGGGCAAAAGATACCACGACGAGGCAACCTCCCAAATGGTTGGGTTCTGCTTCTCAGGTTTGGCAGTGGCCGACGCCTTCTTAGGCTTGCCCTCAGCATAGCTTCGCACTGAGCGGAAGATGACGTTGTTGGCGTAGGTGCTTACCGTGGTGGGATAAGAACGGTCGGCCTGATATGCACCAGTGTTGAGCGTCTCGGCTGCACCCTTGAGCGAGAAATATGGATGGTCGCTCTTGTACATGTCGGTGATGTCGATTACGACGCTGCTGTCCGACTTGGCCTTCACGTCAAATGCTGCTGCTATAGGCATGAGGTTTGAAGCCTGTACTGCACCGTAGAGCTGCGAATCCTTGCCGGGCATCATGGTTGAGAATATAGGTTCGTGAATGAACACCTTGTCCTTGGGTCCCTTGGCAAAGCGTATTGTCTTCGAATAAACGTCGTCGCCTCCGTAGCCCTTGAAGTCGTTTGTACCACGCTTCTCCTGTGCCGAGCCTTTGATGAGCGATACAAACACGAAGATGTCGCGTCCCATGAGCTTCTGCGGAATCTCCATGAAGTACTTGTTGTTCTGTTCGTAGATGTTCACCATTCCCTTGTGGGCCTTGGCTGCAGGAGTGATGAATTTATCGAGTGAAGGAATGCCTTTTGGGGCGTTGGCTTTGGCCGTGTCGGTGACAACGGCAGCAGCCTTTCCCTTCTTCTTTTTCTTTTCTTTGTTTGAGCCAAAGGCACTTCCATTGAGGCACAGCAAGCACATCAGCAATGCCATGAACCTAAAACTGTTTGTCTTGCAATTCATATCTTTAATATTTTGTTTTTTAGTTATTCAAGAATATAATGTGGGCTTGACGAATTGTCAAAACCTGATATTACGGTTAAGATAACCACAATGCTGGCAACTGGAGTATATTATAGTGCTCTTTTTTCGTCATTGCGCATGGAGAATTCGCATCCGCAGTAGAGCTGATTGTAGAAGTTGTATTCGTGGAGCAGTTGGTTGCGGCGTTCTTGCAGCCCTCCCTTGCGCCAGTTTTGCGCCCAAAACACTACAGGGGCTTCAGGGGTGGAAACAGCTTGGGCGGCGGCTTCGCCGGCTACTGAGATCTGTTCGAGGCTCTTCCAACGCGAAGAGGCGAGGGTGGTGGCAAAGTGTTTGATGCCGAGACGCTGGGCCTCACGTGCCGTGGCGAGGAGGCGAAGGCGGAAGCAGAGCTGGCAGCGGCCGCCTCGCTCCGGCTCTTGTTCAAGGCCACTGACAGCGTTGAGCCACTGACGGTGGTCATAGTCGGCGTCTATCCAGCGTATGCCAAGGCTTTCGGCATGGCGTTTGCTCTCGTTCTTGCGCGTCTCGTATTCCTCCAACGGGTAGATGTTGGGGTTATAATAATATATGGTGGGGCGCACGCCATTCTGCAGCAGCCATTCGACTATGGCCGACGAACAGGGGGCGCAGCAGGCGTGGAGCAGCACCTCGCGGCAACCGTCGGGAACGACTATGGCTGGTCGGTTGGCTTTCTTCGTATGATGACAATTTTCCATTATTATGATTATTTTGGTGCAAAAATACTATAAAAATGCGAATAAGAGAAAGAAAAATAGTAATTTTGCACTTATAAAACAAGAAGAAATGACATATCAAGAACTTTGCAGGCTGCTGACTGAGGCCGTTGACCGCTGTGGGAAGCGTCTTTACGACGAGCGTGAGGCAAGGGCTGTGGCCCGTGTCTTCCTGGAAGACTGCCATGGCTTCACTATGGCCGACCTTTACGGAGGGAGGGACTTCGACCTTTCGCCCGATTATGTCAAAAGGCTGTCCGTGGGGGAGCCTGTGCAGTATGTGGTGGGCAAGGCTTTGTTTGCCGACAGATATTTTAAGGTGGGGAAAGGAGTGCTGATACCACGGCCCGAAACGGCTGAGTTGTGCCAGTGGATAGCCGAGGAGGCTCAAGAAGGTTGCGACGTGCTCGACATAGGCACTGGCAGTGGTTGCATAGCCGTTACGCTGGCTTTGGACATGAAGGCAAAGGTGACGGCATGGGACGTTGCCGATGAGGCTTTGCTTACGGCCTCGGAGAATGCAAGGCTGCTGAACGCTGACGTGAGCGTCGAGAAGCGCGACATACTGAATGTAGTGGCCGACGAGAGGCAGTGGGACATAATTGTCAGCAATCCGCCTTACATCTGCGAGAAGGAGATGGCTGGCATGGAGGCTAATGTACTGGAACATGAACCGCATTTGGCACTGTTCGTACCTGATGACGACCCGTTGAAGTTCTATCGGGCAATAGCGGGATTTGCATCGAAGGCCTTGCGCAAAGGTGGACGGCTGTTCTTCGAGATCAATTCGAGATGCGCTCGAGAAATGGAGGCGATGCTTGCTGAGGAGGGTTTTGCCAAGGTGGAGATGCGTAAAGACTTGTATGGGAGGGAGAGAATGATGAAAGCCGTGGCCCCCCTGCCCCCCGGTGGGGGGTTAAAGTAATTTTGATGGTAGTTTTTTTGGAAGTTTCAGTTTTTCTTATTACTTTTGCAAACGGAAGAATATTAAACATTATTATTATGGAATCAACAAAGCAATTATTCGCAAAGAAGCTGCTTGACGTAAAGGCAATAAAGCTTCAGCCAAACGACCCGTTTACATGGGCATCGGGTTGGAAATCACCAATATACACCGACAACCGCAAGACGCTGGCTTATCCTGAGCTGCGCTCGTTTGTCAAGCATGAACTTGTACACCTTATACATTCTGAATTTCCAGAGGCAACCGCAGTGGCTGGCGTCGCCACCGGAGCCATCGCTCAGGGAGCTCTTGTGGCCGACGAGCTGTTGCTGCCTTACTGCTATGTGCGTCCGAAGCCAAAAGACCACGGTATGGGCAACCAGATAGAGGGTACCATTCCTGAGGGTGCGAAGGTGGTTGTTGTGGAAGACCTTATCTCTACTGGAGGATCGTCGTTGAAGGCTGTCGAGGCACTTCGCAATGCCGGTTTCGAAGTGGTGGGTATGGTTGCTTCCTACACTTACGGATTCCCAGTAGCCGAGGAGGCTTTCAAGGCTGCCAACGTGCGCCTCGTCACGCTCTCTGATTACGAGCACACCACGGCAATAGCTGCTAAGACAGGATATATAAAAGAGGAAGACCTCGCCGTGCTGGCCGAATGGCGTAAGTCGCCGAGTACGTGGAAGAATTAATTATTAAAGTTGACAAGTTGACGAGTTGATAGTCAGTTGACGGAATGGTATGCACTCGTCAACTCGTTAACTAAAAAATAATACAATGGCAAAATACGAAAGTAGTGTAAAACAGGTAAACGCTCCTGTGGAGAGAGTTTATGCTGTATTAAGTGACATGGAGAGACTGCGACCCATGATAGACATGGCGCAGAACAATGATATGATTAAGGAAAAGTTGCGCGAGGCGGGACAAGACCCGGCAATGCTTGAAAAGCTTAAGGACATGACCTTGACCTCCGACCGCATATCGTTCCCCGCTCCCATGGTGGGCGAGGTGGCTTTGGCAATAATCGAACGAGAGCAGGACAGATGTGTGAAATTTCAGACGGAGAAGTCGCCCATCGAGGCCAACCTGTGGATACAGGTGCTGCCCGTCACTGCCACGACATCGAAACTGCGTGTCACCCTCAAAGCCGACCTCAACCCTATGATAAAGATGATGATTGGCTCAAAGTTAGACAAAGGCATCGACCAGTTTGCCGACATGCTGTGCATGTTGCCGTATAACTTTATTTAGAGGTGAGAGGTGAGTTCGACGAAATCTAACTGTCGGTATAACCGCCCCTACAGACGGCGATTTGACAAGTTAAGATAATTCGTCGAACTTACGTTATTTAGAGGTGAGAGGTGAGAGGGTAGAGAAATGCTTATAGGATGATAGTAGGGGAGGCTTCAGGTAATGGCTTAACTCCTTAACTCCTGAATTATCTTCTTAACTCCTTTAAAATAATATATAACAATGAAACTTTGGGAAAAGAACTTTGAAATAAATAAGGAAATTGAACGGTTTACGGTGGGACGTGACCGTGAGATGGATTTGTATTTGGCTAAGTACGACGTGCTTGGCTCAATGGCACATATCACGATGTTGGAAAGCATCGGGTTGCTAAATGCGGATGAGCTGAAGCCTCTGCTTGACGAACTGAAAAACATATATGATTTGGCCGACCGTGGCGAGTTTGTAATCGAAGACGGTGTTGAGGACGTACACTCGCAGGTGGAGATGATATTGACCGAGAAGTTAGGCGACCTTGGAAAGAAAATACATAGCGGCCGCTCGCGCAACGACCAGGTACTTGTCGATTTGAAACTCTTCACACGTCATGAACTGAAGGACATTGCCGACGAGGTGAAGATACTGTTTGACGAACTCATTCAGAAGAGCAATAAATATCAAGATGTGTTGATGCCGGGTTATACGCATCTGCAAGTGGCCATGCCAAGCTCTTTTGGACTTTGGTTTGGAGCTTATGCCGAGAGCCTTGCCGACGACATGCTTTTCCTGCAAGCCGCCTACCGCATGACCAACCGCAATCCTCTTGGCTCGGCAGCGGGATATGGCTCGTCGTTCCCGCTTAACCGCACGATGACCACCGAACTGTTGGGATTCGACTCAATGGACTACAACGTCGTATATGCCCAGATGGGACGTGGCAAGATGGAGCGCAACGTGGGTTTTGCCATTGCCACCATAGCCGGCACACTGGCAAAGATGGCATTCGATGCCTGCATGTTCAACAGTCAGAACTTCTCGTTTGTGAAACTGCCAAAGGAGTGTACTACAGGGTCGTCGATAATGCCACACAAGAAGAATCCTGACGTGTTTGAGCTGATTAGGGCAAAGTCTAACAAGCTGCAGAGCCTGCCTCAGCAGATAACCTTGATAATGAACAACTTGCCCGTAGGCTATTTCCGCGACTTGCAGATAATAAAAGAGGTGTTCCTGCCTGCTTTTGGCGAACTGAAAGACTGTTTGCAGATGGCCTCTTATATAATAAATAAGATTGAGGTAAACGAGCACATACTCGACAATCCTATGTACGACCCAATGTTCTCGGTAGAGGAAGTGAATCGCCTTGCCGCCGCGGGAATGCCTTTCCGCGATGCCTACAAGAAGGTGGGGCTCGACATCGAAGCAGGCCAGTTTACGCCAAACAAGAACATTCACCATACCCATGAGGGTAGCATCGGCAACTTGATGAACGATGAAATAGTGAAATTGATGAATGACACAATTGATGGATTCAACTTCAATCGCATGTTGGAAGCGGAAAATAAACTGCTTCGTAAGGAATAGCATTGCCTGGCATGACATTAGTGTCGTTGCTTGCACATTGACGCTAATGGCATGCGCATCCGACGGCTATCGCTATTCCACCCAGTACCCTTGCAACTTCACTTTCTACGTAAGCTACCATCCTACGAGCATTCTTTCGCGGGTGCTTGACAATCCGGGGCTGTACGTGTGGATAGAGGTGCAGAAGAAGTCGGGGGTGAACCATCTTATGGTGCATCCGTGCAACGGCGACGGCGACGAAGACATTGCACTAACTACAGAGATAGAAAACTCACGCTTAAACTACAACAGCATGGGAGCCAACGGACAGCTGATAGTGGGCTGTACGCCGTTTGGCGAATGGCGTGCCTACGACCGCCAATGCCCTTACTGCCTCGAAAACAAGTCGAACTTGAGCTTTCCATTGACATGGACCAAAAACGGACAGTCGGTGGAATGCGGCAAGTGCAACCGCGTTTACAACCTTTCGTCTGGCATCAGCGACGACGGCCAAAGGTTGGTGGAATATCGAGTGCAGACCAATGGAACCGTGCTGCAAGTGCATAACTAAACGTTAAAAGATTAAAAAAGCGACGGGCGAAGAGGCATTTCTTTTGGTGTTTAGAAGAAATAGTGATACCTTTGCAGTCGCTAATTGCGGAAATAGCTCAGTTGGTAGAGCACAACCTTGCCAAGGTTGGGGTCGCGGGTCCGAGTCCCGTTTTCCGCTCGATTGTTTTGAAATTGCTGTTTTTAGGTTACATTTCAATTTCAGAACTTGCTGATGCCGCAATGGTGGAATTGGTAGACACGAGGGACTTAAAATCCCTTGGCCAGTAATGGCTGTGCGGGTTCGAGTCCCGCTCGCGGCACCTATCGTTAATATAACCTAAAAAGATTACACATATTATTATTTTGTTGAGAGAAATTATTACCTTTGCATCAAAATATGTTGTAATGCAAATGTTTAATTATAATTCAAGATAAAAATGCAGAAAAAAAATTTATTGCTTATGTCGGCAGCTTCTATGATGATACTGTCGTCATGCTCTAAGCTCGGAGCACTCTCTCCTGACTATTTCAAGGTTGATCCTAATCCATTAGAGACAACAGCCGGTCAGGTGCCAGCCACTATCAACGGTATGTTCCCAGAGAAGTATATGAAGAAGAAGGCCACTGTAACAGTCATTCCGGAACTGCGCTACGGCAATGGCGAGGCTGTTCAGGGCACATCGGCCACTTTCCAGGGCGAGAAGGTTCAGGGCAACGACCAGACCATCTCTTACAAGGTAGGCGGCAACTATACTATGAAGACCAACTTCAAGTATGTTCCCGAGATGCAGAAGAGCGAGCTCTATCTTACTTTCGACGCTTACATTGGTAGTAAGAAGGTGGATGTACCGGCTGTTAAGGTGGCCGATGGCATCATCGCAACATCAGAGTTGAGCGGCCGCACCGTACGTCAGGCCAAGCCTTGCCTGTCGCAGGACGCTTACCAGCGCATCATCGCCCACAAGCAGGAAGCCAACATCAAGTTCCTTATCCAGCAGGCCAACCTGCGCAAGAGCGAGCTGAAGAACAACTCTGTACAGGAATTTGTTGAGATGCTGAAGAAAATCAATGCTGACAAGGAAGGCCTGAACCTGAAGAATGTTGAGGTTTCTGCCTACGCTTCTCCTGATGGTGGTCTGAAGCTCAACGACAAGCTCGCCGCACAGCGTCAGGGCAACACCGAGAAGTATGTTCAGAAGACTCTCAAGGACACACAGGTTAAGGCTCCTATCGACGCCAAATATACCGCTCAGGACTGGGAAGGCTTCCAGGAGCTGGTTAAGGTGTCAGACATTCAGGACAAGGATGTCATCCTTCGCGTCCTCTCGATGTACAAGGATCCAGAAGAGCGTGAGCAGCAGATTAAGAACATGAGCTCTGTATTCCGTGAGCTTGCCGAGGGCATTCTGCCAGAACTTCGTCGTGCACGCCTCACCCTCAACTACGAGGTTATCGGCCGCAGCGACGAGCAGATTGTAGCACAGTTCAAGGAGGATGCTTCGAAGCTGAGCGTTGAGGAGCTTCTCTATGGCGCAACATTGGTTGACTGCTCTGCCAAGGAGCCATACTACAAGAAGGCTGCTGAACTCTACAACGACGCACGTGCATACAACAACCTTGCCGTCATAGCTTATGCCAAGGGCGACCTGAACGCAGCAAGAAGCTATGCCGAGAAGGCTCAGAAGATTGATGCAGGCAATGCAGAGAGCAACGCCAACCTTGGCCTGTTGGCTCTTGCCGCCGGCAACGTTAGCGAGGCTGAGAACTACATCGCCAAGGCTGCCAATGCCAACGGCGTTTCAGAAGTTATCGGCAACCTCAACTTGATGAAGGGCAACTACGCTCAGGCTGAGCAGGATTTCGCTGGCGTCAACAGCAACAGCGCTGCTTTGGCACAGCTCCTCAACAAGAACTACAATGCCGCCGCCAACACTCTTGGCAACATCAAGAACGCTGACGCTACTACTGAGTATCTGAAGGCTATCCTCAACGCACGTCTTGGCAAGAACGCCGAGGCAGCTACAGCCTTGAGAAACGCCATCAGCAAGGACTCTTCGTTCGCCAAGTATGCTGAGAACGACATCGAGCTTAAGAACGTAAGTAAATAATGTTGAATAGAATAATGTTGTCGTTGCGGCGTGACTTGACATGGCCGTGGCGACAACATTATACATATCGACATAAACGACAAGCATGAAGAAATTCATTGGATACATACTCCTCACCCTGGTTATGGTTTCGTGTGGTGCACCAAGCGGACGTTTCCGCATTGAGGGACGCCTCAGAAACTTCAACCAGGGTGAGTTTTATGTCTATAGCCCCAACGGAGGAATTGTAGGCATCGACACGATAAGGGTGCGTGAAGGCCGTTTCAAGTATGAGACTGGGCTTGACAATGCCGCCACTTTCGTCATCGTGTTCCCCAACTTCTCCGAGCAGCCAGTGTTTGGCGAATCTGGTGCAACGGCCACAATAAGCGGCGATGCCTCGCATTTGAAGGAATTGGAGGTGAAAGGAACTGATACGAACAAGGAAATGACCGAATGGCGACTAATGGCCGGTAGGCTCACGCCTCCCGAAGTGTTGCGTGAGGCCGAGAAGTTCATAAAGGAAAAGCCTGAGTCGCCCATCAGCGCGTATCTGTTGCGAAAGTATTTCATCGAAGTTCAAAACCCTGACTACACAAAGGCTAACCAATTGGCTAATGCTTTGTCAAAAGCCGACCGCAAGGATGTTAAGGCTGATTTGCTGGCTAAGGCCATGGCAAGGCAGCAGAGCATACAGGTGGGCAAGAAACTGCCGAAATTCTCCGCCGTTGACATCGACGGAAAGACTGTTGACAACAAGGCGTTGAAGTCGAAGGTAAACATCGTCACCGCATGGGCTTCATGGAGCTATGACAGCCAGAACATACAGAGGATGCTCAACAGGATGAAGAAGGAATACGGCAACAAGCTGTCAGTTGTAAGTATATGTCTTGACGCATCCATACGCGACTGCCGTCGCCGTACCACAACCGACTCCATAAAGTGGAGCACCGTTTGCAATGGCAACATGTGGGAAAGCCCTATACTGAAGGCCCTGCCTTTTGCCACCGTGCCGGCAAACATCGTTTGCGACGAGAAAGGAAAAATTATTGCCCGTGACTTGAATGCCGACAAGTTGGAGCAGAAAATCAAGGAAATACTGAAAGAAAAATAGAATATGCTGGTCAAAACATATTGCGCCGCTGTCAATGGATTGAATGCAACGGTGATAACCATCGAGGTAAACAAGACGCGAGGCGTCATGCTGCATCTCACAGGACTGCCCGACAATGCAGTGCGTGAGAGCCGCGACCGCATTGCCGCCGCCTTGGACAACAATGGCTATCGTTTTCCCGTTGCCGACATTACCATCAACATGGCTCCTGCCGATATCCGCAAGGAAGGCAGCGGCTATGACCTGCCTATAGCCGTAGCCATTTTGGCGTGCGACAGCAAAGTGAACAGCGACATGCTGTCCGACTATATGATGGTGGGCGAATTGGGTCTTGACGGCCGACTCCAACCCATTAAGGGTGCCCTGCCCATTGCCATAAGGGCGAGGGCCGAGAAGTTCAAGGGCTTGATAGTGCCAAAGGCCAATATACGTGAGGCTGCTGTGGTAAACAACATCAAGGTGTATGGCATGGACAACCTCGGCGAAGTGATCAGTTTCCTTAATGGTGGCGATGCCCAACCCGAAATAATCGACACACGAAAGATATTCTATGAACAGCAGGCTTCGTTTGACTGTGATTTTGCCGATGTCAAGGGGCAGTATGCCGTAAAGAGGGCAATGGAAGTGGCTGCCGCAGGCGGACACAACATGATAATGATAGGCCCGCCGGGCAGTGGAAAGTCGATGTTGGCCAAACGTCTTCCCTCCATCCTTCCTCCCCTTTCGCTTGCCGAAAGCCTTGAAACGACCCAGATTCACAGTGTAGCGGGAAAGTTGAGCCGTGACACCTCGCTCATTTCACAACGTCCATTCCGCTCTCCTCACCACACCATTTCACAAGTGGCCCTTGTAGGAGGAGGCACCAATCCGCAGCCGGGTGAGATTTCACTTGCCCACAATGGAGTATTGTTTTGCGACGAGTTGCCCGAATTCAACCGCAGCGTTCTGGAAGTAATGCGTCAGCCTCTTGAAGACAGGAAAATCACCATTAGCCGTGCCAAATATACCATTGAATATCCTTGTTCGTTCATGTTTGTCGCCTCTATGAATCCATGTCCTTGTGGATATTATGGCGACCCCAACCACACCTGCATCTGCACTCCTAATCAGATACATCGTTACATGGGGAAAATCAGCGGCCCTTTGCTTGACCGTATCGACATACAGTGCGAGATACAACCCGTAACATTCAAAGAGCTTTCACAGTTGCAGCCAGGCGAGTCAAGTGCCGCCATACGCGAGCGTGTCATTGCCGCCCGCAAGATACAGGAGGAACGATACAAGAACCAAACCGGCATTCATTGCAATGCCCAAATGTCTGAACGATTGCTCCATCTCTATGCACAGCCCGACGAGAACTCCCTCGAAACACTTCGCATGGCAATGGAAAAACTAAAGCTCTCGGCCCGTGCATACGGACGCATACTGAAGGTGGCAAGGACAATAGCCGACCTTGCAGGTTCAGAACAAGTGCAACTGCCGCACATAGCAGAAGCCATCGGTTATAGAAACCTTGACCGTGGCGATTGGGCGGAGAGGAGTTATATAAGGAGTTAGCATATAATAATTGAGATATGAAATTTTTAAGAATATTGACAAAAAACATATTTATATATTCACTTGCCTTCATTGCAATGCCGGCAGTGGCGCAGGTGGATTCTTTGAAGACTAATCTATTTCCGCATCTCGACCTTAGCGTCACTGCGGGTACAACAGGTCTGGGCCTCGAACTGTCGATGCCCATAAACAAGACGTTTGGTGTGCGCACGGGTTATCAGGTAATGCCAAAGTTCCATTACAACATGGATTTTGCCGTGCAGGTAGGTGATACACCGGAAGACAAATACGACGAGGCGGGAAATAGGGTAGAGACGAAGTTCGACCGCCTTGCTGCAAAGATGAAGGAGGTGACGGGACTGGAGGTTGACGACCAAGTGAGGATGATTGGCGAGCCTACGTTCCACAATTGGCATCTACTTGTCGATGTAAAGCCTTTCAACAACAAGCATTGGCATTTCACCGCCGGCTTCTATCTTGGCTCGTCAAACATTGCCAAGTCATACAATGCCACAGAGGAAATGTCATGTCTGCTTGCCATGAACATGTATAACACCATATACGACAAAGTATATAACCGCGAACCTATCTACAACGACATCTATCTCAGTCCTTACGAAGGACCGGGAGCTATGCTGATGGAGTATGGCCGAATGGGTATTTATGTAGGTGATTACAAGAATGAATACAAGACCGACTATTGGGGCGAGTATATTAAGGACGAGAATGGCGAGCTGATAAACAAGCCTTATTATCTCACGCCCGGCGAAGACGGCATGGTAAAAGCCACCATGAAGGTCAATAGCTTCAAGCCGTATTTGGGCTTTGGCTATGGCGGCCGCCTGTTTAAGAACAACGACAACTACTTTGTTTCCTTCGACTGTGGTGTAATGTTTTGGGGTGGAAAGCCAAAGGTTATTATGCACGACGGCGTTGACCTGACCCACGACATCATGAACCACATTGGTCAGGTGAAGGATTACATCGACATCATCGACAAGGCTGTAGTATATCCTGTGCTGAACGTTAAATTCACGAGGAGGCTTTTTTAACCAACTGCTCAACTGCCAGTTGTTTAGTAGTTAAGGAGTTAACTCCTCAAAAATTATTTTATTCCTCCTCTATGCCTTCATAAGTGAACTTGCAGGTAAGTTGGCTTCTGCCATATGCCGAGAAATATCCGAGGCAACCGCCTGTAAAGTTCATTATGGGGTTTGTCGTTATGTCGGTGTTGTGCTGAAGTGAGAAGAGGTAGTCGTATGATGCCTTGTCAATTGCCCTTACCTCCACCCTTATGTTGTCGCCCTCGTTCAGCTTGTCGTCGGCATCGTCGCTGTCCTCGTCCATGCACGAGAATAGTTGCTGCAGTTCGGCGTTATGGTTCGACGTGTCTTTCATCACCGCCCATCTGTAGCCTACACCGTTCCTGTAGATGTGCATGAAGTAGAAGTTAGTCTCGTTCTTAATGTCTTCTATTCTCAGGTCGGCGAACAATATCCTTGTCGAAAACATCTTTTTCCATACAAAGCGAAGCGAGTTGATAACCGGCTGCTTCTGCATTGTTGACTCCGACGTGAAATGGCGTCCGTCTATTTCCACGTCGATGCTGTATCTTACTCCTGCCGTCCCCTTGAAGCTCGATGTGTAAAGTCCTCTTATCCCTTTCGTCAGCGTTAGTGTCGAGTTGTCGCTGCCAGTGATGTTTATTATGGCGTTGTTGATGCTTGTATCGTCGTTGTCGCCTGTTATCTGCGTTGTTCTGCTTACTGCTACGCGTGTTGACACGTTGTTGACTTCCGCCTCCACTACATACATTGGCTCCACCGTTTTGTAGTCGATGTCAATTTCCTTCTCGCACGATGCAATGGTGCTTCCAAGCACTATCCCTATTATGGCTTTGACTATTACGTTTTTCATATATCTAATGTTTAGAAGTGTATGGAATAGGCAACTGAAGGCAGGAGGCCGAACAGTGAGTATTGCTTGGCCTTGGTGTTCTTGCCGTCGCTGCTGTCTTCAAACTGTATGAGAAATGGGTTGTAGCGGTTGTAGGCATTGTATATGCTGAATGTCCACTGCCTTAGAGTGCCAGTCTTGGGCGTTCTCTTGCTCCATGTCGCGCTCAGGTCAAGCCTGTGGTATGCTGGTGCCCTGTAGCTGTTGCGTTCGGCATAATAGTATATCCAGTTGTCTATTATCTCGTATTTTCCGTATGGGGCGGTGAATGCCTGCCCTGAGTAGTATGTCCATGCGGCCGACAGCTTCCAGCGCTTGGATGCTTCGTAAATGCCCACTATGTTTACGTCGTGTCGGCGGTCGTTGCTTGCGTTATACCACTGTCCGTTGTTTATGCCGTCAATCTTCGTTTCCGACCACGACAAGGTGTATGACAGCCATCCCGTCAGTCTTCCCTTGTTCTTCCTGACGCTCGCCTCCACTCCATAGCTACGTCCTTTTCCCGCCAGTACCAGCCTTTCTATTTCTATCTCCGAGTTGAAGCTCTTGCCGTCTTTGTAGTCGGCCACGTTGTTTATGCTTCTCCAGTAGCCTTCTATCGCCATGTCGTAGGTCTCGTCGGGCGTAATGGCAAACAGTCCCATGCTTATCTGGTCGGCTATTTCAGGCTTTAGTATGTTGCTGCTAAGGGCATATCGGTCGAAGGGAGTTGAAAGGCTTTGGTTCCTCAGTGCATGTATGTTTTGCGTTGAGCGTGTATATCCTGCCTTTATGCTCCACGATGGCGAGAGCATGAACGACGTGCTGATGCGTGGCTCCAATGTCACGTAGCTTTTCATTATCTCAGTGCTCTTCTTGTTGAACAGGCGTATTATGTCGCCGTTTTCGTCGATGTCGTAGTATAGTGAGCCGCCGAGGGCCGAATAGACGTTAAGCCTTGCGCCGGCCGAAAGTTTAAGTCGTTCAGATACGCTGAAGTCGGCATTAAGCCAGACGTTGTTGTCCCATGCGTTTCGTTTTTCCTTCTCGTGGTCATTCACTATCTGCCATTCGGCCGACATCACTTTCATGAGCGTCGATTGCAGTCCGGCGTCCATCGACAGTTTGCCAAACGAATAGTGTGTGTTGTGGCGAAGTCCAAGCTGCTGTATGTAGCCTTCAAAAGTGTTGTTGTTGTCCAGGAGGTTTATGCCGTTGTCGGTGGTGTAGTTTGAGAAGAACAGCGATGTCTCAAGGTGTGACGTGCCTTTGATGTTGTGAATCCATTTAAGCGTCGATGTTATGTTTTTCCATTTCATTCCCACCATGTCTTCCACCGCCATGTTGTCCCTTCCTGTAAAGAAAGTGAGTGACAGGTTGTCCTTTCGTCCTAATTTGTAGTCTATTTTGGCGTTTATGTCGTAGAAGTTGAGCGTGTTGTCCTTAAAGTCGGGAATCATCTTCATAAACAGGTCAAGATACGACCTTCTTGCCGACAGAAACACCGAGCCTTTGTTGCCGCCAAAAGGTCCTTCTATGGCCGCCTTTGCCGCAAGCAGTCCAATGGTGGCCGCTCCGTGCCAACCTTGTCGGCTGCCTGTCTTTGGTGTAATGTCGAGCACGGCCGACGATGCACCGCCATATTTCGACGGAATAAGTCCTTTGTAGAGTGTTGCTCCTGCGAGAGCCTCGTCGTTGAAGGCAGAGAAGAGTCCGGCAAGGTGGCCTACGTTAAATACCGGTGCATCGTCGTAAAGCACTGCATTCTGTGCCGATGTGCCACCTCTCACTTGGAAGCTGCTCGACGCTTCGCTCTCGCTTTTCACACCAGCCAGCAACTGTATGGAGCGCATTATGTCGTTCTCGCCGAACAAGGCCGGAGTAGCCTTCAGCTCTTTCATTTGCAGCTGTTCGGCTCCCACCTGCACCGATTCAAATCTCTGTCGTGGCGACTGTGCCGTGACTACAATCTCCTGTATGGTGTCGTTTTTCACTACAACAGTGTCTTGACAACTGCTGTAAGCTACCATTGTTAGAATCGTTGAGGCTATAAGCATGTTGCCCTCCTGTCGTTATGTTTGTTGTGAAACTTCTGTTCATCTACCATGTTCCCCTCCTCGTCAACTATTCGCCAGTGTATGATGTTGCGTGCATCTGACGAGATGCAAACGCCGCACTTGGTAACCTTTCTTCCGTCTGATTCGTATGGTATGGCGTAGCCTTTGCTGTCAATCTGCGACAAGGCGTTGTCAACGGTGTCGTCAACCTTCAGTTCGAGTACGAAGATGTCGTTCTTCGTCTTGACTACCACGTCGGCTCTTCCCCGTATGCTTTTCACTTCGGTATCTACCTTGCTGTTAAGGAGCGAGAAAACCACATACATCAGGAGCTTGTAGAAATCCTCGCGACTCTTTTTAGCCATCCACTGCTTGCGTGTGATAATGTCGTATGGTATGCAGGCAATGTAGGACCGAAGTTCGGTGAGGGCAGCGGAAAGATTGCCTTTAATCAATGCACGTGCCATGCTGGTAATGGTGGCGTTTCTCTCAAGGTCTGAAATGTCCATCAAATAGTTTGTCAATCCCGACACTATGCCTTGGCGCACCTCATAGTTAGGGAAATGAAGCGTATAGGTATCCAATTCCTTGTCGTAGTGCGAGATGGTGAGGTAGCCGCTCTGATAGAGCAGTGGAATAGGTGTCGCTGCATATTCGCAAGGCACATTGAATGAACTCAATTCCAATTCCGCTCCATCATAGTCAAGGGGGTTGAAGTCGGGGAAGTGGCGTAGGTGTTCAATCAACGAGGTCGTAGTGCCTGACTCAAACCAATACAGTTTTGCTGCTTTGTCATTCAAAGCGTTCAACAGACTGTAAGGGGCATAGACATCTTGGCTGTTCTCTGAAAAATGATAGCCGTCGTAGTTGTGCTTCAACTTGGCGTATGCTTCATCCAACGTGATGTTCAAAGTATCGGCGTATTCCTCTACGCAAGGGTGCAGAATTGTGTCGAGTTCCGCCTGTGTGATGCCACACAATCCTGAATATTCGTCAAGCATCGATATCTGCTTCAAGTTGTTCAGTTCGGAGAATATGCTCATCTGCGAAAACTTCGTGACACCTGTGATGAATACAAATTTAAGGTATGCGCCCTCGTCCTTCAGCACCTGATAGAATTCGCGCAACATTGTGCGCATGTCTTCCAACTCTTTCTTATGGTAAAGGAGGCGCATGACAGCGGCGTCGTATTCGTCGAGAATGACCACCACCTTTTCGCCCTTCTGCTCGCAGGCACGATGAATCAGTCCGCGAAAACGTGCTCCGGGAGAAATCTCGGCGGCATTCCGTCCGTATAACCTTTCATAGTCGCTAATAAACAGTTCCAGCTTTGACTTGGCCTCCGCTATGGTGCAGTTTTTCAATCCGCTCATCGTAAAGTGAAGCACCGGATAGGTTTTCCATTCCTTCTCCAATTCCATTATCTTCAGTCCTTCGAACAGTTCCTTCTGTCCTCGGAAATAGGCCTTGAAGGTGTTGCAAAGCAACGACTTGCCGAAGCGTCGGGGACGGGCAAGGAAGACATACTCAAATTTCTTCACATTGACAAGGTCATATATCATGTCGGTCTTGTCAACGTAAACCTTACCTTGCTCCCTCATCTTTTGGAACTGGTCGGTATCTACTGGATATACGAATCTACTCATATTCTCGGCATTATATGATATTTGTTTGCCCTCATGTCTTGATATTTCTTTTCTGCTGCAAATTTACAACATTATTTCCAATAATCCAAACAAACCATTGCTTTTCTGAACATTACTTATATTTTTTAAACAACAGCGGAAATTACGTGAGTTCGACGAATTGTCTAAGCCGCCGAGTAGGGGCGGCTTAGACAATTCGTCGAACTCACGTTAATATACTATGATTAGAGTATAGTTACCATCAATATGACTATTAAGATGCAGCCTCGGCAATCGGGGCTGCCCCTTATTAATCCCTACTATAATTTTTTTTCGACAAAAATGCCACTAATGTCACTTTTGGTCTTAAACCATTGACAGCCAGGCTGTTGCAAAATGGCATTTCTGTGACATTAGTGACATTAATGTAATGTTAGTGACATTAAGGCATAGTTTACTGCAAATGACATATATTGTAAAATATTATCGCCATGACGGATTTTTAGTAATAATGCATATCCTACTAAAATCACCAAACATTTCCGGAAAAAACAGCCAAGAAATGTCACTAATATCACTAAAATGCCACAGCCATTACCTTCTAATCCTTAATATATTAGATGAAAAATGACATTTGTGGCATTAAAAAACTGAAAAACTTTTTGTAAGAAACGGGCATTTTGTATAATGTAAAGGAATATCAACCTCTAATTACCTTTGACATATTTACCTCTCCCCTAAATGTTTTCCGTTCAAAGCACTCTGAATGTGCGTTCAAAATACTTCGAATGTACGTTCAAAGTACTTTGAACGGCCGTTCAAAAGCCTTGAACGGAAACATCCAAGGTGATGCCCAACTTTTCCCAAGGCAGTGCCTGACTTTGCCCAAGTTTGTCGTAGTTAACGTGAGTTCGACTAAATACAACCACCTGCATAACTGCCTGTTGTAGGGGCGGACCCGTGTGTCCGCCC
>JAQXRI010000154.1 GCA_029218445.1 Prevotellaceae bacterium | reverse complement strand
CTGCCGACGGACTGCAGACGATGAACGACTGGAGCACAATGTTCTATCAGACACCAGAGAACTTCAACCCGCAGAACGCCTTCTACACCAACTCGTGCGACTTCCTCGTCAACGACGGAAAGCTCCACGTGCTCTATGCCGACAAGGCTAACGACCGCAAGTTCTCTGCACCTATCGCCGGTGACTACACTTCAGACTCCTTCCTGATGAAGAACACCCGCACCACATGGCGACCAGTAGAAGGGGCTATCGATGCATGGCAGGTCATCTACGACAAGCAGAACCGGAAGTTCCGTCCTTACTTCTCCCAGGCTTCGCAGGTGAGCAGTTTCAAGTCAACCTCTTCCGACGCTGTGGTTGATGCCAACAATGTACAGGGCAACGTGAAGGCTGTATTCCAAAGCGGAGGCAACTACACCACGGTAATCACCGAAATCGCCGACACCATCTTTGCCCTTCGCTACAACTTCTACAACGTCATCGACAACGGTAACCTCTCAGCCGAAGGCTCGCGCTCACGCCTCAACCTCAACGGCTGCAAGGACATACGCAACGCCCGCCTCTTCTGTTCCAACACCGTAGGTATGGCGTTCTACTACGCCACCGACAAGACTGTTTATTCCTTCTCTGCATCAAGCGGACAGACCACTGCCAACACCCTTTATGAGTGTGAGTCTGGCGAAACTGTCACCGCCATGTATGCCTGGGGAAGCGCAGGTGGCGGATTTCCAACGAGCAACTGCGCCCTGTGGATAGGCGTGTGGAATGATCAAAAACAGGAAGGCAAGCTCATTCAGTATGAGATGGACGTAAACTATGGTATGCCTAATTCCTTCTGGGGACCGATGTTCGGCGCTCCCGACAATCCTGTCGTCACCACAGGATGGGGCAAGATTGTTGATATGGTTTGTCTCAATGCTGAATAAATAAACTCGTCAACGAAAAAAAATATGAAAAAAACAATTCTCTCTTTAATTATCCTTTGGGTTATGGTTCTGGGCGCAAATGCCCAGGGCTATAGCCTCAAGGCTACTGTCGAAGGCATTGCCGACGGCACAAAGGTTGTGCTCGTGCCAATGAGCCACGACCAGGAAGACCCTATAGCCGAAGCTACAGTCAGCGGCGGCAAGTTCTCTATTTCCGGCAAGGTGGAGTTTCCACGTGCTGTCTTTCTCATGGTTAAGAATACTTACGGCGTCGCAGAGTTCATGCTCGAGAATGCCGACATCACGCTGTCTGTCAGCGCATCAAAGGAAAAGACACAAGACGGCAGCGACCGCTATTCGTTTTCAAACCTAAAAGTCACAGGTTCTCCGCTTTCCGACCGCCTCTTCACCTATCTTGCCAAGCGTGATGCTCTCGACAAAATATATAATGACAACAGTACACGGTTTGCCGACATCAGTAAGAAGTTAGGCAACGCACGCATGGCAAAGGACAAGGCTCTCTACGACTCGCTGAGCAACTCGGAAGAAGGCAAGGCAATGTTAGCTGCCGAAAAGCAGTTCTTCAAGACTGTGGAAAAGACCTACACCGATGCCATCAACGAGAATCTCGACTCCTTCTGGGGACCACTGCTCACTCTCAACTTCTACTCTTATCTCACTCCCGAACAGCAGTCGCTCTACAACTCCTTCTCCGACGAGGCGAAGCAGAGCTGGTATGGAAAGAAGGTGAGGAGTGAGGTGTACCCTGGAGCTGACGACGGCGGAAAGGCAAAGCCCTTTACCGTTGACGACAATGGCTCGACAAAGACCCTCGCCCAACTCTGCCAAGGCAAGCGTTATGTGCTGGTTGACTTTTGGGCGTCGTGGTGCGGACCCTGTCGCAAGGAAATACCAAACGTGAAGCGTCAGTACGAGCTTTACAAGGACAAGGGCTTTGAGGTCATCAGCATCTCCATCGACAAGAGCGAGGCAGCATGGCGCAAGGCTGTGGAGGAAGAGAAGCTTCAGTGGCCCAACTTCATCGACAAGACCAACATTGCGAAGACTTACAGCGTCCGTTCCATACCCTCGATGTTCCTCATCGACACCACGACAATGGACATTATTGCCAGTGGCGATGCCGCGCGTGGCGAAAAGCTCGCTGAAAAACTCGCCTCTTTATTCAAATAAACATGAGAAAAATTAAACACTTTGCAACGGCATTGCTATGCTGCCTTTTTTGCGCAAGCATCACTGCATGCTCAAGCAATGAGGCAACAAAGACAAAAGTTCCCGAAGA
>JAQXRI010000153.1 GCA_029218445.1 Prevotellaceae bacterium | reverse complement strand
ATTAAAGAAATTCAAATAATGAAGAAACTTTTTACTCTTTTGGCTGCTTCGCTCTTGACCATGGCGGCAGGTGCACAAGCGATGATTGTTGATTATCAGAAGGACTGGACGGCGGCAACGTCGTATGGCATGTGGCATGCCGACAACACGGCTACTACTACCTACACGCTTGTGCAGGGAACAGGCTTCGTGGTGAAAAACGATGTGGCTACGACCAACTTCTGGGACACGCAGTACGTACTTGCCGACGGCTTGACGCTTGAGGCGGGTGTGGAATACAACATCAAAATTGTTATGACTGCCGAAGGCGAGGGCAAGGGCGACGACGGACTCATCTTCCGCATAGGCATAGGCGACTGGAGTATAAAGGACTTTGCCGACACTAATTTCCAGCCGGGCAGCGACATCGTACTCACCAACAAATTCGTATGCAGCAACTCTGCCGGCGCTGGCAAGTTCGTGCTCTGCCAGTCGGGGCATTTCGTTGGCACAATAACCATCAAGAGCATCGAAATATCGCATAAGGACAGGTCGAACAAGGCAAAGCTTGAAGAAGCTATCGCCGAGGCGGAAGATGCACTCGCGAGGTCGGAGAACATTGAGCGCCAAGAAGGAAAGGATGCACGTGCCGCCCTCGTGTCGGTGCTGGCAGAGGCAAAGGCCTTCAATGCCGACAATGATGAAGACTACGCCACAATATTGGCGAGCCTGCTTGCCGCAACAACCCAGCTGACCCAGTGGATTGGCGTTCCGGCTACGGCCGACCCCAACTTCCACATTTATCTCTGTTTCGGACAGTCGAACATGGAGGGCAATGCACGCCCTGAGGCACAGGACTATGAGAATGTGCCGGAGCGTTTCCAGGTGATGGCGGCTGTCGATATGACCGACCCTGCCAGAAAGCGTGGCGAGTGGTACACGGCAACACCTCCCCTCTGCCGTCAGGGCACAGGACTTACTCCAGCCGACTATTTCGGACGCGCCATGTGCGAAAAGCTGCCCGACGTGAAGATTGGTGTCGTTCATGTTGCCGTTGGCGGAACGAGCATCAAGGGCTTCATGGAGGAACTCTGCGGCGACTATATTGCCGGTGAGCAAGACTGGTTCAAGAGCTACATGAAGAGTTACGACAACAATCCTTTCCGCCGCTTGGTGGAGACAGCGAAAAAGGCACAGCAGTTTGGTGTAGTGAAGGGCATCCTGATGCACCAGGGCGAGACGGATACGGGCAATCCACAGTGGGCTTCTATGGTAAAGACCGTATATGAGCGCATACTCGACGAGCTTAATCTCTCGGCTTCCAACGTTCCGTTGCTTGCCGGCGAGGTGGTGCGCACCGAAAACGGAGGCGTTTGTGGTGGACACAATACGGCTGTCGATGCCTTGCCTAACACAATACCTACTGCTCACGTCATCTCTTCAGAAGGTCTTGACCATGGTGGCGACAACCTTCACTTTACCGCCGCCAGCTACCGCACGCTTGGCAAACGCTATGCCGCGAAGATGCTCGAACTGTTGGAGACGTCGGCCGTTGAGGGCATTGAGAAGGGCGACGGCAAGGTAGTAAGTGAGGAATGCTTCGACCTGACTGGCCGCAAGACCAACAAGAACAACAGTGGCGTGAAGGTAAAGCGCATTGTCAAGTCAGACGGCAAGGTAGAGGTTAAGAAGCTATTTTAGATACTCTCTCTGTAATAATATAAGTTAATTAAGCGATTACGGGCGGTGGCGATTAAACCATCGCCCTTGTTTTTCGTCACTTTGATACATAATGGAATATATAAGTAACAAAAATCAACCCCCTTTACGAATAAAATGCCTAACTTTGCAGAAGAAAATATTAACTTTACTATAACTGAATTATTATGTTAAAAACGACCAAATTATTTCGGACGCTATGTCTCGCGCTGACTCTTTCGGCGGGAGCGGTATCAACTATGGCTCAGTCTTGGCAGACGGCAAGGCCGGAAGAACCCACAGGCTATAAGGACACCTACAAGGACTACTTCACCGTGGGTGTTGCGCTCAACTGGCGCAATGTTGGCTCGGCAGAGCAAATGGCCATTGTAAAGAAGAACTTCAACAGCGTGACGGCCGAGAACGCAATGAAGCCGGGACCAATACATCCACAGGAGGACGTGTGGAACTGGGGCGGAGCCGACAGCATTGCCAACTGGTGCCGACAGAACGGAGTGAAGATGCGCGGCCACTGCCTGTGCTGGCACTCGCAGTTTGCCAACTGGATGTTTACCGACAAGAAGGGCAAGCCAGTCACCAAGGAAGTGTTCTACCAGCGCATGCGCGACCACATCCATGCTGTCGTCAACCGCTATAAGGACGTGGTATATGCATGGGACGTGCTCAACGAAGCCATTGCCGACGGCGACGGCCGTAAGATGCCTTGGATGAAAGAAGCCCCAAGTCCTTATCGCAAGACGAAGATGATGGACCTCTGCGGCGAGGAGTTCATCGTGAAGGTGTTCCAGTATGCACGTGAGGCCGACCCCAATGCCAAACTCTTCTACAACGACTATAATGCCGCCGAGCCTGCCAAGCGCGACCGCATATATAATATGGTGAAGAAGATGAAGGCTGAGGGCGCACCCATCGACGGCATCGGAATGCAGGGACACTACAACATTTACGGCCCAAGCGTGGAGGACTTCGAGGCGGCAATAGAGAAATATTCGCAGATTGTTGACGAAATACAGATAACGGAACTCGACATCCGCACCAACGAGGAAATGGGCGGACAGCTGCAGTTCAGCCGCGGCAAGGAAGGCGAGGTGCCACAGTACATAAAGACGCTGCATGAAGCGCAGTATGCACGCCTGTTCCGCGCTATGCGCAACCATAAGGACGTGATAACCAACGTGACCTTCTGGAACCTTGGCGATGCCGACTCATGGATTGGCGTCGACAACTATCCGCTGCCTTTCGACAAGAACTTCAAGCCAAAGAAGGTGTATTACACCATAAAGAACTTCGACCCGAAGATGGACCGCCAGACGGTGAAGGAAGACTTCCGTCCGTCGCCACTCAACCAGCCCGGACAGCAGTATCCTATGGTTAATTCGCAAGGCTACGCCCGCTTCCGCGTCGAGGCTCCCGACGCCAAGTCGGTAATCGTAAGCCTTGGACTTGGCGGCAGTGGCGGCACAGTGCTTCAGAAGAACAAGGAGGGCGTTTGGGTAGGCACTACCGACGGCCCTATGGATCCCGGATTCCACTACTATCACCTGACCATCGACGGTGGCGTAGTGAACGACCCCGGAGCAAAGAACTACTATGGCTCCATCCGGTGGGAGAGCGGCATCGAGATACCAGCCCACGACCAGGACTTCTTCGCCTACAAGGACGTGCCCCACGGACAGGTGGTGCAGGTCAACTTCCCGTCGAAGAACACTCCAGCCAACAATCCGCACTGGATAGGCGAGGGCGGCCCGCGTGCTTTTGTCTATCTGCCACCTACATACGACGGCAAGAAGAAATTCCCCGTGCTCTACCTGCAGCATGGCTGGGGAGAGGACGAGACGGCATGGATGAACCAAGGTCGCGCCAATCTCATTATGGACAACATGATAGCCGAGGGCAAGTGTGAACCGTTCATCATCGTCTGCACCTACGGCTTGACCAACGAGTGCCGTTGGGGTCACATGCACGAGTTTGACTGGAGCGTGTTCCAGCGTGTACTCGTCGAGGACCTTATCCCATATATCGACGCCAACTTCAAGACAAAGGCCGAGAAGCGCTGGCGTGCCATGGCAGGCTTGTCGATGGGCGGCGTTGAGACAAAGATGTGTACGCTGAAATATCCCGATGTGTTCGGCTATTGGGGACTATTGTCCGGTGGCACATACTCACCCGACGATATCAAGTCAAAGGATATGGTAAGGGGCATCTTCATCAGCTGCGGCTCAAAGGAGAATCCCGAAGGCGTGACCAAGGCCGTCGAGGCTCTCAAGGCAGCCGGCTTCAATGCCCGAAGCTACGTGTCGGAAGGCACTGCCCACGAGTTCCTCACATGGCGTCGCTCACTGCGCGAGATGGCACCGATGCTATTTAAATGAGAAATGAAGAATGGCTGCGCAAACATGTAACATTTATATATAATATGAGAATTAGCAATTTATCAAAAACTCTCTCGAATGTGATGGCAATGGTCGTGATGACCATTGCCCCCAGGGCTTTAGTGAGTGCTCAGCAAACCGATCAGAAAATCAACCTTCCTATTATTCAAACAAAATATACCGCCGACCCTGCACCATACGTGCATGGCGACACTGTGTATCTCTATACCACCCACGACGAAGACGATGGTGAAGGCTTCAAGATGAAGGACTGGTTGCTATATACCTCTACCGATATGGTCAACTGGCAGGATCACGGTGCGGTGGCTTCGCTTCGCGACTTCAAGTGGTATAAAGGCGACAACGGTGCCTGGGCCGAACAAGTGATAGAGCGCAACGGCAAGTGGTATATGTACTGTCCAATACATGGCAATGGCATCGGTGTACTTGTTGCTGATTCCCCATACGGACCTTTCAAAGACCCATTAGGCAAACCGCTCGTATGGCGCTCTGAACACTGGTATGACATAGACCCCACCGTATGGATTGATGACGACGGACAGGCATATATGTATTGGGGTAATCCACATACATATTGCGTAAAGCTCAACGAGGACATGATTTCCACCAAGGGCGAAATTATGCAGATGAATCCTATAGGCGACTATCAGGAAGGACCATGGTTCTGGTCGAGAAAGAATGCCAAGGGCGAAAAATGGTATTATCTCGCATACGCCTCCACATGTTGCCCAGAGGGTATTGGCTATGCCATGAGCAAGTCGCCCACTGGCCCGTGGGAGCATAAGGGGCATATTATGGATCACACTCCACGTACAAGAGGCAATCATCCCGGTATAATAGAATATAAGGGCAAGTCATATTGTTTTGGACTAAATTATGACATCTTTAGATTTGAGACGAGCCGTCATGCTGAGCGTCGATCAGTGTCTGCTGCCGAGATGACTTATAATGCCGACGGCACAATACAAGAGTTGCCCTATTTCCAGGACTGCAAACTCGAACAGGTTGGAACATTTAATCCCTTCCGCCGAGTTGAGGCTGAGACCATGGCATGGGGATACGGACTGAAGACCACTCGCGAGAATCCTTCTGGACCATGGAATCCCACACTCTTCGTCACCGACATCGACGATGGCGAATATATCCTTGTCAAGGGCGTTGACTTCGGCAAGGGTGCAAAGGATCTTATGGTAAGTTGCTCCGCCATTCTATATGGTGGAAGAATAGAAGTGCGTCTCGACGCTCCCGATGGTTGGAAAGCTGGTAGCATAGATATACCCAACACCAAGTTCAAATATGAGACATTCCGCACCGACCTTACCAAGTGCCAGGGTGTGCATGATGTCTATTTTGTCTTCAAGAGCAATTCCATACAGAATAAGAACCTCTTCAACTTCGACTGGTGGGAGGCGATAAAGAATTAAAAATTAAAATATTAGAGAATTAAAGAAACGAAATTCGACGAAGTCAATTAAAAATTTAGGATATGAGAAAGTATATTCTTTCATTTATGTGCTTGGTATTGCTAATGTCAGGAACAGCCATGGCAGAAACATGGAAGGACGTGGATTACGTCGGCGACGGAATCGTCGGTCACAAACTTGATATCTACACCCCTGACGATGGTCAGACGACACATAAGGTCATCGTGTTGATATACGGCAGTGCATGGTTTAGCAACAATGCCAAGGATGCCGCTTTCTCTTCATACGGCAAACAACTTCTCGACGGTGGCTTTGCCGTGGTGAGCATCAATCATAGGGCAAGCACAGAGGCTAAGTTTCCGTCACAGATTCAGGACGTTAAGGCTGCCATTCGCTTCGTGCGTGGCAATGCCGCCAAGTATGGTTTTGACACTTCATTTGTTGGAATCACCGGCTTTTCATCCGGTGGGCACCTGTCTTCGCTTGCAGGAACGACCAATGGCGTGAAGACAAAGAAATTCGGCAAGGTGAAGGTGGATATAGAAGGCTCGCTTGGTGCATATACCAAGGAGAGCAGCAGTGTGGATGCCGTGGTTGACTGGTTCGGCCCTATTGACATGAGCCGCATGGAGCGTTGCGAGACCTATAAGGATGCCAACTCTCCCGAGGCAGTGCTTATAGGCGGTCCTTCGGCTGACAATCCTGATATGGTAAAGGCAATGAATCCCATGTCATATATCGACAAGAAAGACCCGAAGTTCCTCGTCATTCATGGTAATACCGACCCCGTGGTGCCTTATTGCCAGAGTGAGTATTTCTCCAAGGCGTTGAAGGATGCAGGCCGACTGGCCGATTTTATCACTGTGCCCAATGGCAATCATGGTCCTGTGACCTTCAACGACAACACCTTCCAGCGAATGGTCAACTTCTTCCAGAAGGAGGCAGGTATGCCTGAGACAAAGCTACCGAAGGCTTCTGCCTTGAACATCCGACGCCAGGAATATCCCCGCGTGTTGGGTGACGGTAGGGTAGAGTTTCGCATCAAGGCTCCCACGGCACAGAAGGTGCAGATTGACCTTGGTCGTCTATATGACATGAAGAAGGATGCCCAGGGTGTATGGACTTGTACAACAGATCCGCAGTCGGAGGGTTTCCACTATTATTTCCTTGTTGTTGATGGTGTGAAGGTGGCTGACCCCTGTAGCGAGACATTCTACGGTTGCAGTATGATGTCGAGCGGTGTGGAGATTCCTTATCCAGCAGAAAAACAGTCGAGATATGAACTTAAGGCAGACGTTCCCCACGGACAGGTAGCTCGTCTGCGCTATAAATCAAAGGTCAGTGGCGACTGGAAGACGATGTATGTATATACTCCGGCTGAATACGAAACAAGTGCCAAGTCCTATCCTGTGCTTTATCTGCAACACGGAGGCGGTGAGGACGAGCGTGGATGGAGCACTCAGGGACTCACCGACATCATTCTCGACAACCTCATTGCCGAGGGAAAGGCAAAGCCGATGATTGTTGCCATGATGGATGGCAATAGTCAGGACTTTACTTCCGAACTGCTCACCGATGGTATTCCTTTCGTGGAGAGTCGTTTCCGCACAATTAAGACTGCCAACGGTAGAGCACTTGCGGGATTGTCGATGGGCGGCATCCAGACTCTCAATGCCTCGATAATGCATCCCGAGTTGTTCTCTTACGTCGGGGTGTTTAGCAGTGGATGGTTTAAGAATCCCCAGCCTTTTATGGCGAACAGCTCCGGCGAACAGTATTATGCCAAGTTGAAGGAACGTCCTGACTTCTATAACAAGCAGTTCCGTGAGTTCTTCCTCACCATGGGAGGCCAGGAGGACATAGCCTATGAAAACTGCAAGGCCATGCGCGAGCGTTTCGACCAAATGGGAATCAAGCACACTTACTATGAGACTCCTGGTGGTCACACATGGCCAGTATGGCGTGAAAGCCTCTACTTCTTCGCCCAAAAACTGTTTAAGTAATTAAAATGCAAGCTATTATGCCCTTAGGATAAACGCCAGGGAATAGCCATTGCCTATTAGGAGTGTGGGTGTCTCACCCACACTTTTCCTAAAGTTTACCTTAACAAAACGACTTAACAAGCATTGTTTGGTTGTGTCAAAGTAAGGAAAGTGATGAAGATTAATAAGAAAGTTGCATAAAAATTTTGCAGTTTCATTTTAGTTTCTTACTATTGCCCCGACATTTGCAAGTCGCCCAACTCGTTTGGGCTTCTGAGCCGATAGCGTTTGGCTCCGCATTTGTCTCTATTTATGGAAAAGCGTCTTCATGCGCTTTGTTTCTGACTACTTGAAACCTGGAAAATTTCTTGTACTTGTCAGGACCTCTCGAATGGTCTCAATGCTTATGCAAAATTCGTTCTCATAGTCCTCCATCAATGCGCAAATGTTTGCCCCAAGATTATCCGGTTCTGTCACTGCGTCAATAAAGGCACATGTATCAAGCATATAGCGCATAGTTTCAAACTCTTGCAAATTTTGGGTCGTTGGTCTGCAGATTATACTTTTTACTCAACCTTTTAAGTTTCTGATAAGTTGTCTCCTTCACAACTGTTGTATTAACTGTTGTGATGACATTTATATGATTTCTATTATTTGTTGCTTCCATAAATGTTTTTTTAATTGCGATATAAAGATGGATATTGTTTTTGTTGGCAAAAATACAAATAATTTATGTAACCGCCAAAAAAATATCCTAAAATCTGAGGTAAATCGTACCAAATTACTTTTATATTTTTATTGTATCTCCCAAAACTTTTCTAAAAAAAAATGAATGTTCCGCCCACTGTCAGCCTTCGACAGCGAAGCTAAAGACGTTTGGATTGTTGGCTGAAGTTATCCCTTTCTCTATCCTGCAAGTATGCTTCTTCGTCTCGCGGTCGTAGTTTATTCCCACGAGAAGGATGTTGCCGGAGTATTCGGCTATTTTTGCGGGATATTCCTTGCGCTTTATTTGGTCGATGGCTGTGTCGACGGAGTTGTTGAACTTCAACTCTATGTCTGCCTTCAGGCCACGAAACAGTTCACGCGAGTCGCACGACTTGTCGTAGTAGGCACACAGCATTCTTGCCGCCATCGACTTGCCGAATCGGCGGCAGCGGGCGACTATGTCCCTAAACTCACTGTTGCCTCTGTTTATATATGTTCCCATAATATTATCGAGCCTGTTGCAGGAGAGATTAGCCTGCGATTCGGGGCAAAGTTACAACAAATTCGCTATTTATCCAAACTTTTTCTGAA
>JAQXRI010000152.1 GCA_029218445.1 Prevotellaceae bacterium | reverse complement strand
GATTATCCGACAAAGTTTCGTCAGTTGGAGAAATTTTGCGCGACAGTTGGCGCGCAAAAATCCATCAACTGTTTGAATAAAGAAAATGTTACGGTTTAAAAAACTAACTGTTAACTGTGAACTGTGAACACAACTCTACTTGTTCACAGTTAACAGTTAACAGTTTGATTTTTTAGGTAATGTGTTTGAAAAAAAATTATTATTTAATATATATATATATATATATAATAAATAATCTCTGAAAATGGTCGTTAAGGGACTCTATATTTTAACTGTTAACTGTGAACTGTGAACAGTGTTTCTCTGTCATGTTGTCTTTTAAATCGAGATTTCTTCGAATTCGCGTTATTTATCGAGTTAACTCATGTTAAAACTCGGATTGGCTTTGGACATCTCAGCTATTTTTTGTATATTTGCAGCGAATCTAACAAAATTACAAACTAACAATGAAACATAATTTACTTTTTCTCGCCGCACTCTGTGCTGCCGTCTCTACACTGCCATCGACCCTCTCGGCACAGGAAAAGACGCCTGCCTTTCCGGGAGCTGAAGGCTTTGGAAGGTATGTGACGGGCGGACGTGGCGGCGACGTTTATCACGTCACTTCGCTGGCCGACGACGGGTCGGAAGGTACACTGCGCTGGGCTCTCGGCAAGTCGGGGGCCAAGACAATCGTGTTTGACGTGTCGGGGACGATACACCTTAACTCGAAGCTCGACATACAGGTGGGCAACGTCACCATTGCCGGACAGACGGCTCCAGGCGACGGCATCTGCGTGGCCGACTATCCCGTGGCCATCAAGGCCAACAACGTGATTGTGCGCTACATGCGTTTCAGACTCGGCAACAAAAACGTGACGCTTGACGGTGCCGACGGATGGGACGGCTTTGGCGGATTTGACCAACAGGACTTGATAATCGACCACTGCTCGGTGAGCTGGTCGATAGACGAATGCCTGTCGGTGCTGGGCAACAAGAACACTACCGTGCAGTGGTGCCTGGTGGCGCAGAGCCTTGTTAACTCAGGTCACAGCAAAGGCTCGCACGGCTTCGGCGGCAACTGGGGAGGCACGGGAGCCTCGTTCCACCACAACCTGCTGGTCCACCACACAAGCCGCACGCCACGACTCGGTCCGCGTCCCACCACACAGCTCGACGAGCGCATGGACATGCGCAACTGCGTGATGTACAACTATGGCAGCAATGGCTGTTACGGCGGCGAGGGCATGATCGTCAACATTGTCAACAACTACTATAAGCCGGGTCCCGGCTCGCCTACCGACAAGAAGGGCTACCGCATTGCCGGCGTAGGAATACGCAACAACGACTATGTGACGCAATATCCCGACTATGCTCCAGCACTGCATCTTTGGGGCAAATACTACGTTACGGGCAACTACAACTCGAAGTACTCGAAGGTGAACGACGACAACTGGACATACGGCATTATCGAACAGATAAACGCCGCCGACTGCGACGGCACATTCACCGACGAGACAAAGGAGAAGATAAAACTGGCCGAGCCAATGGACTTTGTGCTGACCACCACACATACGGCCGCCGATGCCTACGACCGCGTGCTCGACTATGCAGGAGCAAGCCTCAGCCGCGACAGCTTCGACGAGCTGATGGTGAGCGACACGCGCAATGGCGGGGCTACATATACCGGCACGGGATTGGGCAAAGGCTTCGTAAATTCGCAGGACGACAACCGCCCCGCCGACGCATCGGCCGACTGGAGTCCATGGCCTACGCTGAACACTGCAACCGCGCCCGTTGACACCGACGGCGACGGAATGCCCGACGAATGGGAGAAGGCCAACGGACTGAATCCCAATGACGCAAGCGACGGCAAACTGGCTGGAAGCGACGGATATACCAACCTGGAACGCTATCTCAACTCGATAGTGGCCGACATTACAGCAAAGCAGAACGAAGGAGGCGTAGCGATGGGTAAGGTGGTGAACGAAGGCGAGACGCCTGTGGAAACGTCGTTCGACCTGACACCTGAAACAGGCAACGGCGACTGGACCTTCAGCAACGGATTCAGCATTACTACAGGTAAAGACTACTCTACAAGTGGCAATTGCGGCATTAAGAGCATCAAGTATTCAAACAATGTGGAATATGTGGTAAACATACCCGACGGCATCGCCATTACCGACATTGACTTTAAAGGTTTCTGCAACGAAGACAACACCACGGCTTATCTTGCCAAACTCGGCTCGAAGACTTTCGCATCGACCGACTATGTGTTTCCCTCGCGCACCGACAAAGTAACCAAGACCTACAGCATACACCTGGAGCAGCCAGCCTTGAACTCCATCAGCTTCAAGTTTGTAAAGCAGGTGGGCATGCGCATAACGCTTCATGCCAACGGTTCGACCGGCATTGGCAGCGTTAAGGCCGATGGGAAAGACATCGACGATGTGTATGACCTTGGCGGACGCAGAACGAAAGGCGGCAAGGGCATATATATAATTGGTGGAAAGAAAAAGATAAAATAGATATTTTTTTTGACGGTATGGGAAATCCCTTATATGAATAGGGATTTCCCATTTTTCGTTTAGGGACATTCTTTTGTTTTTGTGGCCAAATGGCCGTACCTTTGCAGCAGAAAAAAAGGTAAACAACAATAAAACAAAAGAACTATGAAGAAGATTATGATTATGATGGTCATGATGCTCACGATAGTGGTGTCAGCCAGTGGAAAGAACAACAGCAGCAACAAATGCGACAAGCATGTATCGGTGAATGTTACGGTCAGCCCACGTCCAGCTGTAGTAGGACATACATGGCGCACGACAACCTGCACCTGCAAGTGCCACAAGCAGTGCCGATGCCGCCATCACTCAACAATATGCAAGAAATGCCGCCGACAGATGGAAAAAGGCACACACGGAAAGCCGCAGCCTTACCCCATGCCAAGACCACAAAAGAAATAAAATGTTTTTACAACCACCGTTTAGCAAAGGCTGAGCGGTGGTTGTGGTTTGTAGAGGCGTTTTGACTAAAAACCATTGCACAAACTTTAAGTTTTGTGCACAAAAAAAGAGCAAATGTGCATAAAAACGTCGATTTTCTTTGTCAAATGAAAAAAAAAGAGTAATTTTGCAACCAATTGTGCATTAAGCAAATAACAAATAACAATCAATAATAAACAAATGAGTTTGAAAATCGTTGTACTTGCCAAACAAGTACCAGACACAAGAAACGTGGGCAAAGATGCCATGACTGCCGAAGGAACAGTCAACCGCGCCGCTCTGCCCGCCATCTTCAATCCAGAAGACTTGAACGCTCTTGAGCAGGCATTGCGCCTGAAGGAGCAGAACCCAGGTTCCACCGTCGGCATACTGACGATGGGTCCTCCCCGTGCGGCCGAGATTATCCGCCAGGGGCTCTATCGTGGTGCCGACACCGGCTGGCTGCTTACCGACCGCCTGTTTGCCGGAGCTGACACTCTTGCCACTTCCTATGCCCTTGCCACTGCCATCAAGAAGATTGGCGATGTTGACATCGTAATTGGCGGTCGTCAGGCCATCGACGGCGACACTGCCCAGGTGGGACCACAGGTGGCACAGAAACTTGGACTCAACCAAGTGACTTACGCTGAGAACATAGAGAAATGTGAAGATGGCAAGTTGACCATACGCCGACTCATCGATGGCGGTGCCGAGACTGTTGAGGCTCCACTGCCCGTTGTTGTCACTGTCAATGGCAGCGCAGCTCCATGCCGTCCCTGCAATGTGAAGCTCGTGATGAAATACAAGCGCGCCACGGCTCCCATGGAGCGCACCGAGGACATGCCTTACAAGGAGCTGTACGACGAGCGTCCTTACCTCACGCTGAACCAGTGGTCGGTGGCCGACGTCGATGGCGACCCACAGCAGTGTGGCCTCAGCGGCTCGCCCACGAAGGTGAAGGCTGTAAAGAACATCGTGTTCCAGGCCAAGGAAAGCAAGACTCTTACTGGCAGCGATGCTGATGTTGAGGGACTGATAAAGGAATTGTTGAACGAGAAGATAATTGGGTAATAAGGAGATAAGAGGTTGAATGTATTGGAAGTTAAAGAAGTTAAGGAAGTTAAAGAAGTTAAAGACATTTGTTCTTGCGCTCCCATTCCTTAACAGAAACAGATATAACATTTGTCCTTAACTTCCTTAACTTCTTTAACTTCCTTAACTTCTCCTATCTACGAAATAAGAATATGAACAACGTTTTTGTATATTGCGAAATCGAAGGCACTAAGGTGCAGGAGGTTTCACAGGAACTATTGACAAAGGGCCGCAAATTGGCCAATGAATTGGGCGTTGACCTCAACGCCATCGTTGCCGGCAGCGGCATAAAGGGCAAGGTTGAGGAGCAGATACTGCCTTACGGCGTTGACAAGCTGTTTGTCTTCGACGGCGAGGGACTGTTCCCTTACACATCAGCTCCCCACACCGACATTCTCGTCAACCTCTTCAAGGAAGAGCAACCGCAGATTTGTCTTATGGGTGCCACCGTTATAGGCCGTGACCTCGGTCCGCGCGTGTCATCATCGCTCACCAGCGGTTTGACTGCCGACTGTACCGAACTGGAGATTGGTCCGTATGAGGACAAGAAGAACAACAAGGTGTATGACAATCTGCTCTATCAGATTCGTCCTGCCTTCGGTGGTAACATCGTGGCTACCATCGTCAACCCCGACCACCGTCCACAGATGGCTACCGTGCGCTCAGGCGTTATGCAGAAGGCCGTCTATGAGGGACAGGCAAAGGGCGAGGTGGTTTATCCCGAGGTGTCAAAGTATGTTTCTCCTGAAGCATACGTCGTTAAGGTGCTCGACCACCACGTTGAGGCTGCCAAGCACAACCTGAAGGGTTCGCCCATTGTCGTGGCAGGTGGCTACGGCGTTGGTTCGAAGGAAGGTTTCGACCAGCTGTTCCAGTTGGCGAAGGTGCTCCACGGCGAGGTAGGTGGCTCGCGTGCCGCCGTCGATGCCGGATGGATTGACCACGACCGTCAGATTGGCCAGACTGGTGTCACTGTGCATCCCAAGGTGTATATCGCCTGCGGCATCAGCGGACAAATCCAGCACATAGCCGGTATGCAGGACTCTGGCATCATCATATCAGTGAACAGCGACCCCGAAGCTCCCATCAACAAGATTGCCGACTACGTTATTGTTGGCACGGTTGAGGAAGTGGTGCCGAAGCTGATAAAGTATTATAAACAAAGTAGTAA
>JAQXRI010000151.1 GCA_029218445.1 Prevotellaceae bacterium | reverse complement strand
TCGGATGTCATGCTCAACAGTAGTCACTGGCAGCGACGAGCTCTTTGAAGGAAGCACGTCGAGGTAGTCGTCACACGACTGTAAGGCGGCCGAGGCTGCCACGAGTGCTGCGGCAAAAAATAATTTATTCGTTTTCATTGTCGTTGTCATAATGTAATTGTTAAACCATTAGTATATTGTGGCTGTAGCTTGTAAGAGCCCAACGGATTTTCAGGGTCTTCGCCATATTTGTTGTCAACTATGTTAAACAGGTTGTTGCCCTGCAAATACAGCTTTAGTCCTGCTATGCCCATTCGCTCAACCACGTCCGTGGGCAGGCGGTAGGCCAAGTACAGTTCCTGCATCCTTATTGTCATGGCATTGTCGGTCAGATAGTTAAGATAAGGATAGAACGCACTCCAGTTGTAGTACATCATCTCACTGTCGTTAAGTGGCAATGGCACCATGTCCATCGGGTTGCATGACACCACCTCTGAATATCTTGCATTGGGCAACGTCTTGCCTTTGACGACAGGATAATTGAACGAATGGTGACGGAACTTGTGGCCAAACTTTCCTGTCATCATCACCGACACTTCAAAATCCTTGTAGGCCAGGCTGCTGCCAAGGCTCGCCGTATATGGCGCCACCGTAGTTCCCTGCGCCACCATAATCTTTGTGCCGTCGCCACGCGGAGTGCTTCCGCCAAAGGTGTACGACGTGCCGTCGGTGTTGTCTTTTATTACTGGCTGCCAGTCGGGGCTTTCCTCGCTGCCTGCATTTTCAATGCCACCGTAGATGTAGGCCCAAATGGTGTTGGCGTCCATGCCTTCAACGTATGCCCCGGTTCCTCCATAGCAAAGGTCTGACACGTAATAGTTTTCACGAAACAGCTTTGTTATCTTGTTGGTATTGTAGGCGAAGGTGGCTTTGCCTGTCCAGTGGAAATCGCCAAATTGCTGATTGGTGCCCAGCGTCAGCTCGACGCCTTTGTTGGTCATCTCGGCATTGTTGATTTTCTGCTGCGTGGTGCCATGCAGCGATGGTGTCGAAACTACAGCCAACAGATCCTTGCCTTTCTTGTGATACAAGTCGATTTTTCCAAACAGCTTATTGTTGAACAGCGAGAAGTCAAGTCCCCAGTTGATGCTTCTCACCTTCTCCCAACGCAGTGAAGGATTGCCATAGCTTTGTATTGTAGCCTGATACTCATTGGTGTATATGTCGGGGTTTGAGCCAATGGATATGAGTGGCAACACCGATGTTGAGGTGTCAACATTGCCGTTGTAGCCGTAAGTCAACCTCATCACGAGGTTGTCTATCCAGCCGTATTGCCGCATAAACGTTTCGCCTGTCACGTTCCATTTTCCGCCTATCGACCAAAATGGAGAATATCGGTATTTCGCATCGTCGGTTATCAAGTTTGAGGCATCGGTCCTTATGCTGGCCGAGAGCGAATATTTTTTGTCAAAAGTATAGGCGGCATTGGCATAGAGGGAGAAGTAGCGCGAAGTTCTTGAAGTGAAACGCGTCTGATAGTTGAACGTATAGCTGCCCGACATCTAGTCTCTTACCGTCACGCCATTGGGAAATCCGCCCACGGTGAGCCTGTCGTCGTCATATCCGTAAACCGTAGGATAGATTGTCCCCTCAGTCCTGCTGTGGCTTATTTCCGAGCCGACCAAAGCATCGACGGCATGGCGGCCGAAAGTCCTGCTGAAGTTTAGCTGGTTTCTGAAATTGTAGCTGTTGGTCACCACCTTGTCCTCGTTTCTGATGGCTCCTTTGGTAACATTCGGCGTTATTTCGCCTGTCGTCTTGTTCCATGTTGAAGAGGTGTTGACTATATTCCTAACATAATAGGTTGCCTCGTCGTATAGAGAATGGTTCATGGCACGCCCCGACTCATATTGTATCTTTGTGTCAAACGACAGTCCTTCGAGCAGTTTGAAGGTCAATCCGGCCTGATACCTCATGTTTATGTCTTCTGCCATTATGCTGCGGTTGTTCATTTCAGTTATCGGATTGTAGCTCCAGTCGGAATAGGGGATTTGTCCTTCGGCACCTGATTGTCAATGATGGGCTGATAGTAGGCGTTTATAATGTCGGTGGGCGTTTCTTTGTCGGCCGAGGCTATAAGGTCAAGTATCTTCTTGTTAGCATCAGCGTCGCTGCCAAGAGCGACGGCCTCGCCCGTGCCTTTTCTCACCGAAGCCTCAACATGTCCGGGCACTATGCTTTCTTCTGACGGCATTGACCCGCTTGGAGAAAGCGCCTTCCATATACCCATCATGACAATGCCCACAAACACG
>JAQXRI010000150.1 GCA_029218445.1 Prevotellaceae bacterium | reverse complement strand
TCGTATTTCTTTATAGGCAATATGCCCGTCATATACACTCCGGCAAAGACTTTCTTGGAGCTGCCTCCCTTGAAGAGGCGGCGAAGCATATTGATGTAGTCGTCCACTATAGAGGGTGACTGTTCAAGCTCCCTGCAAATGGCATCCCACTCATCAATAATCATAATAATCTTCTCGCCGGTAATTGAAACGAGCCTGACGAGCACGTCCATCAAGTCGTCACCCTCTTTCCTCACCAAGTCGGGATAAGTGGCCAAGAGGTCCTCTATTATAGCCTCCTGAATGTGTAGGACAATAGATGGGTCATGACCGTACTTTGTCGTAAAATCTGTTATGTCAAGACTAATTACCGGATATTTGTTGAGATTTTTTTCATATTGTTTATCCTCAACAATTCCGTTAACCTCTTTATTTGGCATGGAAATAAAAAGGCCTTCAAACAGAAGTCGGCTGTCGCATGACTTGTCATAATATGCGCACAACATGTCTGCCGCCATGGACTTGCCAAAGCGTCGGCTGCGGGTAACACAGGTGAAGCGTCGCTCGGTGTCAAGAGTTTGATTGACGACGGCTATCATCCCTGTCTTGTCGATATAAGTGCCTTTCACTGCACTTTTAAACCCTTCATTACCTTTATTTATGTATGTACACATAATCGCTGATTGTTGCTGCTAAGTTTTGTGCAAAGATAAGGAAAAACAGATGAAAGGCATTGGATTACACACCACAATTATATTCTCTTAACATACAATACGGTCATTTGGCCTATTTTCATTCGGCCGTTTGGCCGACAATAGGCTTCACGAGATAGACGGTGCCGAGCTTGGAGCGTTTGTGTACCATGCCTTCCATGTTGGTGAGGAAACGTCCGAACTTGGTTACACCCGACACGCCCAACGACGAGCCTGCCACTTGCTTGATGCGCTGGAAGATGGCGGCGGCGGTCATGAACTCTCCTTCCGACGGGTCTTGCACAACCTCGAAACAGAGGCGGAAATAGTGTTCGGCGGGCGAGAGCAGCTGATACTGGCGGTTGTGGGCTATAATCTCATTCGTCTCAGCCTGGTCAAACCAATAGCGATCGCCCTTCTTTATCGCATTCATTGCCTGCGCATAAAGCTGGTCGTAGTTGATTGGCGACTTGACGTCGATAGGGGCGGTAAGCTCTATGCCTATGAAGCGGCGCGAGCCTGACGGGTCGGCAAGGATGTCGGTAAGGTTTGTGGTGGCTATGAACGAGGCACGGCGCGGCAGGGTCTCTATCGAGCGGGCGTATGGCAACTTCACCTTCACCGTGGGCAGCTGCATGATGTTTTTCAGAAATCCCTGCTGTATGCGTGGCGCAATGGCATTGAACTCGTCGAGGTTGATGAGCAGCGACTGTGCCATGGCAATGAGCGTCGCCTTTTTCTCCGCAACGTCGAGATTGTCGATGAATGTCTGTCGGAACTGCGGCGGCAACAGGCGGCGGCAGAATGTTGACTTGTTGTAGCCCTGTCGGGAGATGAGCAGCGGAGCCACGCTGTTGCCATAGCGACGGTCGCAGCCCAACCACTGGGCCACCATGCTGACAAACCACTTGCGGAACCACGACTTCCATTGCGGGCAGTTGGTGGGCACGCAGTCGGCCAAACGACCGATATGGTCGTTGCCGTCCCACCTGTGGTCAAGACTATAAAGATAGTCCTGCACTGGGTCGTAGATGGTTACCTTCATGGAGTGCAGATAGCGGTTGAAGTCCTTGTCCCACACTCGCAGGCCACTGCTCTGGATGTCGAGCAGGATGGAGTTGAAGCGTTGTCCGTCGAGCGGCAGCCAACCGAAGTTTGGCTTTGCCAATATCTTCATTTCCGACACTCCCTCAAGCATGTTGTAGCGGAAGGCATATCGGGTTTTCAGAAACTCCATCATCTTGCGAATCTCGGAGTCGCCCTCACCCTCAAAGCCGTCCTCGCCCGTAAACTGGCGGTCGTGGAGAGGCTGCGACACCTGCAACTCCTGTCCCTGCACCACTTCCTCAATGCGCATCGGCACGGCATCGGCATTATAATAAGGCTGAGGGTCGAGAGGCATACGAAACCCGGCATAAAGACAAAAGCCCTCGCGTGCCGAGACAGCCATCTGCACGTTTTGGCTTATCACGGCGTCATAAGCCTTCACCACTATGCCGTATGCCAAGCTGCAAAACCGCTCAGCCTCTTCCTCCGTAGTTATAGCATGTCCGTCCTTAGGCTCTACTCTGACAAGAATTTTCACACTCGTGGCCGTACTGCCTATGAAAGCTGCGAGCGTCATGGGCATCATTGCCGCCACTCGCTTCACTGCTTCGAGGTCGGAACTGCTGTCAATATGGTCAACACTAAGGGTGACAATGCCGTTGAACGCACGCATTGTCTCGTTTCCCTCCTTGTCACTCGCAATGTCCACCGAAGGCAGAAAACTGGGCAGCTGGTGTATGAGATGATATTCGCCAAGCCATCTCATACCACGTCCATAATTCCTTTGGGCCATGCTGACGAAGTTGCGGAACAACTCGACAGTACACTTGCTGTCACCTTTCACTATGCGTTCCATCATTTTGTCAAAATGAGACGCTGTGAGGGTTATTTTCCCCCTTCCGTCGTCTTTCAAGCGTGTTATTTTTACCATATTATGCCATTTCTTAGTTGTATCGAGTTCTATCACTGCGCAAATTTAGTTAAAATCATGCTAATTTGCAAACATTTTTAGTTAAAAAACCTTTCTACTATCACCACTATCACCCCTACTATCACCACTCAACATATTGAATATAAGCTATTTAACTCTAAAATGATAGAAGTGATAGAAGAAAATGAAAAACTATAGTATAGGAATAATAAAAGGTTATTGGGTTTTGGGTTAAAGAAATAAAGTATTAAAGGATTAAAATGGGGTATGCAGTTCAGGTGT
>JAQXRI010000149.1 GCA_029218445.1 Prevotellaceae bacterium | reverse complement strand
GTTGAGGTCGGAGATGGAATCGTCTATCATGCCCATCTTCTTCACGTCGGTGAAGCCGTCGCTGTTCTTGCCTTCCTCGAAGCCCACGAGTGCTCCTACGTCGTGCTTCTTAGCGAAGGTGTGGTTCCAGTTGAGCGTGTTGGTGAGCTTCCAGTTGTAGTAGTGTTTGTAGTACATGTAGCCTGCCAATGTCTCCATTGATGCAGGAGAGCTGACCACCTCGCCGCGGCTGAAGCTGAAGCTCTCGTTGCGGCCGTCGGTCATCTTGTGGCGTGCGTTGTAGTAGTCGTAGCCGAAGTTGGTCTTGAAGGTGAAGTCCTTCAGGAACTTTATCTGTGCGTAGGCAGTGGCATAGGCGTGGGTGTTCTTGTAGTAGCTGTCGCCCTGTCCGTTGAGCAGCTGCAGAGGGTTGTGGGCTGCGCCGTCCTCTACCGATGTCTCAATGCCGCCGTACTTGCCGTCGTAGTAGGGATAGATGCCAGGGACGGTCTTGAGGAACTCCCATGAGGTGAGGGCGTCGACGTTGTTGCGGTCCTGGTCGCTGTGTGTTCCCCATGCCTGTGCTCCCACCTGCAGCCAATCGGTGACATCGGAGATGAGCTTGAGGTTGATGGAGTATTTCTGAATGCCTGAGCGTACAATCATGCCTGGGTTGTCGAGATATGTAAGTCCTACATTATATCGTGTGCGTGTCTCCTTGCCCGAGAGTGAGAGCGAATGCTCCTGCATGACTTTCGTCTGATATATTTCGTCATACCAGTCGGTGTTGGGATAAGCCACATAGTTGGGATAGCCCGACTCGGCAATGCCGTTAGGATTTGCCTCGGCGTCGCGCCACTGCTTTATGACCGATTCGGGATATTTGCCCACAGTGCCGATGTTTTCGCAAGCCTCGTTGACAAGCGACATGTAGTCGGCATAGTTTGACATGAAGCGCACCAGCTTGGAAGGCTTGTTGATTGACAGGCGGCCAGAGTAGCTGACGCTCACCTTACCGTCGCTGCCGCTCTTTGTGGTGACGAGAATGACACCATTGGCACCTCGGTTACCGTAGATGGCACAAGAGGCGGCATCCTTAAGTATTGAGATGCTCTCGATGTCCTGCGGATTGACGTCGGAGAGGCTCATTTCCATACCGTCTACCAAGACGAGCGGGCTTGAGTCGTTCATTGTTCCCACACCACGCACGTTGATGGAGAATCCCTCAGAGCCTGGCTTTCCCGAACCTTGAATGATGTCTACACCGGCTGCCATGCCCTGCAAGGCCTGTGCTGCCGTGGTGACAGGACGCGAGTTGGTTTCCTTGGCGAGATTGACCGACACTACCGAACCCGTGAGGTTCACCTTCTTCTGTGTGCCGTAACCCACGACGACCACTTCTGTAAGTTCGTTCTGCTCTTCCTTCATTGTTACCACGAGGTCTCTGCCTGCACGCAGCTTCACTTCCTGGAATCCTATATAAGAGAACACGAGAGTCGAATTCTGATTTTCTGTGTTGAGAGTGAAGCTTCCGTCGAGTCCCGTTACGGTAGCGTTCTTCGAACCTTCCTCCTGGACGGTGACGCCGATGAGAGGTTCGCCTGTGTTGTCGATTACTTTTCCGCTTGCCGTTGTCTTCTTCTGTTGCTGAATGGCAGCTGGAGTGTTCTGACTGTTGGTTGGAGGCGTTGGGCTTCCTGCCATTGCTGGAGCTGTTGCCATGAGTAGGGCGATGCTCGTGAGCGACAAGAACCTTGTTCCCTGCTTTGGCAAAGAGTTGCTGACTCTTGCTCTTTCTTCAGTTAATTTCTGTTTCATTTTACTTTTAGGTCTTTTTGCTCTGCCGTGATGAAGGCAGTGTTAAAGTTTTAATTATTTGTGAATTTTTTGCAAAAGTACATTGTTTTCGCCTATCGAATAGGGGAAGAACGTCCGCGAAATGGGTAATTTTGTTTTTCTTTTATAGAAATGGACAAAATTACCTCATTCCGAAACATGATTTACTTCTTCAGGAAGTTGTCGGTGCGTTCGGGCGAGTACAATTCCCACAACGATGCTATTGTCCATCCGGGTGCGAAGAGGTTGTTGTAGAATCCCTTGCCGTTCATTCCGTAGTCCCATGCAGTGTGCTGAACCACCTCAGGATAGAAGCCAGGCATCGCTATGCCGCAGTTGCGTTCGGTGGTAGGCATGAGCTGCGAGAGCGACGTGAAGATAACGTCGTACATCTGCATGAAACGCTTGTCGCCGAGCTCCTGTCCGAGCCATTTGACGATGTGTGGAAGTTCGAACACGAACACGTCGATATGGTTGTTCTCAACCGACACGTTGCTCCATCCGCGGCTCTTCAAGCCAAGGTCGCCGAGCATCTGCCCCTGTGCGAAAGGCACATCCCAGAGATAGTACCACGACAATGCGAAGTAGGCAGCCTCGCGACAAAGCTCAATGTATCGCTGACGCTCCTTGCCTTTGGTGACGGCAGCCATGTAGTAGTTTGCCGTTACGGCAGAAATGGCTGCTTCCTTGTCCTCGCAGTTTGCGTCGAGTGTCGACGAGAAGTAGTCGCTCTTTGAGATGATGTTCTTCTCAAGGTAGTCTATGGTGCGGCGTGCTGCTTCGAGATACTGCTTCTTGCCGAAATATCGGTAGCCCATGACAAGAGTTGATGTGGCGGAAGGCGTGCTGCCTCCTGAAGAGTCGATGTCGGTGCCGTCGTCGTGGAACTTGCGTGCGAAGCTGCCGTCGCTCTTCTGCAGCTTAAGGAAGCTGTCGAGAATGGTCTGTACATGCTTCTCCCATTCAGTATGCTTGCGGCCATGGCTCTTCTCGTACTTGAGATAGAGAAGAATGGCGTAGACAGCCTCCGACTGCTGGCGTATGGAGTGCACCACCTTCTCGTCGAGTGGGAATCCGTGGTCGAAGTTGACGTCGTCGTAGAAGAAGCCTGCGCCTGTGAAGCCGTGCTTGAGGAAGCTGTCGAGTATTTCATTGCCAATGTTGACGAGGTCGCGCTCGTTGTGCTGCTCTCCGTATTCAATGGCGTTGAAGGCATTGAGCAGCACTCGTCCGCAGAAGCCTATCTGCATTGCAGGGAAAGGCTTGCAGTCGGCGGTGAGCAGAGTGTGGCCTGAATTGTACTTCAGTGGGAAGCGGTCTACGTAGGAGCGACGGAAATAGTTGCACAAGCCTTTCTTCATCTCTTCGGGAGTGAAGAGTGGAGTCAGCGGTTGTGGATTGTATGTGTCGAAACATTTTTCCCACATATTTACCACATGCTTGCCGTAGTTCTCGGCAGAGCCGTTTACGATGCGCCACGAGATGGTCTTGCTCCGTCCCTTGTCGAGTTTGGCAAAGGTGTGGATTGGCGGTGTGAGCGTCAGCTTGCGGGTGTAGCGCTTGGGAGTTTCGATGTAGGGATAGCCGAAGGTGAGCATCACACGGTCGGTCTCGTTGTCGAAGCCAAGATATCCCAACGACGTTTCGCCTCCGAGAATCACTTCGCCCTCCTGATGAGTGGTCAGCGACTCGCAAGGTTTGTCGAGACAGCGCATCACTGCCACCGACTTCTGCTGCGTCTCGTTGAACACACTGGTCATTGGAGCCGAGAGGCGGTCTTCGCGGAAGTTCCAGCTCTTCGACGTGTGGAAGGCTGGCGCTCCCTTTGGCGAACGGAGATTGAGGTGATACCAGAATCCCGGCATGTAGAATTCGCTTCCCGACGTGGAGAGTCCTGTAGGGAGCGATGCTCCAAGATTGAAGTAGACCGTCTGGCGGGCTGTCAGCGTGACGCTGAAAATCATGTCGGCGCCGTCGTTGGTCACTTCCTGCGTGATGTCGAGTGGCAACTGCTGGCCGTTGGTTGCCACGAGTCTGTTCCCCTCTGCCTTGAGCGGGTGAACGGTTGCAAGATTGCCTGGTCGCTTAATGCTTATCTGCGTAGCAATGTCGATTGCATTGCAACACAGTGCCGTTGCCAGGAATGCAACTGAAAAGAATAGTTTTTTGTACATGTTTTTATTTATTTAAGTATCGAATTAACTCCTTATTATAACTCCTCATTTTTATTTTTCGAGATAGAGGTAGCGGAACGAGTCGGCATCGGCTGTAAAAGTGCCCTGCTGGAATGTCACTCCCACGACACCGGTCTTGCGTGGCGCCACTTCGGTGAAGCTGTTGTGTGTGTGGAACACATATTGCCAATTGCCTTTCGCGTCGGTAAACAGGTCGCCGTGGCCAGTGCCATAGCGTCCAATGTTGGTGCGCGAGATAATGGGCTGCTCCGACTTTGTCCACGGCCCAAAAGGCGACTTCGCCGTTGCAACGCCTACAGCGTAGTCGATGTTGCGGAAATCGTTGGCGGAATAGAACATATAATATGTGTCGCCAATATGCAGCACTGTGGGACCCTCAGTCACTGTCCAGTCGGCATTGGCAGTGTCTTCCCATGTCAGCGAGGCACTGATGCACTCCTTTGCCGTCGACTCTACGATGGAAGAAAGGTCGTCGGAGAGTTCGGCAACGAAAATGCGATTGCCTTGCTGCAGGCGAACATGATAGAGATAAGCCTTGCCGTCGGTGTCGAACAGCACGAAGGGGTCGATTGTCTTGCATGGCGCGTCGACCATTTTCTTGGTGCTCTGGGTGAAAGGACCCAATGGCGACTTCGCCGTGGCAACGGCAATCTGCTCGTTGGCGGTATAGAACATGTAATAGGTGTCGTCGCGCTTGAACACCTGCGGAGCCCAAAAGCCTGTGGTGCCGAATGAAGTCTCGTTGGTGAGGCAGTATCCGTCGACGACTCCCACTGGCCCTGTCCACTGGTCGAGATTGGATGACTTATAGACTAAGAATCCCTTCGACGACTCCGAGCTTGTACCATATAGATAATAAGTCCCGTCGGAATCCTTGAAAATTGTCGGGTCGGCTTCAGTGAGAATCTGCTGTTTCGGTTTGTCTGCATTCGACTGTTTGTCGGTAGGCATTGTGTCGCTCGACCCGCACGAGGGCAATACGGCAATGGCAGCCAAAAATGTCAGCGCCAGGCGAGTTGATGTTGTCGTTTGTTTGATGTTCATATCAGTGTGTTGTTTTGTTGGAAATTTGATTTCGGTTGCAAAATTAGTCATTAGCAATGGTCGGCTTGGGTAAAATTGTCTTGAATATGGGTGATTATGTTCCGTCTGGACAAAATTACTATGAAAAAACATGGGATTATCGAAAAAAAAAGCTACTTTTGCCGTTGACAATCAATCCCTGACAAGATGAAACACAACTTTCTTACAACATTCCTACTTCTAATCTGCACCTTGAATGTCGTGGCTTCGAGGTTCAGCTTCCAGCATCTCAACACGTCAAACGGCCTGCCTAACCAGCAGGTGGAGGCCATTGTGCAGGATGCAGAAGGATATATATGGATAGGAACGCGCAACGGATTGGCAAAGTTTGACGGCTACAACGTCCAGACTTACTACTATGCGGAAAACCAAGAGCACTCGCTAATCCACAACTTCGTACACGGGCTGTTCGTCGACTCGCGCAACAGGCTCTGGATCTCTACTGAGAACGGCGTGAGCCGCTATCGTCCCGAGACCGACGACTTCAGGAACTACGCAAACGTGACGGGCTACTGCACAAACTTCGTGGAGACGAAGGACGGACGCATACTGACAGGCCGCGACCGCCTGTATGTGCTCAACGAAAGCATCGACTCGTTCATGGTTTACCCTTCGGTGGACTACGGCCTGATAGCTTCAATGACGACAGACGCGAAGGGAAACATTTATGTGTCGACAAACAAGACCCTGTTCTCGTTCAACTCCAATTTGTCGAACATCGCACTTCTCGACCCGGAAATACATGGTGAAGCCGTGTTGGGACATAACGTGATAATGCCGCTGTTCGTCGACTCGCGCCAACGGCTTTGGGTGGGGCACAACAACGGCAGCTTGCTCAGCATGGACCTTGCCACGGGCAAGCGGCAGCATTTCAATGCTGCGGAACTGACGGGCGGCATAGTGCGAACCATTACCGAGGACAAACAGCACAACATCTGGATAGGCACAGAGAACGGAGTGGCTGTCATTGGCACTGACGGGCGCATAGAGCGCATCAGGAAGGACGAACACAAGAACAGCCTCAACGACAACGCTATTTACAGCATTTTCACCGACAGGGAAGACAACGTGTGGATAGGCTCCTATTTCGGAGGCGTGGACTACATGCTGAGCCGCAAGTCGCTCTTCCGACATTTCCACCCTGAACAGTCGCCCGGAGCCTTGAATGCGCGAATCCCACGAGGAATGGCAGAGGTGGACGACGGTATGCTGTGGATTGCCACCGAAGACCGTGGAGTATTCATCTACGACTCGAAGACAGGACGATTCGAGCCGTTCAACGGCATTGAAGGACTGGGCACAAACATACATAGCCTCTACTACGACAAGCAACGCCGCGAAGTATGGATAGGAACAAGATTCAACGGACTGTTCCGCTACAGCCTGTTGACACGGAAGGCGGTGAAATACTTCTATTCGCACGGCATCTCGTCGGAGGGTATATTCTACATCTGCCAGACCTATGACGGAAAAATGTGGGTGGCTACTATGGACGGACTGCGATGGTATGACCACGAGAAGGACGAGTTCAGGAAGATTGGCGACAACAAGCTCGACAACATCTTCATCTACTCGCTCTACGAAGACCGGGACAAGCGACTTTGGGTGGCTACAGTGACAATGGGACTCTTCTGCATAGAGAAGGGAAGGGTGAAACAATACAGCAAGGAAACAGGATGCGGACTGACCGACAACTATGTCATCACCGTCTTTGAAGACTCGCAGCGGCGACTGTGGATAGGCACCAACAACAGCGGACTGTTCTGCCTCGACGGCAAGGCGGAAAACAAGGTCAACCACGCCTCGCTGGAGATTCCTCAGCAGTGCACCGTGTGCAGCATCGTGGAGGACAACGACAAATGCCTCTGGATAGGAACCGACAACGGACTCTTCCGCTGCATGCCCGACGGAAAGACAAGGCGATTCTCCGCCAACGTGGAACTGCCCGTCAACCAGTTCAACTTCACGTCGTCGTTCCTTACGTCCAGCGGCAAGATACTGATGGGAACCTTTGACGGCGTGATAGGCATCAATCCCAAGAAGTTTGTTGACAAACCCAGCGAGCTGCACATACACTTCAAGAAGCTGTTCATCAACAACAAGCTCGTCGGTGTAGCAAGCGAAGACTCGCCGCTGAAGACAAGCCTCGACTATGCCAAGAAAATAAGCCTGAGCTACGACGAGGCACATTCCTTCAGCATTGAATATGGAGTGGTGATGCCAAGCGGCGTGCAGAGCGTGAGGTATCAGATACGCATCGACGGCATCGACAAGAACTGGCGCGACGTGGGCGACGAATGTAGGTTCAACGGCTATCTGCTGCAGCCTGGCACTTACCGTCTGCACGTGAGGGCAAACAACGGGTCCATGGACTGGGACAAGAGCAGCGAGCGGGTGCTCACCATAGTGGTCGAGGCTCCGTTCTATCGCTCAAACATTGCCTGGATTCTCTATTTCCTCCTGCTCTGCGCAGTGGCATGGGGAGGATTCGCCTTCTACAACATGAGACTGAAGGAAAAGGCGGAAATGAGATTCGTGAGCATGGAGAAGGAAAAGGTGAAGGAAGTGGACAAGATGAAGTCGAATTTCTTCACCATGGTGTCGCACGAACTGAAGACGCCATTGGCTCTTGTCGTGGCTCCGCTGAAGACCATCGAGGCGACAAAACTCGACGAGGAGGCAAGCAACTCGCTCGACTTGGCACTGCGCAACGCTAAGAAGATGGAACACCTGATAAACGAACTCGTGACGTTCAACAAGATAGAGTCGGACAACTTCCCCTTCTACGTACAGCAGGGCAACCCCGTGGAGTTTGTCGCAACGGCAGCGTCTAACTTCCAGGAAATGGTGGCGTCGAAGGGGCAGAAACTCGTCATCAGCGGCATCGACAACGGAGAGGACGGCTGGTTCTCGCCTTCCTATCTCGACCACATACTGAGCAACCTGATGTCGAACGCCATGAAGTTCACGCCTTCGGGCGGAACAATCACCATAAGAGCCGAGATAGTGCAGAAAGCCGACTCGCCCGACCTTTTCCTCAAGATGCAGGTGACTGACACCGGCATCGGAATTGTCAAGGAGGAGCAGAAGAAGATATTCGGACGCTACTATCAGACGAAACGTGGATTCAACGCCAACAGCAACGGATGGGGCATAGGACTGGCATTGGTGAGCCGACTGGCGGAAATCCACAAAGGCACTGTGGATGTTGAGAGTGAACTGGGAAAGGGCAGCACGTTTACGGTAATGATTGACGTGTCGGGAAATGCCTTCAACGAAAAGGACAAGATTTCGCCCGACAACGAACTGCAGACGGTGAAGGACTATCTGACCACGGCAAGCCTGCTGCAAAAGGAGATGGCTGAGCCTTCCTCTACAGGAAAGCATACCGACAAGACGGCAGTGGAGACAAAACACACCGTGATGGTGGTGGAGGACAACCCCGACATGCTGAAGTTCGTAGCGGAGATGCTTGAAGCCGACTACAACGTGGTGACGGCTACCGACGGACAGGTGGCGTGGGACATTGCCATAGGCAGAGCAGACATAGAAATGGTAGTCTCGGATGTCATGATGCCACGAATGACAGGTGTGGAGCTATGCAACATGCTGAAGGGCAACATGGCTACTTCACACATTCCGGTGATACTGCTCACTGCGAAGAGCGACCCTGAGGACATCAAGGACGGATACCGCAACGGTGCCGACGTCTATGTGCCGAAGCCCTTCGACCCCGTGGCACTGCGCTATCAGATAAGCAATATCCTCCGACTTGTGGCAAACCGTCAGAAGCTGATGGTTGAAGGTGGGAAGGAGGCTGAGGAGGCGCAGGGCACACTGACGCAGCTCGACAACAACTTCGTATGCCGCATCACGGAACTGGTGGAGCGGAACATCGGCAACGCCGACTTCTCGGTGGCAAACATCACTACCGAAATGGGCATAAGCAGAAGCCTGCTGCACACGAAGATGAAAAACCTGATGAACATCTCTACTGGCGACTACATCCGCCACAAACGCATAGAACATGCCTGCAGGATGCTCGTAGAAGGCTACAACGTGTCGGAAACGGCATACGGCAGCGGCTTCTCCGACCCGAACTATTTCTCCAAGGTGTTCAAGAAGATGAAGGGCGTGGCTCCAACGGAGTTCACCGCCAATCCACAAAACAAGAAAGTGTGACTTTTTATCAAAACTGAAATAATAATATGAAAAAACTATTCGGATTATTGGCAGCGGCATTGCTCCCGCTTATGGGACATGCCGACGAAATGCCACGCAACGACTACCCACGTCCGCAATTTCAACGCTCGGAATGGAAATGCCTAAACGGACAATGGACATTCTGTTTCGACGAGTCGAAAAACGGCACATGGAAAAACTATGCCGCTTCGGAAGGATTCGACGGCAACATTACTGTCCCCTTCTGTCCTGAGAGCAAACTCTCGGGCGTAGGACACACCGACTTCATCGAGGCAATGTGGTATCAACGCAAGATTGACATTCCTGCCGAGTGGAACGGCAAGAAGATTATGCTTCACTTCGGAGGCGTTGACTATCGTGCCACCATTTTCGTCAACGGCAAGCAGGCCCTCGACCACACTGGCGGCAGCGCATCGTTTGCCGTGGACATAGCACCCTTCGTGAAGGCTGGCGAGAAGGCAAACATTGTGGTCTATGTGCAGGACGACACAAGGTCGCGAATGCAGCCGGGAGGCAAGCAGAGCGACAGACTGGAATCCTACGCTTGCTCCTACACCCGAACTACGGGAATATGGCAGACCGTATGGCTGGAGCCTGTGGCGAAAAGTGCCCTCGAGCGATGCCGCATCACTCCCGACGTGGACAACAGCCAGTTCGTGTTCGAGCCGAAGTTCTACGCGCTCGACAACGCAGAGCGCATCACCATCACCGTGAACGACGGAAAGAAGGAGGTGGCATGCGTGTCGGGACGAGCTTCAAACTCTGCCACTCTCATAGCACGAATACCGAAGGCAAAGCTGTGGTCGCCCGGAAACCCTAACCTCTATGACGTCACCCTTACAGTCACTGACGCAAAGGGCAATGTCGTCGACCGCGTGAAATCGTATGCCGGAATGAGAAAGGTGGAACTGCGCGGAGGCAAGTTCTACATAAACAACGCTCCGTGCTATCTGCGCCTTGTACTCGACCAGGGCTTCTATCCCGACGGCATCTGGACAGCACCTTCCGACGAAGCCCTGAAACACGACATTGAGCTTGCCATGGCTTGCGGCTTCAATGGAGCACGACTGCACCAAAAGGTTTTCGAGCAGCGATACTTGTATTGGGCAGACAAAATGGGCTATCTCGTTTGGGGGGAGGCGCCAAGCTGGGGAATGGACTGGACAAGTCCTGCCGCTGCACGCAACCTCATTTCGGAGTGGAGCGCATATATTGAACGCGACTACAATGCACCAAGCATCATTGCATGGTCGCCACTGAACGAAACGTGGCAGGACGACCGCGACGGACAACGTGCACGACTGACCAACGACCTCTATTTCGAGACGTCACGCCTCGACCGCACAAGGCCAGTGGTAACGGCAAGTGGCGGTTATCATGCCGGCTACACCGACGTTTATGCCGAGCACAACTACAACCACGACCCCATCGCATTCTATAACCAGTTGGTGGGCGGCGAAAGCGGCAAACCATACGTTCAGCATCCGAAACACAGTTATCCTTATCAGGGCGAGGCATACATAATCGACGAATATGGTGGATTCGGGTGGTTCTCGCCAAAGGACAACACTCCTTCGTGGGGCTACGGACAAGTGCAGACCGACATAGAGAAGTTCTATCAGGAACTGGAGGACATCACCGACGTGCTGCTGTCAATGGACCACATCTGCGGATACTGCTACACGCAGCTTACCGACGTGGAACAGGAGAAGAATGGCGTATACACCTATGCAAGGGAAACAAAGTTCGACATGGAACGAATAAGACGCATATTCACAAAGTCGCGCGAAGAGGCTAAAGCACACGTAAAGGAAATACTGCAAAAAGCGGGAAAATAAAACAAACAAAAAGTCCGTCTGCCAATGACCAGTGCAGACGGACGTTTTTTATTTCGTAATATTTCTTACAAATCTTTCGAGAATGTTGAAGCCGGGGTCTACCATGCCGCCATGGTCGTGTCCGTCTAACTCGTAAATGTTTGTAGTAGTGTTGCCTATAAGTTTCATCATGCGCCAAAGATATGCATTCTCCTCGTATCGCCCGAAGAGTTCAAGTTCGCGGTCGCCCACGATAAGCTCCATTGGCGGACAATCCTTGCGCACCCAGAAGAGTGGGGCATATTCGTCTATTGTAGGTTGCAGGTTGTCAATTCCCAACATCTTTCGATACGAAAAATGGCTAATGGCTTGTCCGCTGAAAGGCACGTAGCCAGCCATGTCGTTAGCGTCAACCCCATAGCGGGCCAGCCATTTCCTGTCAAGTGCCAGCATAAGTGTTATGTAGCCACCCGCCGAATGTCCGGAAACAACAATCTTTTTGCTGTCGCCACCATATTTCCCTATGTTTTTCGTAATCCAAGCCAGCGACTCCGCGGCGTCGTCGAGAGTCTTGTCAATACTGACATTTGGCAACAGGCGATAGTTGACGCCAACAACAACGAAGCCTTTGTCTTTTAACTTCTTGGGTATCTCTTTTTCGCCCTGTGTAAGTCCGCCGCCATGAAACCACACGATGACAGGCAAGTTCTTGCCTTCTTCATCATAATGAATGTCGAGTTTCAGTCGTTCCTTGGCGTAAGCGTCTGTTTTGTTGGTGTAGGGAATGTCGAAGACCTCTTTGTAGTTTTGCGCCCATGTAACACAGACAATAAGCGACAAAAGTGTAATAGTTAGTTTCCTCATGTCTTATGTTTTTTTTTGTATCATGACTGTTGTTTAGCAACCGGATGTCACCTTTGCTTATGCAACATCGCTATTTGAGTGCAAATTTACACAAAATATGTTTCATATCCAAGGATTATTCATATAAAAATGAAGAAATAAAGAAAAAGGGAGAAAAACTTGCGTCTTGCTCCCTACATTCTATAATCCTTAATTCCTAACTCTTAATTTTTAATTCTTAACTCTTAATTTTTAATTCTTAATCCTCTTCGTTGTCATATTCCAAGCCACATGGAACATCACATAGCGCAGCAGTGTGTTAGTCCATGTCTCCGTGCGGCCTTGGGCGTTGATGGCGCTGGTGATGTTACTCAGGTCACCAAGGATGTCGAATGCGTCGAGCATACACGTTATCTTGCCTTTCATGAACGGACGTGACAGACGGGCGTTCCACACAACGTCGTCAGTGTTCATCGTGCTCCCTTCATATCCACGGCGGCCATACACGGTGAGGTCAGTGCCAAGTTGCAGTTTCCAAGGAAGCTGAAGAATGGCGTTAAGTCCATACTTGTAGTCAAAGGCACTGATGCGCGAGAAATCAACGCGCTTGCTGTCGATGTTGCGCCAAGTCAGTGCTCCCATAATTCCCATAGCCAGGGCATTCGCCGTCCACTATGACAGCATTCGAGAACTGCAAGTCGCTGCAAGAAGTGAAACTGCCTGCTTCCATCACAAAAGTGTCACCGATGTGGGGAAGTACAAACTTGAGAAGCGTAAGAATTACTGCCATTAATCCACCTCAATTTGAGAGCCAGCCGAAAGATGGACAGTTCAGCGACTTGTCACTTGTCGTGCCCAACGGAAGAAAGGGCGCTTATGCCATGGGCGAGGGGTGGAGCCAGTTCAGGAATGTGACCGAGGGCAGTTATAGTGTGAACATCAAGGTGAGCAGTCCTGTAGAAGGCTGTCCACTACTGACAGGGGCAGGAATGTATGCACCAGGTAGTACCGTAAGTCTCAGAGCCTCATCGCTTTTATATCCTTCAAAGCCTATCATGAAATATGAACTTTCATCATGGACTGTAAATGGGACACAACTCCCAGAAGGAGAAAACTCGTTTGTCATAAACGACAATGCAGAGAACTCGACCTCTCAGATTGTTCTAACCTTAATCATTTTGAGTCGTTCGGAAATAATCTGCAGTCGCTGCTTCTGAATGATGCCGCACCATTGGGTAATTTCGGCATGACTTCTTCAAGCGTAGGGTTCTCCTTCGTCACTTCTAATATATACAACAAGATTACCCGGGAATACACAGAGGCAAAGCCACGTTTTATTGAGTACTATATCGATGGAGAAAAGGTAGATGCTGCCGGATGTCTTGACCTCACCAAAGAGGCATACGACAATAATGGCACTTCACCTACTGTATTCACATTCCGTGAGGCTGAACAGGTGATAGAAAATCCTGCCGCCACCTTCGCCTTCAAGACGAAAGGCGACTATTATCTGGAAATGACAAACAAGGCATATCCTAAACTGAAATTCTACTCCAGATTCACAGTCAACAATCCAACATCTATAGATGGTATCGCAATCGATGGAGTGACCGTGGATTTGACTGACGGAAAAGTAACAGTGTCGGGACTTGGTTCCAACAGTCGTGTGCGACTAATTAGCCTTGACTCAAAGGTTATTGACGAATCCTACGGTGCTGCACATGGCATAGTGTCGCTCAGTGCTCCTGCACATGGTATCTACTTGCTGCAAATTACTGCAGATGGTAACACTGTCACAATGAAGTTGAGATTATAAGTTTGCTGCGATCAGAGAAACTGAAAACTTCCTGCACTTATATTAGAACACAAAGACACAAAGAAACGAAGTGTTTTAGAAAAAAGACAACAAGCGACTTAAAAGTCGCCACAAAGGCTTGCAGTGGGAAAACTTTGTGGACTTTGCAAGCAGCTTTGCTGCTCATAGTTTCTTCCGCAAGCGAAAAAATGCTTTGTTTCTTCGTGTCTTTGTGTTAAGTATTATATTCACCTAAATGTTACACAAGACCTTTTTATAGCAAAAAAAACGGTTAAATGGTTGGTAAATCCAAATTATTTCCTTAATTTTGCAACGGTTGACAGGCTAATCATTCCAGCAACATACTTGAAATTATGGGTACATACATTAGTAGAGGCAACAGTGAGTTCAGTGACATCGTGAGTCATGAGTATGTTGACAAGACATCGCTGATACCATTCATCAACGACACGCTCAACTCCGAGAGCCGCTACAGTTGCGTAACCCGTTGCCGCCGCTTCGGTAAGTCGATGGCGGCAAAGATGCTGTGTGCCTATTATGACAAGTCGTGCGACTCTCGCGAGTTGTTTCGTGGCTTGAAAGCAGAGCAGGACAAGTCGTTTGAGACATAGGTGAAAAGTTCTTTTTCATCATCGACGAGTGGGATGCCATCTGCCGCGAGTTTCCCGACCGCCAGAAGATGAAAGGCAACCCTGCTACTGTCGTTCCCACCATCTTGGACGAGTATGTCATGCTTCTTCGTCGTTTGTTCAAGACCCAAGACTCTGATGAAGTCTTCGCCGGAGCTTATCTCACAGGCATCCTGCCCATAAAGAGATACAACACCGAGTCGGCACTGAACAACTTCTGCGACTATTCGATGATAGACCCAGCCTATCTTGCGCCCTGCTATGGATTCACTAAAGAAGAGGTGCAGATGTTGGCAAAGCGGCATAATGCATCTATGGATAATCTCAAGATGTGGTATGACGGATATACTATCGGCAGTGAGAAATCCATTTATAATCCTTATTCTGTGATGAAATCATTGCAGCGTGGAGTGTGCCGAAGCTACTGGACAACCACCGGTGCATACGATTCTGTAATCACCTATATCCAGATGAATTTCGACGGACTTAAGGACGACATCATACGTATGCTTGCAGGTGAACGAGTGGATGTGGATACGACTGAGTTCCTCAACGATATGCACATCGTGAGAAGCAAGAACGACGTGCTCACCGTGATGATTCATCTCGGCTACCTTGCATACGACTTTGAAACCCAGGAGTGCTATATCCCCAACAAGGAGGTCAGGGACTTACTTGTTTTCGCAAGTGAAGTCGCTTTTGAGCGCCACCATCGACCAGATTAAGCGCAAGGCCTATCCCTCGAAGATAGCGGAAAACACCGGCGACATCCTTCTCGTGGGCATAAACTACGACAAGGAGACGAAGCAGCATACCTGCAAGATAGAAAGGCTCACTTCCCTATCCGATAAAGAAACTCTGGAGCCAAGTCAGCCCCATTAGCCCATTCTATCGTTGTTGGTGTCAATCCGTATTGAATAAACATGCTTTTGTCTCGAAGTGGACCAAACACCTCACCATTCAGATAAGGTTCCAGGTCAACTTCCTTTTTCACGCCGTCGCTAAATACAAGCGCAAGTCGATAATTGTTCAGATAATCTACATCTTTAACTTTTAGCATAATAATTCTCCTTTCTTATTTTAATGGTTCTATCTTTTCAATTTTTTCGCCCTTTGAGGCTTTCTCCCAGAGTTTCATAATCTCATCTTGATGTATATCCATCCACTGATTGACCTTAGAAACTACTTTAGCGGGTATCTTGCCATCGACTATTCGCTCCATAATACTAATCGAGCATTCATAGTCTCCATACACCACATGTATATGCGGTGGATTATGATCCATCCAATAAAGATAGATAACAATACCATAAAATCTACATATCTCAGGCATATACTCTTTATTAATTTTCAAATCTTGCTGCAAATATACGCATGATTTCTGATATTTCAAAGGAAAAGTGTTAAAATAATGCTCTTCAGATAAAAAAAACGCCAAAAGTTTTCTCTTTTCGTATATTATTCGTACCTTTGAAACAGATTTCCACTTCGGCGGGCCGCAGGCTTCGCAGAGGATTTCCAAGACATTGTGGGTAAAAACAAAGCATTCGCTATTATTTCGCGTTTAGCCAAGAGCGTCGGAAACTCTTATTTGGTATAAAAAGCACGAAGATAATATGTGACAGGTGGCTCGTATCATTAAGAGCCTTTGAGTCAATTAATAGAGCAATGCACACGCAATAAAGCGTGATGCACTCTTATAATTGACCCGGGGTTCCAATCCGACGCCACCCCGTGCTAAACGCGAGTAAGATTAGCATCACGCTTTTCTTTTTCCATCGCGTTGGCGGACTGATAGTTG
>JAQXRI010000148.1 GCA_029218445.1 Prevotellaceae bacterium | reverse complement strand
ACAAGTCGTATGACTATTACGGCAACGAAGTGGAAAGCGGCATGAAGGACCCGTTTGTGTCGAGCCTCACCCACGACAGCATCATCGTGCAGATACCGTTGCTTCACGGCCGTGTCAACCCCAATCTGGAAAAGGTTTTGTTCTGTTTCGACCAGACCAACCGCTGGCCCGACGACAACCACATCATTGCAGTGGATGAGTCGCTCCTTACCGGCAATCCTGAGATGGAGTACATTATGCGCCGCCTTGCCTCGGCTGCGGCCGACCCCGACGTTCGTCAGGACATGAACGTCGAAGACGAATACTTCTCGGCATTGGAGGCTCGTGACACCACCCTAATGATTCTGAACCATAAAATTGAGGAAAAGGACGCTCAATTGGAGCAGAAAGCCGCTCAATTGGAGCAGAAGGACGCCCAGCTGGAGCAGAAGGACGCCCAGCTGGAGCAGAAGGACGCCCAGCTGGAGCAGAAGGACGCCCAGCTGGAGCAGAAGGACGCGCAGTTGGAGCAGAAGGACGCTCAGTTGGAGCAGAAGGACGCTCAGTTGGAGCAGAAGGACGCTCAGTTGGAGCAGAAGGACGCTCAGTTGGAGGAAAAGGACGCTCAATTGGAGCAGAGAGCCGCTCAGCTGGAGCAGAAGGACGCCCAGTTGGAGCAGAAGGACAAGGCATTAATGGCAACGGTCAAGGCTCTGAAGGATGCTGGCATGTCATCTGTGCAAATAGCCCAGATGACAGGACTTGACGTTGGTTACATAGATACAATTTAATTACTGAACTTTTTTCGCCAAGCTCAAGGAACTTCTTTTCCGTTAGGCCATATTTTTTTGGTGTTTTCCCATCCCTAATAATCACCTTACTATATGGTAGTATCAAGGCTAAATTTAACGTGAGTTCGACGAATTGTCTAAGCCGCCCCTACTCGGCGATTTGATGGGTTAAGACAATTCGTCGAATTCACTTTAATATAAGGTGTCAACGGCCGCAACGCTTGTGTCAGCACGATTTGTAGCCGGCAATGAGGGCCAGCATGCCTAAGGCGACGCTCGCCAATGTGTAGAGAACAGCAGTGGTTATGCTTCCGTCGTGCGAGAGAATATAGTTCTCGTTGATGAAAGTTGAGAATGTGGTGAAGCCGCCGCAGAAGCCAGTGGCAAGAAGCAACTTCATGTTTGTCGAGAGATGACCGTCGATGGACAACGACGTAAACAGTCCTATTAAGAAACAGCCTGCAATGTTGACGGCAAAGGTGCCCCAAGGAAATGTGGATGCTAAAACATTGCCCAACATTTTGGCTGTGAGAAAGCGAAGTCCGCCACCAACAAAGCTCCCTGCCGAAACAAGTAGAAATTCTTTCATTTTGTGCAAAATCGTTAGTTCGCAAAATCGGTGCAAAGATATTCTAAATTTTTCTAATCACCAAAGAAGTTTGGCATTTTTTTTTATTAACCAAAAAAAAGTGCGAAAGTATTTGGTACATGAGAAAATATTCACTATTTTTGCAGCGCAATCAATGACATTAATCTTTAAACTAAGAAATATGAAAAAGAAAATCCAATTTAGTCTTGTCTATCGAGACATGTGGCAGTCTTCCGGCAAGTTTCAGCCACGTAAAGACCAGCTGGAACGAATAGCTCCTGTAATAATCGACATGGGCTGCTTCGCCCGAGTTGAGACTAATGGAGGTGCTTTCGAACAGGTCAACCTCTTGGCAGGCGAGAACCCAAACGATGCCGTAAGGGCATTCTGTAAGCCATTTAACGAGGTGGGCATCAAGACCCACATGCTCGACCGCGGTCTTAACGCACTGCGCATGTATCCAGTGCCTGACGACGTGCGACAGCTTATGTATAAGGTGAAGCATGCACAAGGCGTTGACATCCCTCGAATCTTCTGCGGCCTGAACGACGTGCGCAACATCATACCCAGCATCAAATGGGCTGCCGAGGCTGGCATGACGCCTCAGGCTACTCTCTGCATAACAACCTCGCCAATACACACCGCCGAGTACTATAGTGCTATAGCCGACCAACTTATTGCGGCCGGAGCAAAGGAAATTTGCTTGAAGGACATGGCGGGAATAGGGCAGCCGGCAATGTTGGGCAAGCTCACCAACATGATTAAGACCAACCACCCCGACGTGATAATACAGTATCACGGACACTCTGGACCTGGACTCTCGATGGCCTCTGTGCTTGAGGTGTGCAACAATGGCGCCGACATTATCGACACTGCCATTGAACCACTGAGCTGGGGTAAGGTTCACCCCGACATCATCTCTGTGCAGAGCATGCTGAAGAACGAAGGATTTGAGGTGCCCGAAATCAATATGGCTGCTTACATGCAGGCACGCTCGCTTACCCAGGAGTTTATTGACGAATGGTTGGGCTACTTCATCAATCCGCAGAACAAGCACATGTCGTCGCTGCTGTTGGGATGCGGACTGCCTGGCGGCATGATGGGCTCAATGATGAGCGACCTTGGAGGCATACACTCCGTAATCAACAAGCTGCGTAAGACAAAGGGACTGAAAGAGCTCGACATCGACGAAATGCTCGTGAAACTCTTTGACGAAGTGGCATACGTATGGCCACGTGTGGGCTATCCACCACTCGTAACACCATTCTCGCAGTATGTCAAGAACATTGCACTCATGAACCTGCTCACGATAGAGCAGGGCAAGGGACGATTTGTAATGATGGACGACTCGATGTGGGGCATGATTCTCGGAAAGAGCGGAAAGGTGCCCGGAGAAATTGACCCGGAGCTTGTGGCGCTTGCCGAAAAGCAGGGACGACAGTTTACCAACGACGACCCCCACACGCTCATACCAAACGCACTGGACGACTTCCGCAAGGAAATGGCCGACAACGGATGGGAGACAGGACAGGACGACGAGGAACTCTTCGAACTGGCCATGCACCCCGAGCAGTACCGCAACTATAAGAGCGGACAAGCCAAGAAGAACTTCCTGGCCGACCTGCAGAAGGCCAAGGACGCCAAGCTGGGCAGCAAGCTCACGCCAGAGCAGCTTTCGGCATTCAAGCACGCCAAGGCCGACCCGCTCATCACGCCAATACCCGGACAGGTGTATTACGAGTTCAGTGGCGAAGGCGAGTGCAAGGTTTGCCTTGAGCCTTTCGTCGGACAAAAATACAAGGAGGGCGACACCTTCTGCTACATACAGGCTCCATGGGGTGAAATCGTGCCAATACCGGCCGCACTTGGCGGTAAACTGGTGGAGGTGGCTGCAAAGCAGGGTGCAAAAGTGCGTCGCGGCGACAAGCTCGGATGGATAGAAAGAAGTGAGAACTAAAGATGAACTACAACGACATCATCAACAAGTATTATCCTGAGGACAACGCACTTAAGAAGCTTTTGTTAAAGCATAGCTCTGACGTTTCCCGCAAGGCTCTCGACATAGTGCGTCGGCATCCCGAACTGGGTGCCGACGCTCAGTTTGTACATGATGCCGCCATGCTTCACGACATTGGCGTTTGCATGACCGATGCTCCCGGCATACACTGCCACGGCACCGACCCTTACATATTGCATGGCATTGACGGCGGAAAGATGCTGCGAAGCGAAGGGCTTGACGAGTTGGCGCGAGTGTGCGAACGACATACGGGTACAGGCATTACCATCGACCAGATACGCAGCCGCAAGTTGCCGTTGCCTGAAGCCGACTATAGTCCTGAGACGATAGAGGAGCAGATAGTGTGTTACGCCGACAAATTCTTTTCGAAGTCGCATCCCGAACGGGTAAGGACTGTTGAGCAGACGGCGAAAAGTCTTGAAAAGTTTGGAGAGGAAAGCGTTAAAAGGTTCTGCCATTGGGCAAAAATGTTTGAATAGGTATGCGTTAAAAATAGTGTTAAATACGTAAAAGCGTAACGTTTTTTGCCATTTTTGCAGTAATTTTGCAGCCGTGAGAAAAAAGACATTGACATTTTTGATGCTCTTTGCCTTCATTTTCTTGTGGGCGGCAGTACCTTCCAATTATTATGGAGGCGGCCGCAAGGCAGACGCCAACGACAGCATTGCGTTGAAGGAAGACTCTGTGCCACAGGATTCTGCAATAGGCAAGGCATTAAAGCAGAAAGATACTACAGCACTGTCGGCGGGTCCTGATACAACCATGATGGACTCGCTGCAGCTTGCCATATACCACCACAACAAGGCCATCGACGACTCGTTGGCCTTTGACAGTATTAACCGTAGGAGAAAAAACGGCATCGACTCGCCCGTACACTACACTGCCGACGACTCGCTGATATATGAAGGCAGTACCGGCTTGGCTTACTTGTTTGGCAACTCCAACGTGAAGTATCAGGACATGGACCTGCAGAGCGACAAAATCTACATGAACCTCGACAGCAGCCTCGTCCATGCCACAGGCTCAAAGGACTCTACCGGCGCCATGATAGGTACACCGGTATTCCAGATGGGCAGCGACACATACGAGAGCGACACCATGGCCTTCAACTTCAAGACAAAGAAGGGACTCATAACAGGTGTTTATACCCAGCAGGACGAAGGCTTCCTGACCAGTGAAATATCGAAGCGCAACGACAAGGGCGAGATGTTCATAAAGCATGGAAAATACACCACTTGCGACGACCCGCATCCTGACTTCTACATAGCCATGTCGAGGGCGAAGATACGTCCGGGCAAGGATGCCGTGTTTGGCCCGGCTTATCTCGTGGTGTGCGACGTTCCACTGCCGTTGGCCGTCCCCTATGGCTTCTTCCCCTTCACGAAGAGCTATTCCAGCGGACTCATCATGCCTACCTATGGCGACGAAACCGAGCGAGGATTCTATCTGCGCGACGGAGGCTACTATTTTGCCATAAGCGACAAGATGGACCTAAAGCTGTTGGGAGAGATATACACGAAAGGCTCTTGGGGACTGTCGGCCGCATCCAACTATACCAAACGCTACAAATACAGCGGAAGTTTCTTCGCCAGCTATCAAAACACCATTAACGGCGAGAAAAACATGCCTGACTATATGAAGCAAACCAGCTTCAAAATACAGTGGAGCCATCGCCAGGACTCGAAGGCCAATCCGTTCAGGACGCTCTCGGCCAGCGTCAACTTTGCCACGAGCAGCTACGAGAAGAACAACCTCACCTCGATGTATAATCCGCAGAGCTATGCCCAAACCACACGTACATCGTCAATAGCCATGACCAACACCTTCTCGAGCATTGGCATGACGCTGAGCACAACGATGAACCTCAGCCAAAACATGAAGGACTCGACGATAGCCATGACCCTTCCTGACCTCAACATCTCGGTCAGCCGCTTCTATCCGTTCAAGCGAAAGAAGGCCGCAGGCAAAGAAAAATGGTATGAGAAAATATCAATGTCATATACAGGACAACTGTCAAACTCAATAAACACCAAAGAGGACAAGCTGCTGCATTCGAGCCTTACCCGCGACTGGCGCAACGGCATGAAGCACAACATCCCCATCAGCGGCAACTTTACGCTGTTTGGCTACCTGAACATCAACCCTACGTTTAACTTCTCCGACCGCATGTACACCAACAAAATAGAGAAGTCGTGGGATGACGCAAGGCAGACTGAAGTGACCGACACCATCGACGGTTTCTACAACATTTACGACTGGAACATGAGCGTGAGCGCATCCACAAAGCTATATGGCTTCTATATTCCATCACGAAAAATATTTGGCGACAAGATACAGGCCATACGCCACGTGGTCACACCGTCGCTGAGCTTCAGTTATGCGCCAGACTTCAGCGCATCGAGATACGGCTACTATGAAACCTACCAGAAGACCGACAAGGACGGCAACGTCACGCTGGTTGAATACTCGCCTTATTCCAATGGACTCTACGGAGTGCCGGGAAAGGGCAAGACGGGCAGCTTGTCGATGGACTTGTCAAACAACATCGAAATGAAGATTAAGTCGGACGACGACACCACCGGATTCAAGAAGATAAGCATTATCGACGAGTTGGGAGCGTCGATGTCGTACAACTTCGCCACCGACATTCGCCCATGGAGTGACCTCAGCACACGTCTGCGTCTGAAGCTCACCAAGAGCTACACACTGAACCTCAATGCCACTTTCGCAACCTATGCCTATGAACTTGACGAAAACGGCAAGCCAAAGTTGAGCGAGCATACCACGCTCTACAGTCAAGGCAAGTTTGGACGTTTCCAAGGCATTTCGCAAAACCTTTCGTACACTTTGGACAACAACAAGGTCATGAACTTCATAAAGTGGCTCAAGGGCGAAAAGGTGGATAAGAAAGACAAGAAGAACAAGCGCGGCTCGCTCGACGACGAAGATGATGAAGAGGAGGACGAGTTCAATCGTGAGACCAACGAAGACGACACTATGCAGAAAGGCCAGCGCGGTGCAAGAAAAGAAAATGCCGGCAAGGCCGAAACCGACGACGACGGATACATGAAGTTCAGCATGCCATGGTCGTTGAGCTTTGGATATGGAATAACGATGCGCGAGAACACAGGAGGTGAATTCAACTACGACAAGATGCGCTATCCTTATTCTTTCTCGCAGACGCTCAACGTCAGCGGCAATGTCCGCATCAGCGACGGCTGGAACATCAGCTTCTCGTCGGGCTACGACTTTGAGAATCATAAGATTTCAATGACTACAGCTTCGTTGGGACGCGACCTTCACTGTTTCAACATGTCGTGTTCGGTGGTGCTTGCCCCATACACAAGCTACAACTTCTCGTTCCGATGCAATGCTGCTACCCTTACCGATGCGCTCAAGTACGACAAGCGCAGCAGTTACAGCAATGCGGTGCAATGGTATTAAAATGCTGCGCATTTAAAGAGTAAAAGCTCTGCGAGCTTAAAAATGCTGCGCATTTAAAGGCATAGGCCTTTTTGCGACAGCTTTAATGAAATTTTAAATATATTATTATTATGTCAGAACTACCTCCTTTGGTCAAAGACCTTGCATTGATACTCGTTGTTGCAGGAGTAGTAACCCTGCTGTTCAAGAAACTCAGGCAGCCGCTGGTGTTGGGATATATCGTGGCGGGATTTCTCGTAAGTCCGCACATGCCATATACAATGTCGGTAGTGGACAAGGCCGACGTGCAGACTTGGGCCGACATTGGTGTCATCTTCCTGTTGTTCTCGCTTGGCCTCGACTTCTCGTTCAAGAAGATACTAAAGATGGGGGCGGCACCAATAATATCCGCCATTACCATCATTTTCTGCATGATGCTGTTAGGCTTTTCGGTGGGAAGGGCTTTTGGATGGGAACACATGGACTGCATTTTCCTTGCTGGAATGCTGGCAATGTCGTCAACCACCATTATATATAAGGCTTTCGACGATATGGGACTTCGACAACAGCATTTCGCCAGTCTTGTGATGTCGGTGCTTATCCTTGAAGATATTCTTGCCATTGTAATGATGGTGATGCTGTCTTCAGTTGCCCATGGCAACAACCCTGATGGCGGAGAGATGTTGGGCAGCATCATGCGCATTGCCTTTTTCTTGATTCTATGGTTCATTGTAGGTATTTCGGTCATACCAATATTCCTGCGAAAAATGCGCCAACTGATAAACGAGGAGACGCTGCTTGTCGTTTCGTTGGGCCTTTGCTGCCTTATGGCTGTGGTGTCAACCCAAGTAGGATTCAGCAGTGCATTCGGAGCATTTGTCATGGGCAGCATTTTGGCCGAGACCATTGAGGCTGAGAAAATAATCAAGCTCGTTGAGCCGGTGAAGAATTTGTTTGGAGCCGTTTTCTTCGTTTCTGTCGGTATGCTTGTCGATCCGGAAATTCTTGTAGAGTATGCCCTGCCTATTTGTTTCATTGTGTTGGCCATACTTATAGGCCAGAGCATATTTGGCTCGTTTGGCTATCTGCTTAGTGGCCAGACGCTGAAAACGGCAATGAAGTGCGGATTCTCAATGGCACAGATTGGTGAGTTTGCCTTTATCATAGCTTCGCTGGGACTGTCGCTTGGTGTAATCAGCGATTTCCTCTATCCGGTGGTAGTAACCGTTTCGGTCATTACAACCTTCCTTACACCTTATATGATAAGGGCTTCTGAACCGTGCTACAACATACTCGACCGTCATTTGCCTAAGCGTGCCATCGTGTTTCTCAACAACATTACACTTGGCCATCCATCAGGGGCGGGAGCTAAAAACAACTGGAAGAGCCTGTTGACTCAGATGGGAGTGAATACCGTCATTTACACCATACTGTCGGTTACGGTCACCGCCGTCATGCTAACGTTCTTCCTGCCTTTCATCCGCCATTTGCTTGTGGGTTGGCATTGGACGGCCAACTTCATTTGCGGTTTCCTGACCATTTTGGCCATGTCGCCTTTCCTGCGTGCCATGGTGGTGAAGAAAAACCATAGCGAGGAGTTCAAGGCATTGTGGGCTGAGAGCCGACTTAACCATCTTCCGCTAATATTCACCATTATTGTGCGCGTTGTGATAGCATGTTCGTTTGTGTTCTATGTCATCAACTATTTGAGCCGCTTTGCCAATGCCTTAATAGTGGCCTTTGCTGTGGCGGTCATAACTCTGTTTGTGCTGTCGCGCGCATTGAAGCACAGTTCCATACGCCTTGAGCGAATGTTTATCCAGAACCTTCGCTCACGCGACATTGAGGCTCAGATACGTGGCCGAAAGCGTCCTCTCTATGCCGGTCATCTGCTCGACCGCAACATTCATATAAGCGATGTTGACGTTCCTGTCGATTCGCGTTGGATTGGCCGTTCGCTCCAGCAGCTTGAGCTTCGTCAGCGTTTCGGTGTCCACGTGTGCAGCATACTGCGTGCCAATCGCCACATCAACATTCCCGAGGCTGACGAGATAATATTCCCCGCCGACCGTATGCAGGTGATTGGCGACGATGCACAGTTGTCGAAAATGGTTGAGGCTTTGCGCAACGACATCAATCCTGTAGAAGACGTATCAGAGCGTCGTGACATGAAGCTGCGCCAACTTGTCATCACAGGCTCATCGCCATTGCTTGGCGTTTCGCTCAAGGACAGCGGCATACGCAACCACTACAAATGTATGGTGGTGGGATTGGAAGAAGGAAAGGAAAAACTGTCGCAGGTGCCGCCGGCAAGAAAGTTCAAGAAGGGCGACATACTCTGGATAGTGGGTGAAGAAGAGAATCTGAAAGAATTGATGAAATGGTAATAACGCGTGAGTTCGACGATAATATCTCGTCGAACTCACATTGTTTTTTTAATATCACATTGTACGCAGTGCGGCAAGTAGTTCTTGGTTTTCCGACTTTGTACCTATTGTTATGCGTAGGCAACCGTTGCAGAGATGCACGTTGTTGCGGTTGCGCACAATAATGCCCTTGTCAACGAGATAGTTGTAAGTCTTCGAAGCGTCGTCAACCTCAACGAGAATGAAGTTGGCGTCGGAGGGGTAAATCTTTCGGCATAGTGGCAACATTCTGATGGCGTCTATCACACGGCTGCGTTCAAGCAGAATGGTACGTACCCACTTGTCTATTTCGTATGGGTCGCGCAGCATTTCGAGCGCCTGACGCTGGGTGAGCATATTGATGTTGTAGGGATATTTCACCTTTGTCATAATGTCGATGATGTCTTTGGAGGCATAAGCCATGCCAAGACGCAGTGCCGCACAGCCCCATGCCTTGCTCATGGTGTTGAGCACTACAAGGTTAGGGTGTTGGGCCAATTCCAGGCGGAAGGCCGGTTGGCTGCTGAAGTCGCTGTAGGCTTCATCTACAACCACCAGTCCTTCAAATGCGTCAATCACCTTCAGTATTTCGTCGCGATTGAGGGCATTGCCGGTGGGGTTGTTTGGCGAGCACAGCCATATTAGCTTTGTGTGGTCGTCGCAGGCGGCCAACAGGCGGTCGGCGTTAAGGCTGAAGTCGTCGTTGAGCGATACTGTGCGGTATTCTACATCGTTTATGTCGGCGCATACCTTATACATGCCGTAAGTAGGTTCGATGGCCACGGCATTGTCAATTTTCGGTTCGGTGAAGCAACGGTACATAAGGTCTATGGCTTCGTCGCTTCCGTTGCCGAGGAAGATGCACTCTTCAGGCACCCGCTTCACTCTTGACAGCTGCTTTTTGACTTCAAGCTGCAGTGGATCGGGGTAGCGGTTGTATGGGCCATTGTATGGATTCTCGTTGGCATCGAGATATACACTGGCATTGCGTCCGCTGAATTCGTTGCGGGCACAGCTGTAAGGTGCCAGGTTCCATATATTTTGGCGTGTGAGTTCTTTCAGTTCTTTCATCTATTTTTTTAATGTATGTGTTATTGGCTTATCTACGCTTTATGGCGTTGAGGCGCACGGTCATAGCGTTCTTGTGGGCGTCGAGCGATTCTGCCGCTGCCATTGCTTCTACCGCAGGGCCAATGTTCATAATGCCTTCCTCGGTGAGCTGCTGGAATGTGATTTTCCGGCAATAGCTGTCGAGGTTCACTCCGCTATAGGCTGTAGCATAGCCGTGCGTAGGCAGTGTGTGGTTGGTGCCGCTGGCATAGTCGCCGGCACTCTCGCAAGCATAGCGTCCAAGGAACACACTGCCGGCGTTGACCACCTTCAGGGCCAGGTCGGCGTAGTTGTCGGTTTGGAGTATGAGATGCTCGGGGGCGTATGTGTTTGAAAGGTCGATGGCTTCGTCGAGGCTTTCCACCACTACTGTCTTGCTGTTGTCGAGAGCCTTAACCGCCATGTCGCGGCGTGGCAACAGTTCCAGTTGACGCTTTACTTCCTGTTCAACGGCCGTAGCTGTTGATTCAGAGTTTGTTATCAGAAGCACTTGTGAGTCTATTCCGTGCTCGGCTTGCGACAGCAAATCGGCTGCTACAAACTCGGCATTGGCATTGTTGTCGGCAATGACACACACCTCGGATGGACCTGCCGGCATGTCAATGGCCACATCGTGCAGGCTCACCTGTTGTTTGGCTGCCATGACGTATTGGTTGCCCGGTCCGAATATCTTGTAAACCTTAGGCACCGATTCTGTGCCGTAGGCCATGGCTCCAATAGCCTGTACACCACCAGCCTTGAATATCTTGCTTACTCCAGCCACTTTGGCCGCAACGAGTATTGCCGGGTTTACTTTTCCGTCTTTTGATGGTGGTGTGCATAGTACTATTTCACTGCATCCTGCTATCTTGGCCGGTGTTGCAAGCATAAGTACCGTGCTGAAGAGTGGGGCGGTGCCTCCAGGAATATATAGGCCTACACGTTCGATGGGCACGCTTTTTTGCCAGCACTCCACTCCCGGTTGGGTTTCTATGCGTACCTCTTTAAAATGCTGTGCCTCGTGAAATGCCTTTATGTTGTGGTGGGCCAGGACGATGGCCTCTTTCAGCTGTTTGTCAACAAGCTGTACAGCTTCTTCTATTTCCTGCTGTGAAACGGCAAGCGTCGTGAGCTGTGCCTTGTCAAACTTCAGTTCGTAGTCCTTTACAGCCTCGTCGCCTCTTGTCTTTACGTCGTCAAGAACGGTTTTTACTGTTGCTGTAAGCTGCGACACGTCGAGATGTGGGCGCTCGATGATTGAGGCCCACTGCTCGCGTTTTGGATATTTTATTGTAATCATTTTCTGAAAATGTGATTGTAGTAATGCCCTTAGAGAATCATCTTCTCAATGGGAGTGACGAGGATGCCCTGCGCTCCCATTTCCTTAAGTTTCCCGATGATTTCCCAAAAGCGTTTCTGGTCGAGGACGGTGTGTACTGAACACCAGTCTTCGTCGGCCAGTGGAATGATGGTAGGACTTTTAAGGCCTGGCAGCACGTCGATGATGTCCTGCAAGCGTGCCTTTGGTGCATTCATGCGCACATACTTCTTGTCTTCTGCACTGCGCACGGCTTCAAATCTGAAGAGCATCTGCTGCAGAATGTCGCGCTTTTCCTGATCCATGTTCTTGTTGCCAATGAGCAATGCTTCGCTGTTCATCACCACCTCCACCTCTCGCAGGTTGTTGCTGACGAGAGTAGAGCCACTGCTTACAATGTCGAAGATGGCATCGGCAAGACCTATGCCCGGTGAAATCTCAACACTACCCGTAATGACGTGAATCTCTGTGTTTATGCCGTGATTTTCCATAAAATGTCGAAGTATGCCAGGATAGGAGGTTGCAATCTTTTTGCCATTAAACCATTCAAGGCCTGTGTAGTTGATGTCCTTGGGTATGGCCAATGAAAGGCGACATTGGCTGAAGCCAAGTCGTGAAATGATGTCGGCTTGCTCGTTGCGCTCAACGAATTCGTTCTCGCCCACCACGCCAATGTCGGCTACTCCGGTGGCAACACTCTGTGGAATGTCGTCGTCGCGTAGGTAGAGCACCTCGATGGGGAAGTTGGACGACTGAACCAACAGGGTGCGCTTGCTTGAACTGATTTTGATGTCTGCTTCAGCGAGCAGATTCATGGTGTCTTCAAAAAGACGACCTTTTGACTGTACTGCTATTCGTAACATACTTAAATTTTATTTATATTTTGAAAATCACGATGCAAAATTACGAATTAATGATAGAATGTGCAAGAAAATCATTACTTTTGCACCAAAAAAAAGGTATTTTGTTGATAATTCATAATAATAAAGGGCTAAAATGGCCGTTTTTGATGACAATAACGCTCCTTTGTGGCATGATAGTTGCGTTGGGATCGTGTTCGTCGAACAAACCTGAAAAGGTTGTAACCCCATGGGGCGAAATCAACGACTCTATTCCTGAGGACGATGATTTTGACCTCGACAGGATAGTGGCCAATGGTGAGCTGATAGTGGTTACCGTGAGTGGTCCAACCACATATTACGACCATCGTGGACGACAGCTCGGACTACAGTACATGATGGTGCAGAAGTATGCCGAAAAGATTGGCGTAGGCTTGAGGGTTGAGCTGTGCCGCGATACATTGGAAATGGTCAGGAAACTGCTTTCGGGCGATGCCGACATAGTTGCATTTCCGCTGAAGAAATCAGAAATAAGGATTGCGGCCGACAGCTTGAAGAACATCGTATTCTGTGGCGCGGGAAACGACTCGATAGGCCAATGGACAGTGAACGTGGAAAAGGAGAGGCTTGCAAAGTCGCTCAACGAATGGTATGCGCCGACTATTATGGCTGAGGTGAAGAAGGAAGAAGACTTTCTGCTGAGCACGCGTAGTGTGGTACGCCATGTATATTCGCCTATGCTGAACAAAAAGGGGGGGATAATCTCGCACTACGACGGTTTGTTTATGACATACTGTCAGCCTATACGATGGGATTGGCGGCTGATGGCGGCACAATGTTATCAGGAATCGACTTTCGACCCAAAGGCCCGTTCGTGGGCCGGCGCATTGGGACTGATGCAGATAATGCCCGCCACGGCTGACATGCTTGGCTTGCCACGCGACAAGATGTACGACCCCGAGAGCAATATTGCAGCAGCAGCGAAATATCTGGGACAGCTTGAAGCCAAGTTCAATGACATTCCGGGTAGGAACGAACGCATGAACTTTGTGCTGGGCAGCTACAATGGAGGCTATCACCATATACGTGACGCAATGGCGTTGACACAGAAATACGGTGGCAACCAGCATTCGTGGAACGACGTAAGCCGGTATGTGCTGAAACTGAGCGAACCGCAGTATTATCGCGATTCTGTAGTGAAGTATGGCTACATGCGAGGTTCGGAAACTGAGGACTATGTAAGAAAAATAAGGGCAAGATGGGAGACTTACAAGGGCGTGAAGAGTCCGCGGACAGGATATTCCAACATGTTGCCGCAAAAGGCTAAGAAACATAAAAAGAAATACGATGTATAATATTACTATGGTGGCAGGTGCCCGCCCAAACTTCATTAAGTTGGCACCGATAGTTTGGGCAGTCGAGAAGGCAAAAAAAGCTGGAGAGGAAATCGACTGCAGGTTGGTATATGTAGGTAAGGAGGGTGACGCAACTCTTGAGGAAACGCTGTTTGACGACTTGCAAATAGGACGTCCCGACGTGTTCTTGGGAGTTGACTGCGAAAGTCTTAACGAACTTACAGGACAAACGATGGGCGCTTTTGACCGATACCTCGACGAAGTGCCTACTGACGCAGTGATTGTGGTGGACGACTTGGCCTCGACGATGGCTGTTGCCATTGTATGCAAAAAGCGAGGTGTGAAACTTGCACATCTTGTTGCAGGCACACGCTCTTTTGACTTTGCCATGCCAAAGGAGGTGAACCGTCTGGTAATCGACGGTCTGAGCGATTTGCTGTTTACGGCAGGAGCTGGAGCCAACAGTATTGTGAGTCGTGAAGGGGCCGAACTGCAGAAGGTTTATATGGTTGGAAACATCATTATTGATACACTGCGCCATAACTACAGCCGCTTTACACGTCCTGAATGTCTTGACAGGATGAACGTTGCAGACGGCAGTTATATAGTGTTTACCATAAACCGTAAGGCACTGTTGACCGACGATGGTTATCTTTACGATATGCTTTCAACCATAAGCAAACAGCTTGGCGATACCAAGGTGATAGCTCCGCTTAGAGGGCTTGCACGCGAAAAAATTGAGCCTCTCGCAGCCGAAATGCCAGGCATGAGCATTGTTGACAGTATGAGCTATCTTGACTTTGGATATCTGACCGCTCATGCCAAAGGCATAATAACCGACTCGGGCAACATTGCAGAGGAAGCCACGTTCAATAATGTGCCGTGCATAACGCTCAACGACTATACTGAGCATGTGGAAACTGTAAGCCAGGGCTCTAATGTATTGGTAGGCTATGACTTGGATAAACTTCATACTTTTGTAGCCGACATGATTGGCGGCAACTGGAAAAAGTCGTCGTTGCCTGAACGTTGGGACGGACGAACTGCCGACCGCATACTCCAGATAGTGACTTCGTCGGCTCAGTAGCGGTGGGCAGACTTTTGTCGGACTCCAACGTGTGCGTGTGTTCAGCCAAACAATGCCCTCAAGGCCTCTTCCACCTTTTTCACTGGATGCAGCCGTATGTTGAGAGGCTTGTGGGCAAAGGCCGAAAGGTTGTAACGGGGAATGACCATATCGGTGAAACCCAATTTTTCGGCCTCTGCCACACGCTGTTCGATTCGGTTGACGGGGCGTACCTCTCCACTGAGGCCTACCTCGCCTGCCATACACCATCCCGACTCAATGGCGGTGTCAACATTGCTTGATAGGACAGCAGCTATTACGCTCAAGTCCATGGCAAGGTCGGTGACGCGCAAACCGCCGGCGATGTTGAGGAAAACGTCTTTTTGCATGAGCTTGAATCCAACACGTTTTTCAAGCACCGCAAGCAGCATGTTGAGACGCCGCTGGTCAAAACCTGTGGCCGAACGTTGTGGAGTGCCATAGGCTGCCGACGAAACGAGGGCCTGGGTTTCAACAAGGAAAGGTCGTACACCCTCAATGGCAGAGCTTATGGCAATGCCGCTGAGACCGTCGTGGTCCTGATTGAGAAGCAGCTCGGAAGGATTGCTTACTTGACGCAGTCCTGACTGAAGCATTTCGTAGATGCCAAGTTCCGAGGTGCTGCCGAAGCGGTTTTTTATGCTGCGCAATATGCGGTACATATAGTGCTGGTCGCCTTCAAACTGTATTACTGTGTCAACAATGTGCTCAAGAATCTTGGGGCCGGCAAGAGTGCCTTCTTTTGTTATGTGTCCGATGAGTATTACCGGAATGCCGCTTGTCTTGGCAAAACGGAGTAGGGCAGAGGCGCATTCACGCACTTGCGTGATGCTTCCGGGACTGGTGTCAACATCGTCGGTGGATATTGTCTGAATGGAGTCGATTATTACCATGTCGGGCTTCACCTCCTTAATATGAGTGAATATGTTGGTAAGGTCGGTTTCACACAGAATGTGGACATTGTCGGTTTCTTCATGTGGTATGCGATTGGCACGCATCTTTAGTTGGTGGGCGCTTTCCTCGCCACTGACATATAATATGTTAAGATTTGGCAGGCGCAGAATGGTTTGCAACGTCAATGTACTTTTGCCAATGCCGGGTTCGCCACCGAGCAGCACGATGGATCCCGGCACCAAGCCTCCGCCAAGCACTCTGTTGAGCTCCTGGTCGTTGAGGTCGATGCGTGGCTCGTCCTTTGAACTTATTTCGCGCAGAAGAAGCGTACGGTTGCGCTCACTGCGTAGTCCAAGTCCCAAATTGCCTGCTCTCGTCGATGCTGTTGCAGCTGCCTGATGAGCCTTTGACGTAGCGGTGTCGGCAGCGATGCGTATTTCCTTAAATGTGTTCCATTGTCCGCAGCTCGGACATTTGCCAATCCACTTTGGTGACTCTTGTCCGCAATGGCTGCAAACGTATGCTGTTTTGTCTTTTGCCATTGTTTAATGATTTTTACGCTACAAAAGTAGCAATTATTTTCGTAAAAAAGAAATTATTTTGTAAATTTGCACCCAAATTATTAAAAAGGTCATGAAGAAACTGGTTTACATATCTATATTGCTGGCTTTGGCCGTGTCGTGCGGACGCTCGTATGAAGAGACTAAGAGAATTTCGCGAATTGAGCGGCAGCGACAGATGAAGGCCGATTCGGCTGCTTTGAAAATTGCCGTGATGCCTACTCTTGACTGTCTGCCAATGTATGTGGCGAGACAATACAACATGTTCGACTCGCTTGGGGCTGACGTGAGGCTGAAGTTCTACTCTGCACACATCGACTGTGACACCGCTTTAATAAACAATAGAGTAGAGGGGGCAATAACCGATTTGGTGAGGGCGCAGCGTTTGGTGGAAAAGGGCTTGAAACTGAATTTCGTTTCCTCAACCGATGCTTATTGGCTGTTGGTGTCAAATCGCAATTCGCGAATAAAGGAGCTGAAGCAGCTTGACGACAAGATGATGTCGATTACGAGGTATTCGGTGACCGATATGCTTGGCGACAAGGCGGTTGATAGCGCAAAGCTGAAGGATGAAAGGGTATATAGAGTGCAGATAAACGACGTGAGAGTGCGTTTGCAGATGCTGCACAACAACGAAATGGACGCCATGTTTCTGACTGAGCCACAGGCTACAGAAGCACTTGCCTCGAAGCACAAGATGCTGATGGACTCAAGAAAGTTGGACTATCGCATGGGTGCAATAGTCTTTCGTGAATTTGCCAAGAGCGACACTGCAAGACAAAGGCAGATGGATGTGTTTGTAAGGGCATACAATATGGCTTGTGACTCGATAAACAAATATGGAGTGGCCAAATACAAGGAGTTGGTTACAAAATACTGCCAGGTAAAGGAGGCTACGGCCGACTCCATTAAGGGCATGAAGTACAGTCATGTAGCACCTCCGAGAGAAAAAGACATTGAGGCTGCCAAGGCATGGCTTAAAAAGAAACAATAGTAGTGGTATCAAGAAGAAGAGTATATGGAGAATAGAAATAAATACATGTTGGACAATAGGTTCAGCTGTTTGTTTGACACAATTTCTGATGTTGTCAATCTGAAATGCAAAAAGGCATTGCTGCAACTGACTGCATTGTTGGAAAGCAATGGAGACATGGGCATGGCAGAAGAGTTTGCATACATAAAGGACGACTATAACCGTATGACTTCATATTGGCTAAACGATGTGAAGGACCCGTGTCTTGAAAACATGATAAACGGATTGGCCCGACGCATTACCAATTTCATTTCGGAATATTCTTCTCGACTACTTAATCAGGAAGACTCTTGTTATCTGCTTACATTGAAAAGGCAGGCAGGAAAAAAAGGCGACTCTTGGATCTGGAGTGACATTAGGCACAAATTAGAGTCGTTTGTCAGCGACGAGGCTTTGGCTGGACTTGATTTTGCAGGAGAAGGAGAGGAAAGGCTTGAACGCATAATAGATGAACATTATGAATATTCCCAAAGGCTTTTCAACCATATTGCTACAATGGGATTGATATGCGGAAATGAGGTTGATGATGTAATAGACTTGCTTTGCAGTCCAACCGTTGACAGTGGCGACCAACAGCTCATTGTGTCGGCTTTGACACTGTCGGGAAGCCGGGCTTTCGACATCAATAAATTCAAGGTAATGGCACATGTCTGCCGCAAAGGCGCAACAATGCGGGTAAGGCAAAGGGCACTTGTTGGCTTTGTGTTGACTCAAGGCTACAATATGAATGTGATTTACAAGGAGCAGAACGATATATTTGCAGAGACTATTGCCGACGAAGACATCGCTTCGCAATTGGTTGAGCTGCAGATGCAAATGCTGTTTTGCAAGAAAGCGGAATCTGACTCTGATGTCTTGGAGAAGGAAATAATGCCTGAGATGCTTAAGAACAGTCCAATAAGAATAAACAAAGGCAAGTTGGAAGAGAAAGAAGACTCAATAGAGGACATCTTGGGCGGAAATGATGAAGAAAGCCGTGCCGAGGAGGTGGAACGTTTGATAAACAAAATGAACGGCATGCAGAAGGCCGGTTCCGACATCTTTTTCAATGGCTTTTCACACATGAAAAACTTTCCCTTCTTTGACAACATGGTGAATTGGTTTTTGCCTTTCTCCAATTCCAACAAAAACGTTCGTCAGTGTCTGAAAACATACGGAGGGGCAGGCTTCTTGGAACTCTTGTTCAGCAACACATCGTTTTGCGACAGCGACAGGTTCTCTTTTGTATTCGCATTTGAGCACGTAGTGAAACGTATGCCAAGCAGCATTTTGGAGCATTTAAACACTTCTAACCTTAATACCGACAAGGGAATGGAAGAGACGCCTACGCTATATCGTAGAAACTATCTTCAGTGTCTTTACCGCTTTTTCAAACTTTTCAAATGGAGTAATGGGTATTTTAGTCCATTTGTTCAGTGGAGGAAATACAAAGGGGCTTGCTATTGGTCGCATGGCAACAGAAGTTCCTATGTACCTTTCTATGTGTTTATTGTCAATACCCTTTTCTTAAATACCAGGTGGTTGGAGGAAAATTTGCCACGATTGATGCTCTTTTTCTGCAAGAACCATTATGAAGGACTCGACATCGAGCTCATGGCAATTATATGGCCGTATATAGATACGTACGAGGGAAATATGGCAAGGGGAAAGTTTTATGATACTTTTCTATTAGGTGACAGTGGATTGGAATATTACCAAAGGGCTCTTGAACTGAAGCCAAACTCGGTAATAGCCAAGAAAAAAGTTGCTTTGCATCTGATGGAGTATAATCCGGAAGAAGCTAAGAAAATGCTTATGGAGTTGAAGCAAGAAGGGGTTGACAGCCCTTCGATGAACTACCATCTGGCATTAAGTTGCTTAAAAGTGGGAGACTATACAACAGGTTTACCTTTGCTTTACAAACTCGAATATATGTATCCTGAAGACGATAAGATAAATGCACTTTTTGGAGCTACGTTGCTTTTGGGAGGCAATATTGAAAAAGCGTATGCTGTTTTTGACAAGGTGATGGATTTTCAGTCAACCAAGATAAACAGCATAGCTTTCCTTGTGGCTTGCTGGTTAAAGACAGGCTCGGTGACAAAGACCATAGAAGCTGTGAAAAGCAAAAATATCACCATTGCTAAAGACAGTGGTGATGACTACGATTACGATGACCATGAGAAGTATGAAGATGTGCTTTTCCGTAATGGTATATGCCGAGCTGAATTGGAAATGATGTATGAAGAAGTTTCAGAGGAATGGTGCAAGTAAATGGGCAAACCAGCCTACAAACTTCTTCCAAGGCGTGCGCATTTCATCCCAAAGCTGTTCGGTAAGATATAGGCTCTTGGTCTTGTCGTGGTCGAACATCTGGCTTAGTTCGCGTGTAGTGCAGGAATCAAGTATGACGGCGTTTTCTTCATAGTCCCAGCGCAGGCTTCGAGCGTTTAGGTTAGCGCTGCCAACTGTGCAGAAGCGTCCGTCAACCATTATTATCTTGGTGTGGTGGAATCCTGGTTGATACACCCAAATGTCAGCACCATGCTTCATTAGTTTGTGGGCATTGTAGAATACGCAGTCAGGTGTTAAAGGTATATCGCTGTGCTGTGATATCATTATTTCAACCTTTACCCCTCGTTTTACGGCGTTGCGTAAAGCCTTTTTCAGCTTGTGGTTGAGTGTGAGGTATGGATTGACCAACTTGATTGAGTCGTGTGCTGAATTGATGGCTTCAAGATAGAATGTGCGAATGATGTCGGACGTCTTGCGTGGTTCACGGTTTATTATTCCCAAAAGTTTATGTCCGGCAGTGCCCGTAGTGTCCGGCTTCAGCTGGTCGAACGTGTTTGTTTGGCTGAAATATTCATTGCCTTGAATGTCCTGTTTGGTGACTTTGTTCCAAATTCTCAGGAAAATGCGTTGCAGCTCGTCAACGGCACTGCCTTCTATTCGGCAGTGCATGTCGCGCCATTCTCCCACCTGTTCAGTTCCGTTCAGGTAGTAGTCGGCCACGTTCATTCCTCCGGTATAGGCAATGGCTCCGTCGATAACCACAATCTTCCTGTGGTCTCTGCTGAACACATGGTTTACCCATGGAAAACGTATAGGGTCGAATTCATATATTTCTATGCCCGCCTCACGCAATGGATTCAAATGCTTTTTCTTAAGAGGTCGATTGTTGGAGTCGTTGCCGAATCCATCGAAAAGAGCCCTCACGGCAACGCCCTCGGCTGCCTTTTGTTTCAGCAGCTCGAAGAGTGCCGATGCTATTGAGTCGTTGCGGAAGTTGAAGTATTCAAGGTGTATGTGGTGCCGCGCCTGACGTATAGCTTTAAACATATCGTCAAATTTTTCATGTCCGTTCATGAGCAGCGTGACAGAGTTGTCGTTGGTAAACTCAACGTTCTTTTTTTCAAGTATGTACTTAATGGTCGAGTCGCTCCGTTCCTCGCCTCTTGTATGTCCAGCGACGAGGAACAGGCAACACGCAGTAAATATGATGCGTATCATTTTTTATTGTTTCCTGTGTACTAATCTGTATTCCAATGGCGACATGCCATACTTTTCTTTAAAGATATTTATGAAGTTTTCTGCTGTTACGAATCCTACGTTTATCGCCAACTCGCTAAGGTTGATGTTGGTGCGTTCAAGCAGTGTACAGGCATGCTTTAGGCGCAGGTCGCGCACGAGTTCTGCCGGAGTCTTTGAGGTGATGGCCCTGACTTTATGATAGAAAGGCACTCGTCCCATGCCCATGGCTGACGACATCTCTTCGAGGTTGATGTGTCCGCGGCTCATATTCTGCAGCACATACTGCTCGATATTTACCACAAGCTGTTTGTCCATTGAGTCGGCCATGGAGTAGTCGCCTATGGTCTCGCCGTTTGAGTATAGGCTTAGTTGACGGCTTACGTTTGCCTCTTGCCTGCGTTTTTCCTCTTCGTCTTGTTTCTTTTTCTCTTCCACCTTTCGTGCTTCTTCTCGTGCTGCCGCTGTTTCTTCATCCTCAATGTCATTGTATTCAACAGTAGCGGTGGTCATACTTGAACTGTAGCCCTCAAGTCGTCGTGTCTCTTCACCCTCTATCACTCCGCTGAGTCCTTCTGCAGGTGCCAGTCCAAGCAGTCGGTTGAATCGAGTGGCTGCTTCATGAAGGTTGAACGGCTTCGACAGGTAGTCGTCGGCTGAAACAGTTATGTTGCGGTCGGCCATTTCTGCTGACGACAGCACGCCATCGGTCATTAGCACAAACTGAATGTCGTTGAATCGAGAGTCTGTCTTAATGTTGTTGCACAGTTCGCTGCCTGACATCTTTGGCATATCTTCCATTGCCACGACAATGTTGGGATGAAGTACCTCAATGTCGTTGTAGGCGTGAATGGAGTTGTCGTAGGTGTAAATGTTGTAAATGTCGCCAAGGCGGTCTTTGATGAAGTTGAGGAATTCCTTGTTCTTGTCAACGAATACGATGGTGTATTGTTGTGTGACAAGTCCCGTCTTCTTTGGTCTTACAATCTCTGCCGTCAGCTCGTCGCTCGTATTGGCAAGCAAGTTGACTTCTCCATGGTCGTTCAGCTGTAGTCGGTCGCTGGCAACAGCAATGGCTTTTGACTCTGGATTGTCGAGATACATCTGCATTTCAGATATTCGGGTGATGATTTGCAGCATTTGTGAATGGAGCGAGTTGACCTGTTCCTTCATTTCGACATTGTTGGCCTTTTCTGCAATGTTGCCAATGATTGATGCCATTCGTGCCATAGGCTGGCGCAGTTCGTCGCTCGCTGTCTTCACTTCGTTGCGTTGTCGTGTCAGTTCGCCCAATACGGCCTTCTTTTTCTGCCAGATATAGTTAATACGTCGTGTAATAATTCGTACGATGTAAATAGTGAAAATCAACAATACTACGTAAGTAAGCAACATCCACCATGAACTCCACCATGGCCTGCCAATGGTAATTTCTAATGTACGCTCCTGCTTGCTTACGTCGCCGTCTTCGCTGATGGCCTTCACATGCAGTATGTATTTTCCGCTTTTCAGGTTATGGAATGTTACCCCATGCGTGAGTGCGTCGCCATTACGCCAATCGTCGTCACGTCCTTCAAGCCAATAGGTAAACTGCAGGCGTTCGCTTTGATTGTAATTGCCTCCTGCAAATTTTATGGTAAACGTGTTCTGCGTGTTCAAGAGTGACAGTGAATTGCTTTCGTTCAATGCCTGTGGCAATGGTACAGTGCCATTGTATTCATGGCCTGTCTGTATCTCCACTTCACCAATGAACAGCTGGGTCAGCATTACATGCGGGAAACTACGGGTGTTTTCTTTGCCTCGTTGTTTTATCCAGTTGATGCCGTATATGCCTCCTAATAGTACATTACCGTCTTTCTTTGTGAGTATCGAACCCATATTGAATTCGTTGCTCTGCAATCCGTCGCTTATGTCATAATTGTATAGGCCATAGTTGAACTGTCCCTCCTTGCCCATACGCTGCAACACTACTCGACATACGCCGTTGCTTGTTGTTATCCACATGTTGTGGTTTTTGTCTTCGGTGATGCCGCAGATGCAATTGTTGCACAGTCCTTCGCTTTTTGTGATATAGTTCAAACTGTCGTTCGACAGGTTCAATATGTTGACGCCCTCACGTGTTCCAACCCATATCAATCCTCGTGAATCCTGCATTACATGTGTAATATAGTCGTTAGTGAATGTTTTGAGGTTTGTCGAGTTTCCCGTCAACAGTGTCTTTTCCGTTGTTGAAAGGTTTAATATCATGAGTCCCTCATTGGTACCAACGAGCAGGTTGTTGTTGTGGCCATAAAACAGTGACGTGATGTTGTTTGACGACAATTTGCCATTCTCTTTGGTATAGGTTGAGAATGTGTTCATTCTTGGATTATAGACCTGCAGTCCGCCAGCAGTGGCTATCCAAAGGCTGCCGGTTTTATCAGAACAGAGGGCGTTTATGTGGTCGTCAATGACGGTGCGGCCACTGTCTCTCGCTGTAGAATAGAAAATGGTGCCGCTTTTTGTTATTCTTGTCAGTCCGTTCTGCTTTGATCCCACCCACAGGCTGCCGTCGGGTGTTGTTGCCAAGGCACTGACTTTTTGGCTGGCCAGAGGCCCGTTGTAGTCCTTGAGTCCATTGTTGCTGGTTCCATACCATACTTTGCCGTCTTTGTCTTGAACCATGGCCGTTATGTCACCATAAAATTCCGAGTCGAATTTATATATGTCCTTACCGTAATAGGCCACACCTGCCTTTTCCGTACCCACCCACAATAAGTCGGAATCGTCAACATAAACGCTCAATATGCCTGAAACGTCATCGATTATGGCTGAGTTGTTGCTTGCACTGCGTGGAGATACGCTTTCCATCTCGTGGTTGTTGACATTCATGCGTATCAGTCCTGAACGGTCGGTTCCTATCCAGATGTTGCCTTTTCGGTCGCCTGCCATGCTCGTAACACTTCTATCGATGTTCATACTTGTCAGTCCAAGTGGATTGCCAATGGTAGTGTTCCATGTGTTGGCTTTCTTGTCGTAGAGCATTAGTGTGCCTTGGCCGTAAAGCCAAATGTTGTCCATCTGGTCGGCAAATGCCTTCAATGTGCTGCTTTTGCGAAGTCCTTGTTTTGCTATTTCGTCGTTTGACCATACTGTGGTTTGCTGATTGGCTATGTTCAGACAAACGAGTCGTCCGTCGGTGTACACGACAAGTGCTCCTTCACGGCATTCGCTTATAGAGCTTATTTCGCCTTGCGGTATTCCTTTTGCGTCTTCTGTATAGCCAAACTCGTATAGAAGCTGCTGTTGTGTGTTGTAGCCCATTATGCCTCTACCGTGAATGTATGCCCAAACGTTCTTTTGACTGTCGATATATAGTTTTTGGGGTATTTCTTTAATGCCCATTTGGGCAAATTTCTGTTTTAGTTCACGGCCAAAACTTTCGGTTTGAGGATTGTAGATGCAAAGTCCTGATGCCGTGTTAATCCAAATGTTTCCGTCGAGCGACTCCTGCATGTCCAGAATGTAGCTGTCGGGCAACGAAGAGCCATCAAGTGAGTTGCACTGGAAGTTCTTGAATGTATAACCGTCGTAACGGTATAGTCCGGCAGGTGTGCCAAACCATACGAAGCCGCGCGAGTCCTTGAGTATGCAGTTTATTTGGCTGCTGTTCAGGCCTACTCTTGCGTTAAGCGTCTTGAATGTGAAAATGCCGGCTGCTGCGAGAGGGATGGCCAGTAGCAGCAGGACTAAAGTCTTCCTCAACGTTTTTGTTGTAATTGCCATAAAGCTCTCTTGTTTGCTTAAATCATGCATGAATAGTGGTCAACCACTCCAAGCAGGTGACGCTCCTTGTCGGTCACCAACACTGAGTGGATTTTGTATCTGTTCATGATGTTTTGTATTTCTGATATTCTGGTTTGCCTTGTCACTGTCTTTGGATTGTTGGTCATTATGTCTGCAACGGTCTTGTCGAAGAATTTGGCTTGCCACTTTTCCATTGCTCTACGAATGTCACCGTCGGTTATCAACCCTACGATGCGCTCGTCGTTCATTGCTATGCCAAGTCCCAACTTTCCTTTGCTTACCAATATGATGGCTTCGCCAAGGTGCATGTCAGGATTAAGCACAGGCAGTTGTTCGGTGCGCATTACATCCTGTGCTGAAGTAAGCAGTCGTTTGCCGAGCTCTCCACCTGGGTGGAATTGGGCAAAGTCCTGCGGGCGGAAGTTGCGCTTTTCCATTAGAGCCACGGCAAGGGCGTCGCCCATGGCAAGTGTTGCCGTTGTGCTGCTTGTGGGTGCAAGATTTAATGGGCAGGCTTCCTTCTCAACGCTGACATTGATGTGATAAGTCGAGTATTTTGCCAACAGCGACTTCGTGTTTCCGCTCATGCCGATTATGGGTATCTCCATGTGTAGTACCATAGGTATGAAACGCAGTAGTTCGTCAGTCTGCCCCGAATTTGATATGGCCAGCACTACGTCGTCCTTTGTCATAACGCCAAGGTCGCCATGGAACACGTCAAGCGGGTTGATGAAAAATGAGGGGGTGCCGGTGCTGGAAAGCGTTGCTGCTATCTTTGCGCCAATGTGTCCACTTTTGCCTACTCCAGTGACAATCACTTTGCCGTGGCAGCGGTATATGAGTTCTACCGCATCGTCGAAGTTGTCGTCAAGTTTTGGAATGAGGTCTAAAAGTGCTTTGGCCTCATCTTTTATACATTGTATGGCGTATTCTCTTATTTTCATTGCTTAATTTTCATTGAGATTGTGTTTCGATTTGCCCAAGGCTAACCTCGGCATTAACGTATCAGTTGCTCAACAAGGCTTTCGAGCTTGTCTAACTCAAGCATGTTGGCTGCGTCGCTGAGCCCCTTGTCCGGGTCAGGATGAACTTCAAAAAACCACCCGTTTGCTCCGAAGGCCTTGGCGGCAAGAGCCATCATTGGCACGTAGCACCTGTCGCCACCTGTCTTGCCGCCTGCACCTCCAGGACGCTGGACGCTGTGGGTACAGTCCATAATGACCGTATCTGTAATTTGCAGCATGTCGGGTATGTTGCGGAAATCAACAACAAGGTTGTTGTAGCCGTAAATGTTGCCACGCTCGGTAAGCCATACTTCTTTGGCGCCACTTTCGCGTGCTTTCTCTACGGGGTATTTCATGTCGATGCCACTCAAGAATTGGGCTTTCTTGATGTTTACTGTGCAGCCTGTTTTTGAGGCTGACACAAGGAGGTCGGTCTGACGGCAAAGGAATGCAGGTATCTGGATGACGTCAACGACCTGGCCTACTGGTGAAGCCTGCCAACTTTCATGTATGTCGGTCAGAATCTTCAGGCCGTAACGGCTTTTGATGTCTGACAACATCTGCAGCCCTTTGTCAATGCCAGGGCCACGGAAAGAATTGATGGAGGTACGGTTGGCTTTGTCGAATGAAGCCTTGAAAATTATGTCGATGCCAAACTTGGCATTTATTACAACTAATGTTTTGGCTACGGTGTCGAGCAGTTCGTCTGACTCGATGACACAAGGTCCGGCTATTATTTTGGGTTGAATGTCCATTCTTATATAAGAGTTTTGATTAATGAATATGCAAAGATATGTCGTTTTGCCGACATAACCAAATGTTTTTGTCCAATAATCATGTATTTTAATACTTTTAACTGTAAATTTTTGCACTTTTCCATTTTCTATCACTACCTTTGCACCATTATGATACATGAATTTCAAGTCAGGGTGCTGCCGCAGGTGGCTGCAAGCACTTCGCTAATAAAGGATTTTGTAGCTCGTGAAAAGGGATTGGACGTTAGGACAATTAAAGAAGTCAGGGTGGTAAAGAGAAGCATTGACGCAAGGCATAGGCAGATTTTTGTCAACCTCTTGCTTAAGGTGTTTGTCAATGAGTATCCTTCCGACGACGGAATAAGGCGCGTTGAATATGGCGACGTGTCGGCTGCACGCAGTGTTGTTGTTGTTGGAGAAGGTCCCGCAGGACTGTTTGCGGCGTTGAGGCTTGTGGAGCTTGGTGTGCGTCCGATTGTAGTAGAGCGTGGAAAGGATGTAAGGCAGCGAAAGCTTGACTTGGCCCAAATTACCAAGACGCAAAAGGTTGATGGAGAAAGCAATTACTGCTTTGGAGAGGGTGGGGCAGGAGCGTATTCTGACGGTAAGCTGTACACACGCAGCAAAAAGCGAGGAAATGTTGATAAAATTCTTAATGTGTTTTGTCAGCATGGGGCTTCTGCCAACATTCTATGTGATGCTCATCCTCATATAGGTACTGACAAACTGCCGCGTGTAATTGAAAATATGCGCAATACCATATTGAAGGCTGGTGGTGAGGTGCATCATGAAACAAAAATGACCAGTCTGATAATCGATTCAAACGAAGTTGTCGGGATTGAGGCCGTTGATTTGACATCGGGTGACGAAAAGGTGTTCAGGGGTCCTGTCATTCTCGCTACAGGACATTCTGCACGTGATGTTTATGAAGGACTTCATAATGCCAATATTGAGATTGAGGCCAAGGGTATAGCTGTAGGGGCGCGCCTTGAGCATCCGTCGCTGCTAATAGACCAAATACAGTATCATAATGCCAACGGACGGGGCAAGTATTTGCCGGCCGCAGAATATTCGTTCGTAACTCAAGTTGAGGGACGAGGGGTTTATTCGTTTTGCATGTGTCCGGGAGGGTTTGTCATTCCAGCAGCTACAGCATCGCAGCAAATTGTGGTCAATGGTATGAGTCCAAGCAATAGAGGTGGACAGTGGTCGAATAGCGGAATGGTGGTTGAGATACGGCCGGAAGACATTGAAGGTGACAGCCCTTTGAAAATTATGGAATGGCAGAAGCAAGTGGAGCGTGAATGCTGGCAACAAGGCAACATGAAGCAAACGGCTCCCGCTCAGCGTATGGTTGATTTTGTAAATGGCAAGCTCAGCTACGACTTGCCGCGTTCGTCCTATGCTCCCGGCCTAATATCGTCGCCTCTGCACTTTTGGCTTCCGGCTAATGTCAGCTCTCGGTTGCGTGAGGGCTTCAGGGTGTTTGGCCGCAAGAGCCATGGCTTCCTTACAAACGAAGCTGTGGTGATAGCTGTTGAAACAAGGACTTCATCGCCTATTAGAATACTTCGTGATGCTGAACGGCTTATGCACGTCTCCATATCAGGGCTGTTCCCCTGTGGTGAAGGTGCTGGCTACGCAGGAGGTATAGTATCGGCTGGTGTAGATGGCGAGAGGTGTGCTGAAATGGCGGCCGAATACGTCAATCGTCAATGACTTCAGGATCGGGATAGTCGCGAATCATGTCTTCATAGGCATTCTTCAAGTCGCTCATTTTGATGTCTATCACCTTATTGACGTTTCGTTCAGGGTCTTTTGTAGTATGTGAGAAAAGCCAATCGTAGGTTTTGGCCATGTATAATACACGCGCCAAAGCGCCGTGCGATGCGCCTTTCCACCAGTCAAACCTTAGTCGTTTGTCAAGTCCTTTTGCCTTCAATCCCTCGACTACAGTTTGTGATTTTCTTACTGATACAGCCCTGTCGCCAGTACCATGTATAATCCAAAGTGGAAGCTCGCCAAGTCCTGTTTGGTCGGTTAGCGAGCAACCTCCACAAAGAGCCATTGCCGCTGCCACCTTCTTTGGGTATGTGCCTGCAAAGTCCAATGTGCCATAACCTCCAAGGCTCATGCCTATTACATACACCCTTGTCGAGTCCATGGCATAGTTCTTTTTTGTCCATTCAAGCACATCGTTGATCTTTTCGGGATTCCATGCACCACCTGGATTTTGCGGCACTATTACAAGAGCCGGTATCTGTCGGCCACGTACTATGGCGTCAAGTGGGCCGTAGCGTCTTGACCTGTTAAGGTTACGGCTGCACAACGATGCACCATGAAGAAAGATGATGCAAGGAGTATGTTCTTGTGTGTAATAGTATTCTTCCGGGGTATATACCCAGAAGTCATATCCTCCAGGTATAACATTCCTGTTGGCCTGAAGAAAATCAATTTGCGCCGTTGTGCTCATGGCGCAACAGAATGTGAACAGAAAAGTAAATATTATTCTTTTTGCCTTGGATGTTGTCATATTAAATGTGATAAGTTTTATCCTGCAAAATTAATAAAAAAGATTGGAATTGAAGAAAGTATATGTGCCAATAACAATAATTAACCTAACAGATGGCTTTGTTTTGCTGTAGTATGAAAAAAAAACGTAACTTTGCCGACGACAACTATTGGGGAAGGCGGTCGTTGTGGCTGTCTTACTCTTCACACCTTATTTATATATAATATGGAAAAAATTGAATTGCGTGCAATTGAGCCGGAAGACCTCGATACGCTTTATGAAATAGAAAACAACATCGACTTGTGGACGGTAGGATACAGTAATTCTCCGTTTTCACGGTATCTGCTGCATGACTATGTAGCAAATTCCACGTGTGACATATATGCCGACCGTCAAATGCGTCTTATGGCGACTAATAGCGACAATGAGGTTGTCGGCATTGCCGACTTGAGCGATTTTGAGCCAAGGCACAATAGGGCAGAGATGGGAATAGTAATACGCGATTGTTTCAGGAATAAGGGCTATGCACGGGCTATGGTATGCAAAATGCTTGACTATGCACGCAGAGTGATACATCTGCATCAGGTGTATGTTGTCATTTCTGCCGATAATAAAATAGCTTTGGAATTATTCCGTTCATTGGGCTTTAAAGGTGAAAAAATACTCGAAGAATGGCTTTTTGACGGCCAAAAATACTCAAATGCGGTGTTTTTGCACTTTTTTTTGTAATTTCTTGCTAAAATATTTGGTGGATTCAAAAATAATGCGTACCTTTGCACCCGCAAATAAGGAAAACCAACAAGGTGCGTTAGTTCAGTTGGTTAGAATACATGCCTGTCACGCATGGGGTCACGGGTTCGAGTCCCGTACGCACCGCAGATATTTTCCTTACGAGCAAAACCAACAAGGTGCGTTAGTTCAGTTGGTTAGAATACATGCCTGTCACGCATGGGGTCACGGGTTCGAGTCCCGTACGCACCGCAAAAGGAGTGGGTTTTCCACTCCTTTTCTTTTTTCCCCCCTTTTTTGTTTTATTGCTTATTCTTCAATGTGTGAAAGAGAATGGGCGAAGTTCTTGATGAAGTTGGTGGTCATTTCTGAAGGATAGTATCTGAAATATTTGGCAGTGTGGCTTACTTGCCACATCATGGCCTTGGAATTGTTTGACTTGACAAAGATGTTTTTGCCTTGTGTGAAATACCATTCGTCAGTATGGCTGCTGTCAAACTGCAGCAGTTCTTCTGCCGTGTTGGTTATGTTGGTGGCAAGTGTAGGTGTGTAGAATGGAAGTTCGTCTTCGTTGAAGTCAAGCAGGTTGATGAGCAGTGACGCTTCGAGAGTTGCCATACGCCTCATTCTGAGTCGTTCTATCCATTGTTGTAACTTCACGAAGTCCACTTTCGCTCCTATTGTACGCAGCATCATGCCAAGGTCGATAAGCTGTTTCAGCTTTACTCCGTCGTTTATTATGTAACGTGCAATTCGTATAATGGCAATTAGAAGGTTCAGTGTCGGTGGCAGTGTTTCTATTCTCGTTCCGTTTATGGTGACATAGGTCGAGTCGCAACAGCGTATTTCCGAGTCGATGATATTTTGCAGCCTGCGGTTAAGCATTGCGTTTGAGAGGGTTTGCACGCGATGGTGGTTTTCAACGGTTATTCCATTCCAAGTGTATGGCAGCGTGTAACGGTCGCTCTTGTCTATGGCCTTTCCGTTTTTTCTTGCCCATTCATCGGCTTTCTTTCCCTGTGCCTCAAAAGGAAAGTATATGTCGCAGTCGCCGCCAGTGCGATGTCCCGGATTGGAATAAAGGGTTGCTATGCTTTGTCCTTTCAATAGTATTGGCCTCAACTGTTCCTTGCTGTAAATATGCAGTAGCTCGGCAGTCTTTTCGTTCATTTTTCGATTGTCCTCTTCCACCTCGCCAATGTTTTTGTGCCATTGTTCAGCCAAATCGTTGGGAAGGTTTAGTTTGACATCTTCTCTGCGTGATGAAATGCCGTCGAACACAAGTGCCGACACTCCATGCATAAGCGACATTTGGTAAAGACGACGCCATTTCCAGTGCGACATGGGTTCCAAGGCAGTATTGTCGCCAAATGTACCGCTTCGCAATAGTTTCATGAAGTTTCTTTCAATAATGTCCATTTCAATGAATGTAAATAGTGGTTCAAGAATATCTCCTTGGATAACGGAGAAGTATTGACGCAATGGTTATCAATCCGATGGTCAGTGGATAGTAAAGGTATGGCAGAATGCCTATGGGATTGATTTCTGCCAAGCCTGCCGCCATCAGCACTTGTGCGCCGTAAGGAATGAGGCCCTGTACACAGCATGACATAGTGTCGAGTATGCTCGCACACTTTCTGTTGTCCACTCCATAACGGTCGCCGATTTTCTTCGACAGCTGGCCCACGGTAAGTATGGCTACGGTATTGTTGGCTGTGCATATATTGACCACACCTACCAGTGTCGCTATGCACAATTCGGCCGCTCTCTTGGTTTTCACATGTCGGGTGAGCGAGTTGATTATGAAGTCAATGCCTCTTCGTTCTTTTATCAGTTCCAACATTCCTGCGGCCAGCATTGTTATGATTATCAGCTCGCCCATGCCTATTATGCCGTCGCCCATGGCCTTGAACCAGCCGAACACGTCAAACGAACCGTCGGCAATGCCTATGATGCCAGTAAGGGCGATGCCAAGAGTCAGCACAGCCATGACGTTCATGCCAAAGATGGCAGTTAACAGTACAATGATGTAGGGTGCCACTTTAATTATGTTGACCGGCGAGGCGGGTTGGTCGGACGTCATCGATTGACCCATGGCCGAATAGACAAGCAATACAATAATGGCGGCAGGAAAGGCAAGAAACGAATTGACTCTGAATTTGTCGCTCAACTTGCAGCCTTGGGTGGATGTTGCCGTGATGGTAGTGTCGGATATGAACGACAGGTTGTCGCCGAAAAACGAACCGCCTACAATGACGGCCGTAAGCAGATAAATGTTGAAGTCGAGCGATTGGGCTACTCCTGCCGCTATTGGTGTAAGAGCCACTATGGTGCCTACGCTGGTGCCAATGGACAGCGAGATAAAACAAGCTGCAATGAACAATCCTGCCAGTATCATGCTGGCAGGAAGTAGGTTTAGAGTGAGATTTACTGTTGCGTCTATGCTGCCCATTACTTTGGCGCTGTTGGCAAATGCTCCAGCAAGGATGAATATCCAAATCATGAGCATCATGTTTTTTGTGCTTGCGCCTTTGCTGAAAGTGTCGATGCGTTTGGTCAGGGGCATACCTCCTCCAATAACGATTGCATATATTGATGCAAGCATGAATGCAACCGTTATTGGAACTTTGTAGAAGTCACCTGCAATGATTGAGGTGACTAAATACAAGCATACGAACACTAACAGTGGACTTATTGCTATGAATCCTTTTTTTCTCAATCTTTTTTCTTTATTTTTTACAGCGTTACTCCGTTTTTGAATATGGATATTTCGCGGTAGTCGTTTATTTCATTCCTTGACTTCTCGCCGCTTGCCACAGAAATAATCTTGTCGATGAATTCAGGAAGAAGCTGTTCCATGGTCTTGCCTTCGATGAGCTGTCCGGCACTGAAGTCAATCCAGTTAGGCTTTCTTGAAGCAAGCGTCGGGTTGGTGGCTATTTTCATTGTCGGGACAAAAGTGCCGAATGGGGTTCCGCGGCCAGTGGTGAACAACACAATGTGACATCCGGCAGAGGCCAAAGCTGTTGAGGCCACCAAGTCGTTGCCAGGGGCTGACAGCAGGTTCAGGCCGTCGTGTTCCAGTCGGTCGCCATATTCAAGCACGCCGCTTACCATGGCCTTGCCGCATTTTTGCGTACAGCCAAGAGCCTTGTCTTCGAGTGTTGATATGCCACCTGCCTTGTTGCCCGGCGATGGGTTCTCTCCTACGGGTTCGCCATGGCTCAAGAAGTATTCCTTAAAGTCGTTGACCATGTTGACTGTCTTTTCAAACAGTTGCTCCGTCTTGCAGCGGTTCATGAGTATGGTTTCGGCTCCAAACATTTCGGGTACTTCGGTAAGTATGGTGGTGCCTCCCTGTGCCACGAGCCAGTCGCTGAATTCGCCAACGAGTGGGTTGGCTGTAATGCCACTGAATCCGTCACTTCCTCCACACTTCAGGCCTATGCGCAGTTTGCTTACAGGCAGTTCTTCTCTCTTGTCCTGACGTGCTTGGGCATACAGTTGGCGCAGTATCTCCATGCCGGCTTCCACTTCGTCGCCGTCAACTTTTTGTGTGACGAGGAATTTTATGCGGTTGCGGTCATAGTCGCCAAGCAACTGCTCAAACAGTTCCGGCTGGTTGTTTTCGCATCCTAAGCCTAACACGAGCACACCTCCTGCGTTGGGGTGCAGTACTATGTCGCGCAGAATCTTGCGGGTGTTCTCGTGGTCGCCGCTCAGCTGCGAGCAACCATAGTTGTGGTGCCAGGCATATATTGAGTCGATGTCCTCTTCGTTTGTCTCTTTGCGCAGTTGTGCGGCCAGTCGTTCGGCAATGCCGTTCACGCAACCCACCGTAGGCACGATCCATATCTCATTGCGTGTGGCCACTTCGCCGTTGTTGCGCTTATATCCCATGAAGGTACGTTTTTCGTCGGCGATGTCGAGCTTGTTGTCCACAGGCTGGTAGGTGTATGACAATGTTCCCGAGAGATTTGTTTTCAGGTTGTTCTCGTTTATCCAGTCGCCTGCCTTCAAGTCCTGACGCGCGTGGCCAATGGGATAGCCGTATTTAATAATGTCGTCTCCCTCTTTCGTGTCTTTTATCAGCACTTTGTGTCCGGCAGGCGTGTCCTGGTTGAGCATGATTGTAGTGCCGTCGATTTCTATGGCGTCACCTTTCTTCATCGGCTGCAGGCATACTACAACCGAGTCCTCCCGGTTGATTTTTAGATAAGTTTTTTCCATTGTAGTTTTATTTTATGTTATAGTTTAATGTTTAGCTGAATTGTCATGTCGTAACAAAGCTACAATTGTGTGCGTCGATAGAAATCGACGTTTTCTTTTGTCAGCAGTTCTATTGGCACATAGTTCACGGGATTCACTTTCTTTTTCAGCACTATGGCTTCAAAAAGAGATTCAATGCACGAGTAGCCTTGCATATAGCCATGTTGGGCAATGAGGAACGATATGGAGCCAAGTTTTACGCAGTTGGCGTTTTTCTCCACCATGTCATACCCCATTATCTGCACACCACGCCTATTGGTTCTCAACAGGAAGTCGCCCACGATGTGTGCCTTCGAGTTGAAGGTGATGCAATGGTGTGTGTTTGGATGATTGGTGAAATAATCCTCAAGTATGTCGTCGTATTTGTCGCGCTCGATGTCGAGTGGCAGGTTCACCTCTATTATATTAATGTCAGGAAAATGGTCGTGCATGTAGTGACGGAATCCTGTCTCGCGGTTTTCCTGCTGCTTGCTTGCCACGTTGCCGTTCTTCATCTGCTTCATCAGCATGATTTCTTTTTGGTCGTTGGCAATGAGCATCAGCATTCGTCCTGCAAAATATCCTGAGCAGAACGAGTCCTGACCGAAAAACGAAAGGGGCCTAAGGTCGGGCATAAAAGAGTCTAACAGAATGAACGGAGTGCCCATAGAGTGCAACTGGTCGGTGAAGGCCTTTGTCTCGGCCAGTCGCGACGGAACAACAACTACTCCGTCGGGCTTGTCTTTCAGGCATTCCTCAGTTACCTGCACGAAGGTGTCGATGTCATATCGTCTGTAGTAGTACATCTTCACGCTTACGTGGAAGTCGCGTCGCTTGTCGCAAGCGTCCATCGCTCCTTCTTCAATTTCTTCCCAATAAGCTTCCGACACATGTTTGGGCATAATGCAACAAAAGGTGTACTTCTTGTTGTATGCCAAGGCACTGGCATAGACATTCGGTCGATAGTCCATGTCCTTTAGTGCTTTTTCCACTTTTTTTCGGGCGTCTTCCGAAACATTTGGTCGTCCGTGCAATACTCTATCTACCGTTCCCACCGATACTCCGGCGAGTTGGGCCACATCTTTGATTCTAATTTTTTCAGTTGCCATTTTGTAAGTTAATGCATAAAGAGTGTGCAAATTTACCAATAATTATTGAATTGTGCGAATGCACAGCATAATATTTTGCAAAAATATGAAGATTTTGCCTTTTTTTCTTCGTAGTTTCAGAAAATAATGCTATTTTTGCGCCCATAAACAGATGAAACCAATCTACGACAACAAAATTTTTTATTAATTTACATAACAATGGCAAAAGTAGTAACATTAGGAGAAATAATGCTCCGTCTGTCTTCACCAGGACAGAAAAGATTTGTTCAAAGTGAATATTTCGACGTCGTTTATGGCGGCGGAGAAGCAAACGTTGCTGTAAGTTGCGCCAATTATGGCCACAATGCTTATTTCGTGTCAAAACTGCCAAAGCATGAGATTGGCCAATGTGCCGTGAACTCACTGCGCAAGTTTGGTGTCAACACCGATTTCATTGCCCGTGGTGGCGACCGTGTAGGAATCTATTATCTTGAGACGGGTGCATCGATGCGTCCTTCAAAGGTAATCTACGACCGTGCCGGCAGTTCCATTGCCGAGGCTAATCCGGAGGACTTCGATTTCGACAAGATTATGGAGGGTGCCGACTGGTTCCACTGGAGCGGCATTACACCTGCCATAAGCGACAAGGCAGCTGAATTGACACGTTTGGCATGTGAGGCTGCAAAGCGTCATGGTGTGACTGTATCGGTAGATTTGAACTTCCGTAAGAAATTGTGGACTTCTGAGAAGGCCCAGAGCATCATGAAGCCCCTTATGAAGTATGTTGATGTCTGCATAGGCAATGAGGAAGACGCACAGTTGTGTCTTGGATTCAAGCCGGAGGCTGACGTCGAGGGCGGAAAGACAGACGCCGAAGGATATTATGGCATTTTCAAGGGAATGATGGAGACTTTCGGTTTCAAGTATGTCGTTTCTACTCTGCGTGAGTCGCTTTCTGCCACACACAACGGTTGGAAGGCTCTTATATATAATGGTAAGGAATTCTATCAGAGCAAGCATTACGACATCATGCCTATCATCGACCGTGTAGGTGGCGGCGACTCGTTCTCAGGAGGCCTCATCCATGGCTTGCTTACCTATCCTGACAATCAGGGTAAGGCTCTTGAGTTTGCAGTAGCAGCTTCAGCCTTGAAGCACACCATTCCCGGCGACTTCAACATGGTTAGCCGTGAAGAGGTAGAGGCTCTTGCCGGTGGCGACGCTTCAGGACGTGTACAGAGATAACATGATTGAGAAGTCAACTCGTTAACTCGTCAACTTGTTAACTCGTTAACTTGTCAACTTGTTAACTTGTCAACTAAAAAAAGTAGTAATTTTATGGCTAAATTTGATAAGATAGCAGTGCTCGCCAAAATTGGTGAGACAGGAATGGTTCCAGTGTTCTACCACAAAGATGCCGAGGTGGCCAAGAAGGTCGTAAAGGCTTGCTATGATGGTGGTGTTCGTGCGTTTGAGTTTACCAACCGTGGTGACTTTGCCCACGAAGTGTTTGAGGAAGTAGTGAAATTTGCCGCCAAGGAATGTCCCGAACTGGCACTTGGCGTGGGTTCAGTGGTTGATCCCGCCACAGCGGCACTTTATATTCAGTTGGGTGCTTGTTTCGTAGTAGGTCCACTCTTCAATCCTGAGATTTCTAAGATTTGCAACCGTCGTCTTGTTGCATATACACCAGGTTGTGGCAGCGTTTCTGAAGTGGGAGCCGCTCAGGAGACAGGATGTGACCTGTGCAAAATATTCCCCGGCGACGTGCTTGGTCCCAACCTTGTCAAAGGACTTATGGCACCAATGCCTTGGTCGAAACTTATGGTTACAGGTGGCGTCTCGCCCGACGAGCAAAACCTCACGTCGTGGATCAAAGCTGGTGTTTACTGTGTAGGCATGGGTTCAAAGCTGTTCCCGAAGGACGTGATAGCCGCCGAAAATTGGCAGGCTATAACCGACAAGTGTGTGGAGGCACTCGGATATATTGCCAAGGCACGCGCTTAAAAGACTATTGTCAAGAGGCATGGGCACACTCATTGCAGGTGTGCTGTGCCTCTTGTTTTTTTCGGCATGTCACAGCGCTGATGGCAGACACGGCAATGTTGACATGCTGAATGCCCAGTCGTATGCTTTTCATTACAGCAACCTCGACTCTGCAATCAGTTACGCCCGACAAGCATACGACGAAGCTGCCGATTACGGCGATGGGAGGGCCGAAGCCCTCAACAACATGGCTTTTGTACACATAGCCCGAATGCAGTATGAAACGGCCGACAGCTTGCTCGCTTGCATCGACAGGATTACCGACAACCAGGTGGAGCTTCTCGTTGCCGACGTGCAGATGATGAGGCTGTGCCAGCGCATGTCGGCCAACCGGCGTTTCTACGACTTCCGTGAAAGTGCTGTAGGCAGGTTGAGGAGGATAAAGGAGGAACCTTCAGAACTATCACCTCACCTGAAGCGCAGAATGGCGTATGCCGAAACCGAAATGGCCATTGTCACCTCTACATATTATTACTATGTGGGTCAAAGTCAGAAATCGGCAAAAGCCTTGTTGTCAATTGACGAAAATACAGTCAAGCAGGACACCGCACAATATCTTAATTATCTTTATAACATTGGAGCAGGAGGAATAATCAGCGGCTCGTCGGCTGAAGAAGTGTGCCAGCGTGAGTTTGAATGTCTGATGAAATGCCTTCTTCTCGCCCGAAAAATGGGCAACCTTTATTTTGAGGCCAACTCGACGGAGTCGATATCCGACCATCTGCTCGACAAGGCCACCGGCCCTGCTTTGGCAAACAACAATCCTGCTGCCATGCGACTTCTTAATCCTTCCGGCTTGTCAAATGAAGAGCTGGCTGGAGTAATGGCGGTTGAGGCCCTCAACAAGTTTATCGACTATGGTGACATTTATCAGATAGCGGGAGCATATCGTTCGGTGGCTTCATGCTATATGGGCATAGGCGACTACGCCTCGGCCATTGAGAATTTGGAGGCGGCCTTGTCCGACAGTCTTATCCAGAAGGCCCCCGACCTCGTGGCGAGCATAAGGGAGCAGATGAGCGTGGCTTATTCGGCCATCGACGACAAACCTTCAAGCGACTACAACAGAAACATCTACCTCGACCTTCAGGAAGAGACGAGGCAAGACCGTCTGCTTGAATCGAGGGCTGCCATACTCGACAAAACGTCCAGGCAACTCAATGTGTTGATGATGGTAGTTGTCCTGTCCATCGTTGTTCTCGTGGCTTTGCTTTGGGCATTCATTATCCTCTACCGCCGACGTAACATTAACGATGAAACCAAACGCCTCTTGGCACCGCTGGAACAATGGAGCAAGAACAACGCCCAACGTATGGAGGCGATGCAGGAATGCCGCGAGGAAACGCTGGAAAAGATAGACACTTGCAAACTGCACATTGCCGACAACACTAAGCGAAACCTTGAGCAAAGGGCACGCATCTCGCTTGCCATCAGCCATTTGCCGCTGATTGACCGTATTATCAATGAGGTCAATATGCTTATGAAACGTGACGAGGCCGACCATGTGAAACAGTATCGCAGACAGTATATATGCGAATTGGCTTCGCAGATAAACGACACCAACGAACTGCTGACAAAATGGATAAAGCTGAACGAGGGACGTCTGAGCATTAAGGTAGTGAGCTTCAGACTGAACGACTTGTTTGACATTATAGCCAAAAACCGCTCGTCATTCGCCGCCAAGGGCATTGAACTCGACGTTGCGCCAACCGATGCCGTGGTGAAGGCCGACCGCATACTCACGTTGTTCATGATAAACACCTTGGCCGACAATGCCTTGAAGTTTACCGAAAGCGGAGGCCGTGTGGCCGTTTACGCCCATAAGGAGGCCGACTATGTAGAAGTGTCGGTGGAGGACTCGGGATGCGGACTTACTGAACAGCAGCAGTCTGAAATATTCAGCCATAAGGTAAATGACGGACATGGCTTCGGGTTGATGAACTGTAGAGGCATAATTGAGAAATACAAGAAGACAAGTCCGAAGTTTTCGTGCGCTGCCTTGTCGGTCGAAAGCCGTGTGGGCGAGGGCAGCCGTTTCTTCTTCAGGCTTCCCTTGGGTGTGGCGAGGGCCGTCGTGGCCATTGTCGTGCTGTTGCTGCAGTGGTCGGCTGCATCGGCCGGCGTAAGCAAGAGCATGAGGCAGGCTGCACTTTATGCCGACAGCGCCTACTATTCCAACATAGCAGGCACTTACTCCAAGACAGTGGAATATGCCGATTCGTGCCGAAAATGGCTAAATATATGCTATAGGCAGCTGAGGCCGAATGGACGTGACATGCTTGTTGAAAAGGGAAACGCACAGATGGCGTTGCCCGAGGTGAAATGGCTGCACGACAGCATCGACATTGACTTCCACGTGGTGCTCGACATGCGCAACGAGTGTGCCGTGGCGGCGCTTGCGCTTCATGATTGGGAGCTTTACAAATACAACAATGCCGTTTATACCCGCTTGTTCAACGAGATGTCGGCCGACAACACTTTGGCCGACTACTGTGCCATGATGCGAAGCTCGCAGTCAAACAAGACCGTGGCCATCATTGTGCTGATATTGATTCTACTGTCAATCTTGCCGGCTTACTACATGCTTTATTACCGTCACATACTGTATTTTAGGTTTTGTGAAGAACGGATAGGCAAAGTCAACGCCCTCATCAATGGCGAAGGACGATTGGAAGACAAACTGCGGGCCACTGAACAGTTGTCGCATGAGGACTTTCCCGAACAGCTTAGGCATGTGGTTGAAACTATTGCAGCTACACTGAAGGAGGCCGACAACCTGCAGGGCAAAATGAACACCGACATGGAGATGCTGGCCGACCAGCTGCATAAGGCCGAATACGAGAACAACAACCTGCATGTATGCAATTCCATACTCGACAACTGCCTGTCAACCCTCAAGCACGAAACGATGTATTATCCGAGCCGAATAATACAGATGATGGAGAAGTCGGGCATTGAAGACGTGGCCGAACTTGTGGAATACTACCGCAATGTCTATTCCATGCTGTGCAGCCAGGCCACAAGTCAGCTTGGCAAGATAGCCATTCAGATAAGGAAGGCTACACTCAGCGAGATGGTGGGGCAGGACATGTGCAGTGGAGACGTCGATGTGCCTTTACTGTGCAACAAACACTTGCTGCTTATGCTGTTTGACATTCTGAAACAACAAACGTCTGACGGAAAACTCCATATAAGGGCCTTGCGTGAGACCACCGGATACATGCAAATGTCGATAGTAATGCCGGCTTTCATCCACGACAAGGCTTTGTTGCCGTCGCTTTTCGTGCCGGTGTCGTCGCAAAGCATACCATTCCTGCTGTGCCGTCAGATAGTGCGCGACCACTCTGAAGCCACCAACCGCAGGGGCTGTGGCATATCGGCCCATGCCGATAATGATGGCAACGCAGTGGTTGAACTGACCCTTCCGCTTGCCGAACACGTAAAAATATAATTCATAATAGCAGCTTGATATGAAAATATTATTTTATGCCGATACGGTGTTTTCGTTTGGAGGAGTACAGAGGGTGTTGGCTGTCCTGGCCAAGACGCTGTCAAAAAGCCACGACGTGACCATTCTCACCACAGACAATGCCGCCGACTGCAAACTCTACGACTACCAGTTGACGACAATAAAGTTTCAGCATATTGCCTACACCCATCCACACGACGCGGAATACTACCTGTGCAAATTGTGCAGCATGGCCTATAAGAACCTTTTGCCTCACAACAGGTTCACCGCCAAACTTTATGCCTACAGCTTCTTCTTTCCGTCGTACAAGCGACTGCTGTCAATGCAGATAAATGCGGGGAGTTACGACGTTGTAATAGGCGTCCATGCTTTCCTTTCGCTCCATTTGGCTTCTGTACGCAGCCGTCTGAATGCGCCTATGGTGATAGGTTGGATGCACAACAGCTACGACGCCCTGTTTGAAAAGCAACGTCCGTATCTTCCTGGCTTGAAGTCGTTTTTCGGCCATCAGATGAAACAGTTGGACAGGGTCGTAGTATTGTCAAGGCATGACGCGGCCTTATTCAACAAGCAGTTAGGGCTACAGTGCCAGGCAATATATAATCCATTGACATTGGTTCCGCAAGGAAGGGCTTCCATCATGCACAAGAAATTCCTTGCCGTAGGCCGTTTTACTCCCTTGCACAAGGGGTTTGACATACTTATAAAGGCTTTTGCCCTTTTTGCCAAGACCAACGACGACTGGCTTCTGGAGATTGTAGGTGAAGGTGAAGAGGAGTCACTCTATCGTAATCTTATATCGCAAGAACGGTTGGAGCATCGTGTCAAGATATGTCCTTTTACGCCAAACATTCAACGCCATTATTCCAACGCCTCGGTCTTTGTGCTTAGTTCGCGTTGGGAGGGGCAGCCCTTGGTGCTTCTTGAGGCCATGTCGCACGGACTTCCTGTAATATCGTCCGACATACCCATTGCCCGTGAACTTCTTGGCGGCAACGGCGCAAGTTTGCTGTTCAGAACCGGAGACGTGGCCGACTTGGCTACGGCCATGACTGGCATGGCAACCTCGTCGAGTTGGACTGAAATGTCCCAGAAAGCCCTTAGTTTCTATCGTGATTTTGATGTCGATGGGGCTTCTCGCAAGTGGAACGGCATATTTGTGCGAAAATAGTTTGGCCATAATGTATTTTTTTTGTAGATTTGCAGTCGATTTTATATTGCACTTACAGTAAATGGAACAAGATTGGGACATAATAATAGAAAACAAAGGCAGCCTCTTCAGCCTTAATCTGAAGGAGGTGTGGCGTTATCGCGACCTTCTCGTCATGTACGTCAGGCGAGATATAGTGACTCTGTACAAGCAGACTATTCTTGGTCCGGCATGGTTTTTCATTCAGCCTATTCTCACCACCGTAATGTTTATGTTTGTCTTTGGCGGCATTGCAGGCATCTCTACTGACGGTGTTCCGCAGGCTGTGTTCTATCTTGCGGGCCTTGTTTGCTGGAACTATTTTGCCGATTGTCTTTCCAAATGTTCCGAAACGTTCAATGCCAATCAGAACATTTTCGGAAAAGTTTATTTCCCGCGTTTGGTCGTGCCGATATCCATAGCCGTTTCAAACATGATAAAGATGGGCATACAGTTTGTCTTGTTCCTTGTGGTCTATGCCTATTATGCCGTGACGACTGGAGGGTTTAATGTCAACTGGACGTTGTGCCTCTTTCCCGTTCTGTTGCTGATGTTGGGAGCGCTCGGCCTTGGCTTTGGACTGATAATCTCGTCGATGACCACCAAGTATCGCGACCTTCGTTTCCTTGTAGCCTTTGGCGTTCAGTTGTGGATGTATGCCACGCCTGTAATATATCCGCTGTCGGTGATGAAGGACAACTATCCCGACAAGATTTGGGTTATAGTGGCCAATCCGCTGACGTCTATTGTCGAGACGTTCAAATACGGCTTTACGGGTGTCGGCGTTTTCGACTGGTCGTATCTTCTCTACAGTACCGTATTCACCGTCGTCATCCTGCTTCTCGGCATAGTGGTGTTCAATAGGGTACAGAAGAATTTTATGGATGTGATATGATGTCACGAATGTACTGAAACACACCCCCTTGTTCTCGCTCCGTAAACAAGGTGTTTGGGAGGTGTAAACAAGGTGTTTGGGAAGTGTAAACAAGATATTCTTTGATTCCACAAAAATAAGAAAATGTGCCACAATACTGAAGAATTATGGCAAATCATTCGTTTTTTACGGAACAATATATTACCTTTGCGTAAGTTTAAGAGAAAAACAATGGGCAGAAACGTTATAGAATTCGACAGAGTAGGCAAGCAATATGTGCTTGGTACATTTGGAACAGGAACATTGAGCCACGACCTCAACCGCTGGTGGGCAAGGGTACGTGGCAAGGAAGACCCTTACTTGAAGGTTGGCGAGGTGAACGACCGGACGAAAAAGGGCGACAGCCGCTTTGTCTGGGCTTTAAAAGATGTTTCTTTCAACGTAGAGCAAGGTGATGTGGTTGGCATCATTGGAAAGAATGGTGCCGGAAAGTCAACGCTGCTGAAGATTCTCTCGCGAGTCACGTCGCCTACGGTCGGCACGATAAAGGTAAAAGGCCGCATAGCCTCGCTGCTTGAGGTAGGTACAGGCTTCCATCCTGAAATGACCGGTCGTGAAAACATATACATGAACGGCTCCATAATGGGCATGACCAAAGCGGAGATAAACCGCAAACTTGACGAGATAGTTGATTTTGCAGGCGTTGAGAAATATCTTGACACACCGGTGAAGCGATATTCGTCGGGCATGATAGTGCGACTTGGCTTTGCCATTGCCGCTCATTTGGAGCCTGAGATTCTTGTTGTTGACGAGGTTCTTGCCGTTGGTGATGCCGAGTTCCAAAAGAAAGCCATCGGAAAAATGCACGACGTGGCCAACGGAGAGGGCAGGACGGTGTTGTTCGTAAGCCATAATATGGCTGCGGTGAAGAGTTTGTGCAAGAATGGCATTGTGATGAAGAATGGCGGCATTGAATATATTGGGGATATCGAGTCGAGTGTGGCTCGATACCTAAAGAACGACGAGCAATTGTCGGAGAAGAAAATCATTGACCATATTAAATGGGTTAAACCAACTTTGCAGATAGAAAATATTTACATCAATGGTACTGACAATGCTGAAAGTGTGATAAAGTCCGACCAGCTGTCTATGGAGGTGTGCATAAAAGGAACTTCGTTGGAGGCATTTACTACCGACTTGATGCTTGTGTTCAACAACAAGGAAGGGATGCCGCTTGCCACCTTCGCCCCGGGTCATTATTATGGAAACATTATGAAGTTGCCTGCCGGCGATTTTACCATTCGCAAGACTATAGAACTACCAAAAATACTCTCTCGTGGCTTCCTGCATGTTGACCTTATGATGCATCATCCGATGGTGGAATATCAGGTAAAAGCACCTGGCTGTGCGGTATTGGAGGTGCAAGGCTTCCAGTCGGGCTTTGGTTCGGCCATCAACCAGAGTGACAATGGCTTGCTGGGATTTGACGAGATTGAAAAATGAGGAATGATTATGAAACGCAGATACGTCATATTGCTAACGGCATGCGTTAATCCTTGCGGCATGCCTTTTACTGTGTTGAACGATGCTTCCGAACGTTTGAGGCAGTACAGGGAAGCCCTTGACTTCTATCTTCGTGAAACAACCTTTCCCATTGTGTTCTGTGAAAATACCATGTGTGATGTCGGTCATGACTATTCAGAATATGTTGAGTCAGGCAGATTGGAGGTTATAACGTTTAATGGCAATGATTTCGACAAGTCAAAGGGAAAGGGTTATGGAGAGGCTATTATTCTTAAAACGGCCATTGCCCGCTCGTCGATAATTGATGGCGACACCATAATTGTAAAGGTGACGGGAAGACTGAAAGTGCTGAATATAACGGAGTTGATACAGGACAATGGTAAGATAGGCAACAACGTTGTGCAAACTTTCTTTTCGTCGTCAAACATGATTGATAGTCGATTGTTCATTGCTCCTTGCGCTTTCTATACCGACGACTTCTTACCAAAGGCAATGGGCATTTCAGACAGCGAAGGAGTGTTTTTTGAGCATAAGTTGTATGAAGCTATTATAGAAAGGAAGCACTGTTATTATTATCCATTCCTGATAGTGCCGGTGGTCATAGGCTCATCGGGTTCAACAGGGCAGCCATACGTGGAGAGCAAAAGCCGGCACTCGGCTTCGAGGTTCCGTTACGACATGCTTGGAAATGTATTGAGATTTGACAAGCGATGCAGTCGTTCGCATCTGTCATTGTTTGACAAAATTGTAATTTGCATGAAGCGATGCCGCCTCTTGCTTACACCGCGTGAGCAGTGCGCGCCTTAATCCCCACTTGTCTTTAGCCTTGAAGCGGTAGGCCATATTATAGCCATAAGCCTGCAGCTCGGCTATTTGTCGGTCGAGGGCGGCTGAGTCGAGCGATTCGGTGATGACGAAGTCAGCTTTGTGGGCTTTTATGTCGTCTGTCTGTATTTGCTCCATGTGTTTTGAAGCTCCTTTTTGGCTTGTCCAATATATGGAGCCTGGCAGGGCGTCGGCCTTAATGCCGTCGCCGCGGTCGAGGCTCTTGTAGAATATTATTTTTGGGTTCTTGACTGTTGACGTTATCTTATACACCTGCTCCATGTCATTGAGATAAGGTGATTTGACCATGGCGAAGGTGGGGTTGAGGTAGCCACTTATAAAGCTATTGGTCAATACGGTGAATGCAAATGTGAATGCCATTGTCGCCGTTGTGGCAAGACGATAGTTTTGTATAATGTTTTGTTTGTAGGTATAGACAATGCATATCACGAAGAATACTGACAGAATGGTACATGCGTTGAAATAGTGTGAGTCGGCATGCCGCGACGACAATGCCCAAAACACGCACGTCACCAATGGCAGAAACAATGGCGAGCGTCGCTTGATGAACCATATACCGCAGCATCCTGCCAATGAGGCTGTGAAATACAGGATTCGGTCAGACCGCCCCATGTGGTATAATAGTTCGTGAATATAGCTGTGGTATTGTGAGTTGTCAATGGTCATAAGGGTGTGGATGAAATATTCATTTACGAAAGCGTCGAAAGCACCGACGAAAATGAGGTAAATGACAAACGGCGACGCCAAAGCCAATGCGCCGACAATGCTCCACATCGTGGGTAGGACTACTGCATGACGTTCTCTCAATAGATGATAGCACATGTAAAGATATATCGACGAGAGCATGGCGGCTACGCTGAATTTAATCAGCAGGCAGGCGGCGAACGACATGCCAAACACGAGGAAGGCTGTCCTCACGTCGTGCTTGTCGGCTTGGGGGCTGTATATCAGGCGGCAGGCATAATAGATGGTGGCAGCCACAAACGGCTGGCACCAGTCTTCCGACTTAATCTCATAGTGAAACCAAGGATAGAAGACAAGCATCATCATGGCCACACTGGTGATTAGCGATAACTTCTTGTCGGTGAGGAATATAAAGGCTATGCGATAAATGAAAGCAAAAGCAATGGAATAAGCTATCCAACTAAGCCAAAACACCCCAGTGTAGTCGTAATGGCTTATTAGGTATCCCACACCATATATTAGCCAAAGGAGCGGACCCTTGGAGTCGGCAAAGTCAACGTATGGGGTCATCCCGTTCATCAATGCCTTGCCTGAAGTAAAGAAGATGGCGCTGTCGTCACGGTCAAAAAGATGATGTGCATAGGAGTCTGGCGAGATAATGAACATTATCACCCACAACAACAAGGCTATCCATACATAATGTTTATATTCTGACATTATTCTTTGCATACGATATAACTGCTTGTCAATACTTTTTAGTTATTCCTTTTGCCCCCTTGATAAGATAGGAGGGGCGGTTTTTCGTCTCGTTGAATATCCTTCCGACATATTCGCCAAGAATGCCTATACATATCAGCTGTACGGCTCCAATGAAAAGCATGACGGTCATGATGGTAGGATAGCCTGCCACGGGGTCGCCCCATATCAGCACCTTGGATATAATCCACACCATGTAGCAAAGTGCCCAAATGGCTACGACAATGCCTATGAACGTGGCCATGCGGAGCGGAGCCGTCGTGAAGCTGGTGATGCCTTCGATGGCGAGGTTGAACAGCGACCTGTAGTTCCATTTCGTCTCGCCTCCTGCACGGTCGCCGCGGTCGAAGAGTATCTCCTGCTTGTTGAAACCTATCCAGCAGAACAGTCCCTTGGTATATCGCTCGTTTTCGCGCAGCTGCTTCAGTGCGTCAATGCACTTTCGGTCGAGCAGGCGGAAGTCGCCTACGTTCTTCAAAACGTCATATCGTGTTGACTTGTCGAGCAGATAGTAAAACAGTCTTGAAAGGCTGCCGCGGATGAAGCTTTCCTTGCCTCGTGTGCGGCGCTTGGCATACACGTCGTCCACTCCTTCTTCCCACATCTTGAGCATGTCGTTTATTATTTCGGGAGGGTCCTGTAGGTCGGCATCCATTATAATCATGCAATCGCCTGAAGCATAGTCGAATCCTGCAAGCATGGCGTTCTCCTTGCCAAAATTGCGTGACAGGTCGATGTAAGCAACCCTTTTGTCGCCTTGGCTTAGTTCCTCTATCAGTGCCAATGTATTGTCGTTGCTGCCGTCGTTGACAAAAAGCAGCTCCCAGTCATATTGTTGGTGAGATGACATTATTGTTGACAATCTTGTATATAGTAGAGGTATGCATTTCTCCTCGTTGTAGCAAGGTATGAGTATTGTGACTACTTTCTTCACCGACTCAATGTCGGCTACTCCGTATGGTATTTGCTTGTTATTCTCCATTTCTGTCACTGTTTTTGCTTTAATAGGTGCAAAAATACGAATATAAAATGAAACTTCCAAATATTTCGGTCGATATTTGGCATTCTTTCTTTACTGTCGGGGTTTTATATCAGTTAAAACAGTCGAGACGGAAAAAACTATCGTATGGGACTGAAGAGCAGGAGTGAGGTTTTGGCGAATCGCAGCATTTCGCGTGCAGGCAGACAGGGTGCTAACTTCAGCATCTTGCGCCATCTGCCATATCGGTGGCCGAGGCTGATGTCCTGCCTGTGGCTAAGAAGAAAGGCCATGGCTGTCTTGAGATAGTCGGTGGCAAATGATGAGCGCACGCCCGCTGGCATTATGCCCGCTGTAAGCCCCATCTTTTCAAATGCGTCGATAAACGTCTCATGCTGTGCATGGTATGCCTTGGCAAAGGCTCCCATCGCGCTTTGGCTGTGCTGTACATAGTGGTAGTATGGCTTGGTGGTGTAGGCCGTCTTATCGGTATGCATCAGATACTGGAACACGAAAAGACGGTCTTCGTTGAAGCGGATGGTGTTGTCGAACGTCAGCGAGTGGTCAACTATGGTTTGCCTTAAAAACAGTTTGTCCCACAGATTGCCTTTATAGCGATAGTCGGGCGACTTGAAGAGCGTGCCTATGGCATCCCATCTGCCGAGCGTGTATTCGGTGTTCTTGTCTATGCCATATATCACTTTGCCATTCTCGTCTTCCATAAAGTATCCGCACGTAGCCATGTCGGCGTCGTTCTTCTCCATCAGCCCTGCCAGTACTTCCATCATGCCGCTGTCCAACCAGTCGTCGCTGTCAACAAACATGACGTAGTGGCCGGTGGCGTTGTCAAGTCCGGTGTTGCGTGCGTGGCAAACGCCTTTGTTGGTGGTGTGTATAGCCTTTACCCTTGGGTCGGTTGCGGCATATCGGTTGCATATGTCGGGGCTGTCGTCGCTGCTTCCGTCGTCAACTACTATCACCTCAATGTTGCTCCACGTTTGGGTCAACACGCTGTCGAGGCATTTCTTCAGTAATTGCCCGGCGTTGAACACTGGTATGATGACTGATATCTTTTCCATACAAACAGGCCTGTACTATTTTTTTTTCATCCTTTCTTTTTGTGCTTTATTACGTGCAGCATCTCCACGGCTTTAGTCATAGCCTTGGCTAAGGTGTACGTCAGTTTGTCTATGGTGTAGTGCCTGCGCAGTGAGGGCAGAAGCGACTGTGTAAGGCATTCCGACTCCTTCATGCGCCGATAGTCGTCAAGCACCCTTTCGGGCAAGAAGGTTTTCATCACGTTGAGCTTTTCGTCCCATGTTTCTTTGGGGTGGGTGGTGCTGTATCCGTCCATGTTGAATATCGACACTGGTGTATCGACGAATGCCACCGTACAATTCTCTGTTATCAGGGCCTGAACGAAAAATTTCCAGTCGGCGGTGATTTTCAGTGACTCGTCGTATGGGTATTTTTCCAGCAGCCATCGCTTTATGAATGCCCCTTGGTGGGGTATGGTGCTTGAATAGAGGAAATACATTGTAGGCATTGTTGGCCGGAAAAGGAATTCCTTGCCGTCGTCGGTCAACACTTTTCCAACAACGATGTCTTCTGCATGGTTGTTGGTTGACATTGCAAGAAGTACATTGTTGTTGGAAAAGTAGTCGCCCGAGTTCATGAATATCAGGTATTCGCCATGTGCCGCTTTGACGCCCTTGTTCATGGCATTGTATATGCCGCCGTCTTTTTCCGACACCCAGTAGGTTATTTGCTTCTCATACTGGCTTATCACGTCGATGCTGCCGTCGGTCGAGCCGCCGTCGATTATGATGTATTCATAGTCGCCATAGGTTTGGCCTACTACGCTTTCTATTGTTTGGCGCAGTCCGTTGCAGTTGTTGTAGTTGATGGTTATTACACTGTATTTCATGCCAATGCTCTTTATTTCAGTTTATTGAAGGTCGTATGCCGCAAAGCGCTGTTCGGCCAGCTTTTCATACTTTGTGCCTGGGCGGCCGTAGTTGGCGTAGGGATGTATGCTAATGCCTCCGCGCGGCGTGAAAAGTCCTGTCACCTCGATGTATTTTGGGTCCATAAGGCTTATCAGGTCCTTCATTATTATGTTTACGCAGTCCTCGTGGAAGTCGCCGTGGTTGCGGAAGCTGAACAGATAGAGTTTCAGGCTCTTGCTTTCCACCATCTTCACGTCGGGTATGTAGCGTATCACTATTTCGGCGAAGTCGGGCTGGCCGGTGATGGGGCAGAGCGAGGTAAATTCGGGGCAGTTGAACTTCACCCAGTAGTCGTTGCCGGGATGCTTGTTGGCAAATGTCTCGAGCACTTCGGGGGCATAGTCCATGGCGTATTTCGTAGTGTGGCCGAGCGACTGCAGGCCTTCGTCTTGTCGGTTTGTCATGTTGCTCATTCGTTGAATTCCTTTATCTTGAATATGTTGTAGTTGATGTTGTTGTCGTAGGTGTCCATGTCTTCATGCCGCTTGGTGGCCTTCACCACACACACTGTTATGGGCAGTACTACGATTTCGTAGAGTGTTTTCAGCACCACCTGTGAGAGCATCAGCACAGGCAGCTCGTTGTTGGGCACCACGCCCCACAGTGCTATGGGGAAGAATATCAGCGAGTCGGCCGCCTCGCCGAGCACGGTGCTGAGAATGGCGCGATAGGTAAAGTGCTTGCCTCCCGACGATATTTTCATGCGGCTCATCACGTAGGCGTTGATGAACGAGCCTATGATGAAGGCCAGGAACGAGGCTAAGGCGATGCGCGGGGCGAGGCCGAAGATGGCGTGGAATCCCTCTTCGTTGGTCCAGTAGTCGGCACCGGGCAAGGCGTCGCAGATGGCGCCAAACATCACGAAGATGAAGTTCATGGCAAATCCGTACCAAATGAGAAGTCGGGTTTTGGAATATCCCCACACTTCGCATACGCAGTCGTTGATGATGTAAGAAACAGGGAAGACGATGAGTCCGCCGGTAATGCTGATAGGGCCGAAGGCCATTTGCTTTGTTTCCAATACGTTTGCCGTGATGAGGCAGACGCAGAAGAGCATGCCGAAAAGCATGAACAGCACGCTCACTTGACGTTTTGTTTTTTGCATAATGTTGTTTTTTAGAGGAGGTTGGACAATGACTCCTTTGTTATTACTTTAATGTCATATATTCATAAGCAGCATCGACAAGTAGGCTATGAAGGCGGCTGTCAGCAAGGCTCCCTCCCATCTCTCCACCATGAACTTGGTGTAGCTGAAGAGCCACAGTACAAACATCGACAGGCCCATTACCACTATGTCGGTTGTTGTTATTCCGTTTATTTCCATTGGGCATATTACTGCCGTGGTGCCGAGTATGGCAAGTGTGTTGAACACGTTGCTGCCTATCACGTTGCCTATGGCAATGGCCGAGTTGCCCTTCTTGGCGGCCACCACGCTTGTGGCGAGTTCGGGCAGCGAGGTGCCTCCGGCCACTATGGTCAGGCCTATCACGCCTTGGCTGACGCCCAGCGTTGTAGCCACCGACGATGCCGAATCGACAAACATGTTGCTGCCGAAGATGAGCATGGCGAGGCCTGCTGCAAAGTATGCCGTGTTCTTCACCATGCTTTCGGGCTTTTGTACGGTGGCGTCGGCGTCGGAGTCGGGCGTTGCGTTCATGCCTTTGCGTGCAGCCTTCAGCGTCGTGCGCATGAACAGTGCAAACATTACGAGCAGCGTAAGGCCGTCCAGGCGGCTTATCTCGTTGCCTTTAAGCGACGGCGACAGCCGGTCGAAGCACAGCACAAGAAACACCACCGAGGCCAGTATGGCCCATCGCATGTCCTTTTTTACCGTCGAGCGTGACACGGCTATTGGTGTTACCATTGCCGTTACGCCCACTATCAGCAACACGTTGAATATGTTGCTGCCCACCACGTTGCCTACGGCCATGTCGGGAGTGCCCTTCAGTGCCGACATGAAGCTGACGAAAAACTCGGGTGCCGATGTTCCTGCCGCCACTATCGTCAGTCCTATTATTATTTCCGGAATGTTCATGCGTCGGGCTATGGCCGAGGCTCCTGCCGTGAGCCGGTCGGCTCCATACAGCACCAGCGCCACGCCCACTACTATCAGTATGCAGTTTATTGCCATTGTTGCTTCTCGATGATGTCAAGTATTGTTTGTGGAAAATATTCCTTCTCCAGTTCATGCACCTTGCGTGCTATGTCGTCGGGAGTGTCGGTGGGGTCGAGTGGGGTGGTTTCCTGTCGCACTATGTCGCCTCCGTCGCACTCTTCGCTCACGTAGTGTATGGTTATGCCCGTGGTGGTTTCGCCGTTGGCCTTCACCGCTTCGTGTACGTGTCTGCCATACATTCCCTTGCCGCCGTATTTTGGCAGCAGCGAGGGGTGGATGTTCAGCATTCGGTGGTCGAAGTGCTTTATAAGGTATTGAGGAATCATCAGCAGAAATCCGGCCAGCACTATGAAGTCGATGCCGTGGCTTCTTAGCATCTCCATCGTACGTCGTTCGTCGGCGAAGTCCGCTTTTTTCCACACTATGGCTTCCACGCCGAGTCGTTCGGCGCGTGTCAGTGCGTAAGCGTCGTCCTTGTTGCTCACCATCAGGGCCACGCGTGCCGTTTGGTTGTCGCTCAGATGGCGTGTGATGTTTTCAAAGTTTGTTCCGTTGCCGGACACGAATACTGCTATGTTTCTCATTTCTTATTCATTTTTCTTTTACTTTCCACTACCAATCCTCGTCACCTTCGTCGTCGTCGTCGTCGAAGTCGAATCCTTCGAATGTTGGCTCGATGAAGGCGTCGAGCGAGCGTCGCTCCTTCTTTGTGGGTCGGCCAGTGCCACGTGCGCGGTCAACAAATCCGCTTATGCGGTTCATTTCCAGCAGTTCATACTGGTCGGGTGTGGTTACGTTTTCGTATATTTCGGGCAGCAGTTTTGCTCCCACTCTCATTTCTATTGGCTTTAGTATCTTAAACGAGTAGGTCACGGGTGGTTTCCTCACCGCCACCACCTCTCCTGCCTTTACGGGTCGCGATGGCTTGACGTTTACGTTGTTTATCGTCACGCGTCCGTTTTTGCATGCGTCGGCGGCTATCGACCTTGTCTTGAATATTCGTGCCGCCCAAAGCCATTTGTCGATTCTTGCTTCCATTGTATTTTAGTTGTTAACCCGTTAACCCGTTAACCTGTTAACCTTTTTTCTTATTAAAGGCGTTCATGGTGAAGTCAACGCCCGACAGCACGAAGCTTTTGATTATCTCGCCTGCCGTTTCTAACTTTGGCTCGAGTGTTTTCATCTCTTCGTCGTTGTAGCGTCCCAGCACCCACTGTATCTGCATGCCCCTCTGAAACTCGTTGCCTATGCCCACTCTCAGCCGGCAATACCTTTCGGTGCCCAACACCGACTGTATGTTGCCCAGTCCGTTGTGTCCTGCGTTGCTTCCTGAGGCCTTCAGCCGCAGTGTTCCCAATGGCAGTGCGAGGTCATCGACTATCACGAGCAGCCGTTCGAGGTCGATGTTTTCCTTGTTCATCCAGTATCTCACGGCGTTGCCGCTAAGGTTCATGTACGTGCTTGGCTTCAGCAGTATCACCTTTCGTCCCTTGATGCTTGTTTCGGCCACGAAGCCGTATCTCTTGTCCTCGAAAACAATATTGGACGCTTTAGCAAAAGCGTCCAATACCATGAATCCTGTATTGTGTCTGGTCATGTCGTATTCGTCGCCGACATTTCCCAGTCCCACTATCAAGAACTTGTCCATTACTCAGCAGCAGCTGCGGCAGCAGATCTTGATGCACGTGTAGCCTTCACTGAGCATACTACAACCTCTGCAGGTGTTGACAATGTAAGTCCCTCGAAGCTCAACTCGCCCACCTTGATGCTCTTGCCGAGCTGGAGGTTGGTAACGTCGATGTCGAGGTGCTCTGGAATGCTCTTGTAAGGAGCTGTAACGTTGATCTTACGGATAGAGAGGTTGATGCGGCCACCGTCGCGTACACCCTGTGCCAGTCCGTTGAGCTTGACAGGAATGCCGATGGTGATGGGCTTCTGCTCGTTCACCTCGTAGAAATCTACGTGCAGCAGTGCGTCGGTTACCGGGTGGAACTGCAGTTCCTTCATTACAGCCGTGTGTGTCTCGCCGTCGATGTTGATGTTCACCACGTAGATGTGAGGAGTGTAAACCACCTTGCGGAGCTCGCTCATTGGGCAAACGAACGACATGGCTACTGGAAGTCCGTTCTCGTCCTTCTTCTCGCCGTAGATGTTACATGGGATAAGACCCTCCTTGCGCGCAATCTTTGAGGCCTTCTTGCCAAGGTCGGTGCGCTTCTGACCTGTTACGTTAATTTCTTTCATTTTAAATAAATGTGTTACTCTAAATTAAGTATTAAAATGTGTCGCTTAATTCACCATCACACGAAAAAACATCGCGATGTGCTTGAAAAAGCGGTGCAAAGGTACGCTTTTTTATTGAAACATGCAAGTAAAATCAAAAAAAATGCAATATTTGTGCTTATTATTTGCATGATAATGGAAAAATGTCTAAATTTGCACCACGAAAAAAAGATAGTGACATAAAAAATATGATTAATCGAGAATTAATAAGGGTAAAGATAGTGCAGCTTACATACGCTTACTATCAGAACGGCAACAACAACATCGACGCGGCCGAGAAGGAACTTGTATTTAGCCTCTCCAAAGCCTACGACCTATATAATTATATGTTGTCGCTCGTGGTGGCGGTCACAAAGGAGGCGCGCAACTATTGGCAGGTTATGGAACGAAAGGCAAGACGTGAAGGAGCCGAATGGCCGTCGTCGAGGTTTGCCGACAACAGGTTTGCTCTTCAGTTGGAGAACAACCGCATGCTCAACGAATTCTTGGAAAGCAAGAAGATGTCGTGGGACGACCATGCCGAGTTTGTCAAGAAGCTCTATCAGCGAATCATGGAAGCACAGTTCTACAAGGACTATTTGACGTCGAAGGACGACTCCTACGAGGCAGACCGCGAAATATGGCGGAAGATATATAAGGCGTTCGTCAAGGACAACGACGAGCTTTCCGACCTGCTTGAGGACGACAGCCTCTACTGGAACGACGACAAGGAAATAGTTGACACCTTCGTCATGAAGACCATCAAGAGGTTTGACGAGAAGAACGGCGCCAAGCAGCCGCTCCTGCCTGAATACGACAGCGAGGAGGACCGCGAGTTTGCACGCAAGCTGTTCAGGGCGGCCATTCTAAAGGCCGACGAGTTTCAGCGTTACATGAACGAGGCGTCGAGAAATTGGGACTTCAGCCGTCTGGCTTATATGGACGTGGTGCTTATGCAGATAGCCATAGCCGAGATGATGACGTTCCCCAACATCCCCGTCAGCGTCACCATCAACGAGTTTGTCGATCTTGCCAAGCTCTACAGCACCCCGCGCAGCGGTGGCTACATCAACGGCATGCTCGACAACATCGCCCGCAACCTCATCGGCTCCGGACGGCTCATGAAGACCATGCCAGAGCGTGATGGCGACGAGCAGAAGGAATGACCGTCAACTCGTTAACTTGTCAACTCGTTAACTAAAGATAATAACATATTATATTTATACAACAAAATGACAACAGTATTTTTGGCCGCCCAAGCAGGCGGCGCCAATGGAGGCGGTATGAGCATGTTGATTATGATGGTGGTACTCTTTGCCATCATGTGGTTCTTCATGATTCGCCCACAGCAGAAGAAGCAGAAGGAGATTCAGAAATTCCAGAACTCGCTGGCCGAGGGCATGTCGGTGGTCACCGGCGGTGGCATCTACGGCACGGTGAAGAAGGTTGACGTTGCGTCGGGAGTGATTGAGGTGGAGATAGCCAAGGGCGTCACCATCCGTGTTGACAAGGCCTACGTTTTCAAAGACGCTGCTGCCCAGGTTGCTGCAAAATAAGGCGTAGATGAACGGTCGGCGTGGCTTTTTCCGTACATTAAGGGACTTCCTCTTCAGCTCGGTGAATGGGGAGTTCTTCATTTTTTTGTTCTTTCTCGCCCTGTCGGGAGTCTTTTGGCTGCTCATGACGCTCAACGAGACTTACGAGAAAGAGTTTAAAGTGCCTGTCAGGGTCGTAGGAGTGCCCGAGAACGTGGTGCTCACCTCCAACGAGTACGACACCGTAAGGGTGACACTGCGCGACAAGGGGCTCGTGCTTGTAGGATATGAGTATGGAGAAGGGCTACGTCCCCTCAACCTCAGCTTCAAGACATACGTCAAGGGCGGTTCGGGGCAGGGCAGTGTGCCCATGGCCGAAATCAACCGCCTGCTCTATCAGCAGCTCTCGGCTTCCACCAAGATAGTGAGCACCAAGACCGAGAAAATAGAGATATTCTACAATTTCGGACTCTCGAAGAAGGTGCCCGTAAAGTGGATGGGTCATGTCGCGCCCGAACATCTCTACTTCATAGCCGACGTCGATTACAGTCCCGACAGCGTCGTGGTGTATGCCTCGGAGGAAAAGCTCGACAGCATCACTGTGGCCTATACCGAGGCTCTCAACGTGACCAACTTCCGCGACACGCTCACCATGCAGTGCGCCTTGGCCAAGTCGCGTGGCGTGAAGTATGTGCCCGACAAGGTCAATGTGCGGTTTATGACCGACGTGCTTACCGAGGAGAGCATCGACGACATTCCCGTCATCGGCATCAATGTGCCCGAGGGCAAGGTGCTGCGCACGTTCCCCTCGAAGGTGAGCATAAGGTTTGTCACCGGCGTAAGCCAGTTCCGCAGCATCAACCGCGCCGACTTTGTGGTTGAGGCCGACTATCTTGACGTGGCCGACAAGGTGGCCGACAAGTGCAAGCTCTACCTCCGCACCGTGCCCCATGGCGTGACGCGTGCCTCGCTCAACGTGCAGCAGGCCGACTATCTGATAGAGGACGAATGACCATAAACAGCATATAACGCATGACCAACAGTTTGATAGCCATCACCGGAGGCATTGGCAGCGGCAAGAGCTACGTGTGCTCGATGTTGAGGCGGCGGGGCATAGAGGTCTATGACTGCGACAGTGCCGCCAAGCGCATCATCGCCACTTCGGCCGAGGTGCGCCGGGGGCTTACGCGGCTCATGGGTCCACACACCTTCCTTGCCGACGGGCGGCTCAACAAGGCGGCCGTGGCCGAGTTTCTGCTCCAGTCGGAGTCAAACGCCAAGGCCATCAACGACATTGTGCATCCCGCCGTGGCGGCCGACTTCAAGAAGTCGGGCGTCAGGTGGATGGAGTGCGCCATACTCTACGAGTCGGGCTTCTTCCGCCTTGTCGATGTGGTCATAGCCGTCACCGCCCCCGAGGAGGTAAGGGTGGGGCGCATCATGCAGCGCGACGGCATCACGGCCTCAAAGGCACGCGAGTGGATAGCGCGACAGATGCCACAGTCGGAGGTGAGCCGCAGGGCCGATTATGTGATAATTAACGATGGGCAGCACGACGTTGCCCTCCAAATTGAAGATATAATCAATAATATTGCAAAACAAAAATGTTACAGACCATCTTAGCAATTTCCGGAAAGCCCGGACTATACAAATTAGTTTCCAGAGCTAAAAACAGTTTGATAGTCGAAATACTCGACGACACACACCGCAGAGTGCCTGCCTTCGCCACCGACCGCATCACTTCGCTTGCCGACATCGCCATGTACACCGACAGCGAGGATGTGCCTCTGAGCCAGGTGCTCGAAAGCCTTAAGACACTTGAGGACGGCAAGCCTTCGTCGCTCAACTTCAAGAAGGCCAGTGCAGCCGAGCTGCGCGACTATTTCGCCAAGGTGCTGCCCAACTTCGACCGTGAGCGCGTTCACAACAGCGACATCAAGAAGCTCATACAGTGGTACAACATCATGATTACCAATGGAGTGACCGATTTCGCCAACGACCTCAAGCCAACGCCCGGTGTGAACATTGACGACCGTAAGGAAGAGTGAAAGAGGAGTTTGGATATACAGCCGAAGAGTTTTTCGGAATGATGGGCGATGCCGCTGATGAACTTGACGTTTCTTCAGCGGCATCGCTTCAGTGTTTCTATGCCCGTATCGACAAGGTCATGCAGCTTGCCGTGTCGCAGCGCGTGGCCTCGTTCAACATTGCCTTTGCCGCAGGACTCTTTGCCAAGACCGACTATCTGGCCAAACAGCTCGACATCGACGCCACCATTACGCGCAATTTCAACGTCACGCGCGACCGCATACGCCATCTCCACCTCCATGCCGCCGACCTTCCCCGCCTTTGGGCGTTCGACCTCAAGGCCGTGGCCCTCTTTGTCAGTTCCATCCATGGCGGCGCCGCCGTGCCCGCCCGGCTCAGCTCGCGCTTTCCGCTGGCCGAGATGCCGCGCAGCCGACAGAAGCTCATGGCCAAGAAAATGCGTGTGGTGGTCGAGCGCGTTGGCACCGATGCCATCTACGTGGTGGTCCAGGCCTCGGGCGAGCACTACAGCGTGGTGTGCAGCGAGTGTCAGAAGTATCTGCTGCGGCTGGCCTCTGCCGGCTGTCAGCTCAATCTCGTCCTTCCCTCGGAAAGCGACGGACAGCTGCGCGCCGAACACATCATTCTGCATCCCGACCTCTTGGTCAATATCACCTCGGTGGCCGCCTGCTTTGACGACTGTGCCACCGACGCGCGCCTCTTCTTATTTAATAAGGTGAAGCCGCCGCTCAACACCGTCCACACCGTGCTCGGTAATTTTGCGGGCATGATGCTCGACGATGCCATCCACCACCGCACGGTAGATTATGCCGACAGCATACTGCGCTTCTGCCGCGATAACGCCCTCTCGATGGCCGACTGCGCCGACGCCCTCGGCCCCGACTTCCACACCAAGGCTCAGGAGCAGCTGCGCCACATACGGCGCATGGTGGACGAGGTGATGCCCGGCGAGGTGAGCGGCTTCGACCCCCACGAGGTAATGCTCGAGCCGTCGTTTGTGTGCGAGATGCTTGGGCTGCAGGGACGCATGGACATGCTGCAGCTCGACTTCCGCGTGCTGGTAGAGCAGAAGGCGGGCAAGGGCGTGTATGGCTATGGCGAGCGTCCGGGTGAACAGCCCCGGCAGAAGACCAAGCACTACGTCCAGCTGCTGCTCTACATGGCCGTGCTGCACTATAGCTTCAACCAGCCTTACTCGCGCATGTTCTCCTTCCTGCTCTATTCGCGCTACGAGCGCAGCCTCCTGCAGCTCGGTTCGGCTCCCGAACTGTTGCAGCAGGCCATCATGGTGCGCAACCAGATAGCCTGGACCGAATACTATCTTGCCAACGGCGGCTTCACCGTCTATGCCTCGCTCTCTCCCGACAGCCTTGCCGTGACGGGCGCGGCAAAGTCGTTTTTCGACCGCTACATACGCCCGCAGCTCGACCTCCTGCTCGCCCCCATCCACAATGCGCCGCCTGCCGAGAAGGCTTATTTCACGAGGTTCATGACCTTCGTGCAGCGCGAGTCGTTGCTGGCGCGCACGGGCAGCGTCGATCGCGACGACAACGGCCTGGCGCAGCTCTGGCTGCTCAACGCCGCCGAGAAGGCCGAGGCTGGCAACATATACTATGGCCTGAGCTTGGACACCGACAGCTTCTGCCTCGACAGTCGAGGGGCGGTGGAGTCCATCAGGCTGCTGTTTCCGACAGACAAGGCCTTCGACGCCGACACGTCAAACTTCCGCGTGGGCGACATGGTGATAGTCTATCCCTATCCCGAAAAGGCGCAGCCCGACGCACGCCGCACCATGGTGTTCAGGGCCACCATTGCCGACATCGGCCTCAGCGGCCTTAGCCTTGGCCTCCACGACCCGCAGACCCACACCAACGTGTTTCTCCACTCCCACCACTGCCTGTGGGCCGTAGAGCATGGGGTGGGCGAGTCGTCGTCGGGCTTGTTCAGTGCCATTTGCACCATGCTGTCGGCACCGCCCGCCCGCCGCAGCCTGCTGCTTTCGCAGCGCAGCCCCAACATTGGCCCTGCTGTTCAGCTCAGTGCCGACTACGGCCCGTTCAACGAGCTGGTAGGGCGTGCCATGCAGGCCAGTGACATGTTTCTCGTCATAGGGCCTCCCGGCACGGGCAAGACCTCGTTTGCCATGCTCAACATTCTGCGCGAGGAGCTTAGCCGCGAGTCGTCGTCGGTGCTGCTGCTGTCATACACCAACCGTGCCGTCGATGAGATGTGCAGCAAGCTCGTCGAGGCTGGCATCGACTTCCTGCGCATCGGCAACCGCATGGCCTGCGACCCCGACTACCGCCGCTTCATGCTCGACGAGAAGGCCGGCGCTTGCGGCCGTCTCGACGAGATAGTACAGTTGATAAAGGGCAGCCGTGTGGTGTGTGCCACCGTATCTACCGTCAACGCCCATCCCGAGCTGCTCTCCATGCGCCACTTCTCGCTGGCCATTGTCGATGAGGCGTCGCAGATACTCGAACCACACATCGTGGGCATCCTGTCGGCCGTTTGCCGCGACGACGGCCTTGAGTCGATAGGCCGCTTTGTGCTCATTGGCGACCACAAGCAGCTGCCTGCCGTGGTGCTGCAGTCGGCCTCCGACACCGTCATTGCCGACCCTCTGCTCACCTCGCTCGACATCACCGACTGCCGTCACTCGCTGTTCCAGCGTCTGCTGCGCCGCCATGCGTCGTCGCCCCAGGTGGTTTACATGCTCACCCGCCAGGGCCGCATGCACCGCGACATTGCCTCTTTTCCCAGCCGTGCCTTCTATTCGGGCAGGCTTCAGCCCGTGCCGCTCGACCATCAGCTGCGCCCTCTGCCTTCGCCGTCGTCGGCCGTGGCCGACGATTTCGTTCGCCTGCTGCTCACTCGTCGTGTGGCTTTCATCGACGCCCCTCGTCCTGAGTCGTCGCCTTCCGACAAGGTCAACACCGTCGAGGCCGACATCATTGCCCGCATGGCCATGGCCGTTTACAGCAGTCGCGCCGACGGCTTTTCGCCCCAGTCGTCGCTTGGCGTCATCGTGCCTTACCGCAATCAGATAGCCACCGTGCGCAATGCCATCGACCGCTACGGCGTGGCTTCTCTGCACGACATCACCATCGACACCGTCGAGCGTTATCAGGGCAGTCAGCGCGACGTGGTCATCTATGGCTTCACCGTTCAGCACCGCTATCAGCTCGATTTCCTCACTGGCAACGACTTCATGGAGGATGGCGTGCTGATCGACCCCAAGCTGAATGTAGCCATGACTCGTGCCCGCGAGAATCTCGTGCTCGTAGGCCACGCCCCCCTCCTGCGTCTCGACCCCGTGTTTCGCAGGCTTATTGAGGAGGTAATTTAAGGAGTTTAGGGTGAAAGTAACCGTTAACTCGTTAACTTGTTAACCTTTTCGGCCAACGAAAAAAAAAGGGGCCGCAGATGCCCCGTTTGCGTTGAGGGTCTGCGGCCGCGGTTATGTAAGTGTGATCAAGATTTGCCTTAGAGAATCGTTTCCTTGTAATATAACGTGATTTCGACGAATTGCCTAAACTGCCGATTGTAGGGCCGGCGGTTATACTGATAGTTTGATTTCGTCGAATTAACGTTAAGATTGTTTTGCCCCGGGCTTAGAGGATGGTCTTTACAGCCTCAAGCATGCCCTTCGACTGTATGGCGTCGAGATAGAGCTTCACCATCGAGCACAGACCCTCAATCTTGTTGAGGTCCTCGCCCCAGATGGATGTTGCGCCAAGCACGCCTTCGGCCACCTTCTGAGTGTCGCCTGTAGCCCAAAGCTCCTTCAGCAGGTCCATTATGTCCTGAGCGTCGTTTGGCACGATTTCGGTACCGTCGTCGCGCTTGCCGCCCTTGTAGTAGGTTATGATGGCTGCAAGGCCAAACACGAGGCCCTTGGGCAGCTCGCCCTTGCGCTCAAGGTAGGTCTTCACGCCTGGCAGGTCGCGGGCGCAGAACTTCGGGAAGGAGTTGAGCATGATGCTCGTCACCTGGTGGTCAACGTATGGGTTGTCGAATCGCTCCAGCACGTCGCTTGCAAACTTCTCCAGCTCTTCCATGGGCAGGTCGAGTGTCTGCATCAGTTCTTCAAACTGCACCTTGTGTATGTATTTCGATATTACCTCGTGGTTGCATGCGTCGCGCACGATGTTCACGCCGCTGAGGAATGCCACTGGCGAGAGCACTGTGTGAGGGCCGTTGAGCAGCGTAACCTTGCGCTTGTGGTAAGGCTCCTCCGACGGCACGAAGAGTACGTGCAGCCCGGCCTTGTCGGCAGGAAATTCCTTTGCCACTTCCTTTGGTGCCTCTATCACCCAGAGGTGGAAGGTCTCGGCCTGTACCACAAGGTTGTCGCGGTAGCTTATCTTCTCCTGTATCTGTGCTATCTCCTTGCGTGGGAATCCCGGCACGATGCGGTCAACGAGTGTGGCATATACGCCGCAGCTGTTGTCAAACCACTCCTTGAACTCCTTTGGCAGCTGCCACAGCTCGATGTACTTGTTGATGCAGTCCTTCAGCACGTGGCCGTTAAGGAATATCAGCTCGCAGGGGAAGATGATGAGGCCCTTGGTGGGGTCGCCGTTGAAGGTCTGCCAGCGGCGGTAGAGCAGCTGAACCAGCTTGCCGGGATATGACGAGGCGGGGGCGTCGTCGAGCTTGCAGGCGGGGTCGAAGGCTATGCCGGCTTCGGTGGTGTTGGAGATGACGAAGCGTATCTCGGGCTGGTCGGCCAGGGCCATGAAGGCGGCGTGCTGGGTATATGGGTTGAGTGCGCGGCTTATCACGTCGATGCGCTCCAGTGTGTTCACGGGCTTGCCGTTTTCGCGGCCCTGCAGGTTCACGTGGTAGAGGCAGTCCTGGGCGTTGAGCCACTCGACCATGCCTTTCTCTATAGGCTGTACTACTACTACTGAACCGTTGAAGTCGGTCTTCTGGTCCATGTTCCAGATTATCCAATCAACGAATGCGCGGAGGAAGTTGCCTTCGCCAAACTGAATGACCTTTTCAGGCATGACGCTCTTTGGAGCAAACACTTTGTTTAATGGTTTCATATACTTTAATGTTTTAATAGGTTTCTGTTTTTTACGCTGCAAAAGTACACAAAAAAACTGATACGCCAATTACTTTTGCCATGAAAAATACACGTAAAGGTTTACGCTTTACGCATACGGCGGAGGCGGCAGAGCGAGTAGGCCGACAGCATGGCCGACAGCGTGGCTCCCAAGCACCAGTAGGCCACTCCCTGAGTGGTCATGGCCGAGGCGTAGGCGGCAATCAGCAGCGGGGCGGCTGCGCCAATGGCTTTCAGCGTGTTGGGCTCCATGCGCAGGCCGTGGCGCGAGTGGCAGTAGGCGGCCAGTGCCAATAGCTCGATGGCGTGGACGGCCACTATGGCCCATCCGGCTCCCGTCAGTCCCCAGCCCATGAAGCACAGCGGCACGGCGGCCACGAAGGCTATGGCGTAGGCCGCCTCAAAGGCGAGGTAGGGCTTCCACTGGCCCTTGGCCAGGTTGATGTAGGCTATGGGCAGCGACATGGCCTTGATGAGCATGGCCAGCGTGGTGGTCTGCGCCATGGTGGCTATGGGCGTAAAGGCTTGGCTGAACAGCAGGGGCAGAATGACGGGCAGAAGCGTGATGAGCGCGGCCAGCAGCGGGGCCACGAGCAGCACCGACACCTCCATCTGCCGGTTTACCATGTCGCTCACGTGGCGGTTGTCGTGGTTTACGGCCGACAGGCGCGGATAGTAGTCGCTGTCCATCGACGAGAACACCATGCCCGCATAGGTTATGGTTATCACGTAGGCGGCGTTGAACAGGCCTACGGTGTCGAGGTCGGCCACCTTGTTGAGCAGGGCGCGCGTGAGCATGTCGCTGCCGCTGCCGAAGGCCGCCGCCACCGTAAAGGCTATGCCTAAGCGCAGCATGGGGCGGCTGCCCGCCAGCGAGCGGCGGCTGAGCCTGAGGCGGTAGGGGTAGTGGCTGGTGGATGCCGCCATGGCGGGGGCAAGGGTGGCCAAGGCCATGAGCGTTATGGTGGGCACGATGGCCTTCTGGTTGAAGAAGTAGTAGAGGGGTACCGTCACCACGAGCGACGCCGCCGAGGCCACTATCTGCGTGGTGGCTATCTGCCTGAGCCGCTTGGTGCCCTTGAGTATGGCCATCTCGCCGCCGCCGATGGCCGTCATGGCCACAGCCGGCGCCAGCAGCATGAAGTGGAGGGTGTGGTCGCCCCACGAAAACGAGAGGGCGTTGAGCAGAGGACCCACCGCCACGCACACCACCATGCCCAGCAGCGCCGCCACCACCGACCACTGCCTCACCACGCCTATGTAGGCTTCCAGGGCGCGGCGGTCGCCCTTGTCATGCAGTTCGGCTATGTGGCGCACGGCACTGAAAGACACGCCGAGGCTCGTGGCCTGCACTATGAAGTTCATCGACGTGATGAGCAGCGACACCAGTCCCATGCCCATCGGGCCCAGCAGCACGGCCACGGCTTTGTTGCGCACAAGGCCTATCAGGATGTTGAGGCCTTGCACGCTGCCAAACATGCTCGTGTATTTCAGCACGTGCCTGTAGCTGTCTGACTGTGGCGTTGCATGTGTCATACATCGATAAAAACGCTGTTTTTCACCTTTTATTATATATATAGGGAAGAAAAAGTGGCCGTGATGATGGTGTAGTCGGAAAAAAAGTGTAAATTTGCATCGCAAAACAACAATGAACGAAGAATGACAACAACTGACTCCATACAACCCAACGGCCGCAAAGGCCCTTTAGTGACGTTTGTGGTGGCCTGCCACAACCACGATGCCCTCGTGCTCAGGCGGTGCCTCGAAAGCATACTCTCGCTCTCGCTGAGCAGTGCCGACAGGGAGGTGATTGTGGTTGACGACGGTTCAGACCTCTGCCCCATGAACGACCTTATGGACATGGCCGACAGCATCGTGTATGTGCGCAAGCCCGAAGGCGGACTAAGCTCGGCGCGCAACCTTGGCATAACCATGGCCAAGGGCGAGTTTCTGCAGTTTGTCGATGCCGACGGCTCGCTTGTGAAGTTCTACTACGAGCACTGCCTCGACGTGGTGCGCTACAACAACCCCGACATGGTGATGTTTGCCATCACCAACCGCGAGGTGGACGAGAGGGTGGGGGGCATGGTTGACCGGAAGGCCATGACGGGAGCCGAGTTCATGCGCTCGAACAACGTCAGCGGCAAGGCCTGCGGCTACATCTTCCGCCGCGACGTGCTGCACAACCTGCGCTTTTCCGACCATCTCATGCACGAGGACGAAGAGTTTACGTCGCTGCTACTGCTGCGCTGCGAGCAGCTGTATAAGCTCGACGTGCCCGCCTACTTCTGCCATCGCCGCCAGCCCGACGCCAAGCGCGCCGACAAGCGGTGGAAGCTGAAGCGGCTCGACGACACCGAGACCATCATCAAGCGCCTTTACCGCCGTGCCGACACCTTGCCCCACAAGGAGCGGCAGGCCATGCAGCGGCGTGTGGCGCAGCTGACGATGGACTACTTGCGCAGCATCATCATCCTGACGCGGTCGAAGCATCTGCTCGAAGAGCGCATAGCCTCCTTGGAGCGCGAAGGCCTCTTCCCCCTGCCCGAGAAGGCCTACTCGCGACGCTACCTCATGTTTGCAAAGATGATTAAGACCACCGTCGGACGCAACCTACTGCTCATGACGCTGCCCATTGTGGGGAAAGGGAAATTAAACATAATAACATAACGATGAACATTATCAAGACATTATTGCCCATTGCACTGCCCATGGCCATGGCCACGGCGGCATGTGCGGCCGACACGGTGGTGCAGCAGGTGCGCCACGCAGGGCCATTCAAAGTACAGCAGCCACTGCTGCTCGACAGCGTAAACAACGCTCAACAACGCTATTCGCCACAGTCGCTCGTGGCCACACCACTGTCGCTACAGCTCACCGACGGCCAACCGCTACGGCAGCTCGCGGAGCTGAAGCTCGACACGGCCATGATGCACCTCGTGCGATTCGACGTTGACGCACACAAGTATCTCACCGGAGTGAAGCTGAACGTGAAAGGCTCGAAAAACTACAAGGTGTATGCCGACGGACGCGAACAGCCCGGAGCGCTCACCCTGCAGCCGGGCTACCACACCATCAGCCTCAAGTTTATGGCCGACAGCACCGGCATCGACCTGAGCCTCTCGACCGACGCCGTGACGCAGGTGGCCGACGGACTCAGGCGCACCACACTGGCCGACGTGTTCGCCACAAAGGTAACGTCGGGCGTGTCGCTGTCGCCGTCAGGACGATGGGCATTCGTGGGCAGCAGCTGGATAGACGCCACCAACAAGACGCAGCGCGAGATGCGGCTGATTGACCTCAAGACGGGCAACAGCCAGTTGGTTACGGGGCAACTATCGTGGATGCCCACTTCCGACCGCTACTACTTCACACAAGAGCAGGACGGCAAGAAGCGGCTCGTGACCGTCGATCCTGCCACGGGAGCCACCAAGGTGCTGGTCGATGACCTCACCGCCGACTACTACTCCATTTCGCCCACCGAGACCTTCGCCATCATCATGAAGCCGCTGGAAGGGCCAAGGAAGGAGATGGGAGTGTTTGAAATAGTGCATCCCGACGACCGACAGCCCGGCTGGCGCACACGCTACTCGATAGCCCGCCTCGACTTTGCCACCGGACTCGTACAGCCGCTCACCTACACCTACAACTCCGTGGGCCTGAGCGACATAAGCCCCGACGGCCGACACTTGCTGTTCAGCGTGTCAACCGACTCGCTGCTGCAGCGTCCCACCACGCGCCACACCTACTACGACCTCGACCTCGAAACCATGCAGAAGCGCATGCTCGTGGACAAGGACGGCTTTGTGGGCAATGCGCTCTATGCAGGCAGCGCCGACTATGTGGCCTTTGTGGCCAGCACCGAGGCCTTCGGCGGCATTGGCAAGCGAGTGCCCGAGGGACGCACGCCGAGCATGTACGACTATCACCTCTACCTCATGCACACGCCTACGCTGAAGGTTACGCCGCTCACGGCCGACGACGCCACGAGCATAGAGAAGGTGGAATACTCGATGGCCGACAAGTGCTTGTACTACACGGCGCAAAACGGCGACAGCGTGAGCCTCTACCGCGTCAATCCAACCACGCTGCGCTCAACCATGGTGGCACAGCCGCTTGAGGTGCTCAGCGGACTCAGCATTGCATCGCGCGGCGGCAACATCATGGTCCACGGCTCGTCGATGTGCGTGCCCTACGAGGTTTACAACATCACCTCGCCGGCGAAAAACGCCAAGGCATCGCTTGTGTATGCACCCAACAAGCAGATGTATGAACACCTGAAGTTAGGCGAAGTAAAGCCATGGAGCTTTATGACCTCGCGTGGCTACCGCGTGACAGGATTCTACAACCTGCCCGCCGACTTCCAGCCCGACAAGAAATATCCCGTCATCGTTCACTACTACGGCGGTTGCTCGCCCACGTCGCGACGCTTCGGCAACGGCACCCACTATCCCGTACACTACTGGAACTCGCTGGGCTACATCGTCTTCACGGTCAACCCCTCGGGTGCTTCGGGCTTTGGCCAGGAGTGGGCTTCGCGCCATGTCAACACCATGGGCGAGGGTGTGGCACAGGACATTATCGACGCCACACGCCAGTTCTGCGCCGACGTGCCACAGTGTGACGCCGACCACATCGGCTGCGTCTCGGCCTCCTACGGCGGTTTCATGAGCCAATACATGCTGACCAAGGACAACCACCCCTTTGCCTGCGCCATCTCCCACGCCGGCATCAGCGACCACAGCAGCTATTGGGGCGAGGGCTACTGGGGCTATTCGTACAGCGAGACGTCGGCGGCCAACAGCTATCCCTGGACGCGCAAGGACCTCTTCGTCGATCGTTCGCCGCTGTTCAATGCCCACAAGATAAAGAAGCCCATCCTGTTCACCCACGGCACAGCCGACACCAACGTGCCTGTAGGCGAGAGCATTCAGATGTACACTGCCCTCCGCCTGCTTGGCGTGCCAACGGCCTTTGTAGAGGTTGAGGGTGAAAACCACGGCATCATGGACCCCACCAAGCGCACGCGCTGGATTAACACCATGGTAGCATGGTTTGACCGCTACCTCAAAGGCGACTCGTCGTGGTGGAACGCCATTTATTCGCCGAAGAAGTTGTAGAAGAATTAAAACCGAATGAAAACGCGGCAACAGGCGCAATGCTGTTGCTGCGTTTTATTTTTCTTCAGAGTGGTCAGAGGAACCTGGCCCTATGATTTTATACATCTGACTCTTTATAGTTGTCAATATTATTCTCAGTGAAGACAGGATTGCCAAACTTGTATGCAGCTATTTGCCTGCCGTCAGATGATTTAACCCAGAATCTTTCAAGATTGACGCCTCTTTCCCTGACATCACGCGCAGCGCGTGGTGCATGTTTATATTCGTAGAGGGTTTCAAGTTCCTCTGTAGTGATGTGGCCATATTCAAGAATATGCCGGATAACTGTTTGCGGACGCTTCGCCTTAATGGCGTTCAGCCTCGCCAATACTGATTTTGGATATTTCATTATTCTCCAATGTCAAAAGTCATACAATTTCATCAAAAAGAAGGTGCATCTCAGGGCTTGTCTTCCTCACTTCCTGCAGACGTGGGCTAAGATACAGAGCCTCGTATGTCACCTCTTTCTTGCCTAACAAGAGCGACTGGCTGGATAGCCCCGCGTTAAGCAGTACTTTCTTCAGACCCAACGATTCGGGGAGGTCTTGACCGTACTGCTTGTCTCCACAAGTGCCATCGTAGCTGATGATAAAATCAATGTCACGTCGCACAAGGTCGGACACGCTATCGACGAATTCCTCATAGTCGATGCCCGAGAAATATCTGCAGTCGCGAGTGCTGCATACACCTTGATACGGAGGGTCCATATATACGATGTCGCCTTGGCGTGCGCCAGACAGCACATCGCGGTAATCGCAGGATGTGAATCGGGTCTTCCCTTTAAGATAATTGGAAATCTGGAATATGTTTTTTGAAAGAGTGGAGGGTGACGTTCCCATACGCCTTTTGTCGGGTGATTGGTTGAACTGTCCAGTCGAACTATATCTTACGGAACCTTTGACACATCGTGCAAGCAGATACAGCATATTGGCAGCACACTGGTCACCACGGTTGAAGTCGTCCCTTACCTTATAGAAATGTTCCAATCCTCCTCCCTCAAAATCTATTTGGCCTGACCATACTCTTGTGTAGTCATTAAGCAGTCTTTGCGGATTTTCTATTGCCTCCTTCAGTACCCCTACAAGCGGTTGGTTGAGGTCGTTTATCCAAAATGAATTGGTACGTCGCTCTTTCGCCACCGCAATAGTTATGGCCGCCATACCGGAAAAAGGCTCAATCAGCCTTTCAAACCTGCGTGGCATATATTGTATTATCTGTGGTGCAAGGTTTCTTTTTGACCCTTGGTATTGCACTATATGAGGTACGTTTCTTACAATCATATTATTCCCTATAATCTATTTGCCTTCGAAGATAGATATTTTATTTCAAATTACTCTTAATTGGAATGAAAATATCATGTAATATCACATAAATTAATATTGTTTCATCAATAGTACAGATTAATTAACTGTTTATAACAAAATAAATGCGGTTTTATGAGTCAGTGTGACTGGTGACTATTTTTCTTCAAGCACAGGGCACACTCCCTGTGCTGTTTTATTTACCCCTTAGGGCTATGGCTCAGTGCTGTTATATTGTCGTTTGTTGGATTACGGGGTGTCGTTCGTGGGATAGATTGGGTAATCATAGGGACAGGTTCCTCTGACCCTCAGCGAACCAATGTGCCTGTCCCTCTGATCCAATTATTCTCCAAAATACTCCCCGTTAACCGTTAACTTGTTAACCTTTCCTTTATCTCCACCGTCAACGTTGTGCCTCGTGCCGTCGCTTTGCGCAGACGTTCAAACAGGCGGTTGTAGTGGTTTTGGGTGTCGATGAGGCAGCCGGGGCATACGGCCTTGCCCACCATTATCTTATGCCGGAACTTGCCGTAAACGCCGTTGGCCGTGCCTATTTGTTGGCTTCGTCCTTTTGCCGCACCCACGTAAGCCACCTTTTTGCCCACTTTCGTTATGCCAATGGTGTAGGTGCCTGTGGGCAACATCTCTTTGGCGTTTTCGCATGTGTCGGCCACATAGCCGCCGTCGGCCAGCAGTTGTCCCATGACTGTCTCGCCATACCGTTTTGTTCTTACAATTTCAAATTTCATAGTTTTTCCCCTTTCTTTTTTTTATAAAAAATATTTAACGTTAGTTCGATGAAATCCAAAAAACCGCCCCTACAATCGGCGATTTGACGGTTTAAAACAATTCGGCGAAATCACGTTATCCTAAATGCCAATGAACTTTAATTCTTTAATTGACTTCGTCGAACTTCGTTTCTTTAATTCTTTAATTTTTCAATTTCCACCACTCCCCAACATCCTTACACCCTTCGGGCAGCTGATGCCGCTTGATGTCGGGCAGGTGGCGTTTGAGCTGGTCAAACAGGCGTTGGCCGGGCTCGTCGTTGTCGGGAGCCATGTGCAGGTTGCGGCCTTGCAGCAGGGCAAGGTCGTCGTCGGTGAGCAGCGTGGCCGAGGGGATGGCCATTGCCTTCTTGCCCCACGACATGAGCGCAAGGCAGTCGGTGACGCCTTCGCTCAGCCACAGCTCTTCGCCATCTTGAAGGGTGGACAGCACGGGAAGGTTGAACACACGGCAACGGCTGCCGGCCGGAAACTGGAAGCGGGGCAGGCCTTTGGCCTTCGCCTCGTCGCGCGAGCCGAGATAGCGTGCCTGAACCGACATCAGACGGCCGTCGAGGGAGCGGTAGGGCAGCAGCAGCGACGGGGCGTTGAACCACTGTCCGCGAAAGTTGCCCGTGGTGGGCAGGCTTATGTCGGTGCTGCTGATGCCCAGCCGGGACACCACCGAGGCACTTATGCGGCGTTCGTCAAACAGGAAATGGCGGGCGGCGGCCGTCAGCATGGGGCGTGCCATGATCTCTTCGAGATGGGGCAGGTCGATGGGTTGTGCCGGTCGTGGCTGTTTGGGCTTCAGCCATTCCTGGCGTTCGATGGTCGAGATGTTGTTGTCGTCGGCCAGCCATCGGCAGGCATCGACAAACGATAGTTTTTCGCACTGCATGACGAGGTCGATGGGTCCCTTGCCCTTGGCTCCGCACACGAAGCAGTGGAAGCTGTTGCGTCCGGTGTGGAACGACAGCGAGGCATGTGTGTCGTTGTGGAATGGGCACAGTGCCTTGTGGCGTACCACTTTCATTCCCAGTCGCTGTGCAACATCTTCTATCGAAAGGCTGCGCAGCTTGTCAATAGCATTTTTGTCAATCATAATTATTTCATTACCTTCTGATACTTCATCTTCTCCGTTTCCTTTACCCATCCCTTGGCCTTCCATTTCGATACGAACACCTTCGACTGGGTGGTCAGCTGGAGCTGTTTCAGCAGTTGGTCGAGCTGTTCGCGGGTGAATGTGTTGTCGAGCTTGTCGAACACCGACACTCGCGTTTGGCTCTCCGGGTTCATACGCTTGCGCGAGAGGTCTTCAAACCGCTTGCCCCATTTCGACAGCATCGAGTCGAGAATGTTTTCGGCGGCGTAGAGGTAAATCTGACGGCAGCGGCGCTCGATGTCGGCCTGCGCCACGCCTTCAAGACTGTAGAGGTAGGCGCAGAGGGCGGCTTCGCGGAAGGCCGACACCGACGAGCGCTTGTAGAACGTGTCGTGGGCAAGGCTTCCGTTCATGAGCACCTTGTTGCGCTGCTCGTCACACCATCGGCGCACCGTCTTGTCCAGCCATCGCATGTTGATGTAGTGTTCGGGCTGTATGGTGCCGTCGGTGGCATACACGTCGTCGTCCATCAGCTTCAGCATGTCGTCGATGGCCTTGCGGTCGTCGTTGCTCATGTGCTTAAATTCGGGCGCCTCGTCGCCAAGGCTTCCTGGCAGCTTCACGAATATGGTGCGCGTCACGCCGCCGCCCTCAATGAAGCTGTTGTCGGCATAGGCGTCGATGGCGTTGGGCGTGCCAAGGTAGAGCGAGCACTGCATGATGTCAACCGTGGCCGAGTAGGCTTGGTCCGAGAGGTAGTCGTTGCCGTAGGTGCTGCCCAGGTCGTAGCTTGTGCGCTCGATGCTTCTGATGTTGGCAAAGGCCCTGCGGTTCGACTCTACCACGGTGGCCATCTCTTCGGTAAAGCTCCACAGCGTGAGCGGCGTGCCGAAGTAGCGTTGCGGAGCGTCGGCCCTTTTCACCAGCATGGCTATCGATATGGCTATGGGGCAGGTGCGAATGGTGGTCTTGGGTGCTGCGGGCAGTGTTTCGTTTTTGCCCGTGCGCTGCTTCAGTTCGCGGTAGTCCTGCTCCTTGCGGCGTTGGTCGTCGTCGCGGTCCTTCAGCGGTTTCATCAGCATGCCGTCTATCATGGTTCGTGCAAACGACTTTCCTCCCGACTGTTCGGCCTCGACGAGGCATTTCAGCAGCAGGGCGTGGGGGAAGGTGTCGTAGGTGTAGTGAAACCTCACTCGTGTGGCCAGGCAGCACAGTGCCACGCACATCGAGTGCCACATGGCTATGCGCAGCTGTGGCGGCGTGATGGCCATTATTATGCGCATTATCAGCGGCAACTGCCGCATGGAAGGCAGCTGCGGAGCCTTTTTGGCTGCCGGGGTGGCTGCGTTGTTGGGGGTGGTGATGTTGTTGTTCATAATGAAAAGAGTAAATTGGGATTGTTGTTTAGTGCAGTAGTGTTCACTTCACTGTGCTGAATACCTCGTTCCTGTTTCTCTTGCACGACACGTGCAGCCAAATGGCCGAGCCTGCTTTCTCGAGTATCAGCTGGTCAAACTCGCAGTTGTCCATTATCCACTCCATCCACTCCCTTCCTTGTCGAAGGCTTGAGATGGCGAGGTCGGCAGCTTCGCCGGCCATGTGCTGCGAGTTGTCCACGCCGCCCACTGCCTTGTTGAGCCTTTGCGAGCGGTAGCCGGAGGTTATGGTTATGGGGTGGCCCACGTGGTCCCGCAGCGGTTCGAGCACTCGTTCACACAGGTGGCGCATGTTGCCTATGGCAGTGGCCGAAGGCACGTTGTCGATGCCCTTTTGGGCAGCCGTCGCAGAGCGTGTAAACTCTGCGAGGCTAAAGTGTTGAGTGAGCTTCATGGTCGTTTCTCGTTGTCCCAGAAATATTTAATCATGTCGCACACTTCGGCAGTGAGGTTTTCCCGCGCCTCGGTAATGCCGTCGGCCACAGGCAGGCGGAACACTGCGTAATAGCTCTTGGCCGTCTTCTGAAGTTTGCCGTGGGGAGTCTTCAGCAAGGTTGACTTTACGCGTGGGCCGCGTGAGCCTTCCTTCACCGGGTTGATTACGATGTCGCCGTTCGACAGGAGTGTTACACGAGCGCGATAGCTTACTGCCATGATGTCGCTGTTGGTCTTGATTGTTTCCATAATGCTTAATTGTTTTTTTGTTTTCAGCGGGACTATTCCCGTTTCTGCAGGCAAAGTTAGGGCAAAAAAAAACCGCAACCGAACGTTTCCGTCGATTGCGATTGTAATTGCTATTGTTGCTATTGTCGTGCTATTGTTGCTCCAGCAGTTCCATCAGTCTTATGCCCACCGCCACTTGTCTTTTCTCTGCCTCGCCGAGCGATTCCTTGGGCATGTCGGCCCATGTATCTACGCTTGCCTGGAGGTGGCTGGGGGTGAAGTTGCGCCAGTTGTTGTATTCGCATGGTGCCTTGCCCTGGTCTATTTCCATGTTGTTCATCAGTGCGGCGAAGTCTTTTTTGTTGGTGGTGTAGTTGCATTTATCGCTCAGCACCCTGTATATTGCCCACCACTGTATTCCGTCTTTCAGCACACCCTCGTGCAGCAGCTGTTCGATGGCGCTTTTCACCTTCTGCTGTGAAGGCGAGAGCGAGTTTTTCTTTCCGGCGTAGAAGGTGACGGGCGCGTTGAACACGGGGTTGTTGTTCACCACCGGGTTGCTTCCCTGCTCGTAGTTGTTGGTCACCATGTTGCCTAAGTTGATGTTGGCCGGCATTGCGCCCTTGCCCATCAGCCTTTCGAGCAGTTCCAGTTTTTCTTCGTTGCTTAGTTCCATATTGTTTTTGTTTATTTGTCGTTGTTTAAAGTGCGTTAGCCGAATGGTCCATACGTGTGGGCGGGACGCCGGCCTTACCGGTTGTTCACCTCGGCGTTGAAGGTGGCGTTGTTGTTCACTATGGGGTTGCTGTCTTTGACGAATATGTTTATTGTGCCGCCGCGATGGGTGGCGTCGATTTTGTCGTTCAGCGTTGTCTCGTTGCCTGCCAATGCGTCCAGCACGACTCCTTTCAGCCTTTCTATTTCGTCTTTCAGCCTTTCTATTTCTATGTCCTTGTCTTGTTCGCTTTCCTTTATTTTTTCGCTTTCCTTTTTCACCCTGTTGGTTTCATTCTTTGCCTTTGCCACCTCCCGTGTCAGCCACTTTCTCAATTCGTCCATTTCGCTAATCCTCTTGTTTGCCTCGTCGAGCTGCAGCTGTAGTTCCTTTATCTTTTTCTTCATCTCCTCCTTTTCGCTGTCTATGGTTTTCGCCTGGCCAAACTTTATGCCGAACAGCGAACTTTTGGTTTGTGTGGAGTAGATACCTGACATTTTGTCCCAGTTTATTTTGCAGTCTTTATTGTCTTTAAGCAGTCGCCTCAACAGCTCATACATTCTTCTCCGTTCATCTGCTGTTTGGTACAGTTGTATCGTGTCCTCTACGTCCTCGTCCGTTCGTATGCGCTCTTCAAGCCAATCTAACGTAGGTCTGCCAAGCTTTTCGGGGTCTTCGGGTTGTGGGAGTATTCTGTCTATTGCTCCCTTGGTTCTGACGCTTTTGATTATGTCTTGCATTTTTGACTCAAAAGAGTGATTATAATAATATAATTGCATAAACCGATCGTCTTCCAATACATTTTTAGCATTGGTCATCAGCTTGTCTATAATATCGGCAAATTCCGACGCATTATTATAATTTTGCAGTATGGCGCACCCCAGCAGCGAAGAGTAGGTGTTGTAGTTAATGCGCAGCACGTCAAAGGCGTTGCTGAACTTTATTCTATAGGTGCAAGCCACGGCCACGGTCAGCCGATAAGCTTCATCCAGAAACGTGCTGTATTCGTCAATCTCCTCAGGAAACATCTGTTTCACTACATACAGCTTTTCCGTCAGAGCAAGGTTTATCCCGCTGGGGTCGTTGTCGAGATACCAGTTGTGTTCCCTGCTGTGCCAAAGCAGCTCGCCGGGGTATTCGTATATTCTTATTCGTGCCATATGCTTTTTTGTTTTGTGGCGCTTATGTCGTTTGTTGTTTCATGGCATTCAGTCGGCGACGGAATGCTATAGCTATGTTTTGTTTTGCAAAATCGTTTAGTGCGACGAAGGTTGTACGTCGCTTTAGTTCCTCGAAAGACATTTCG
>JAQXRI010000147.1 GCA_029218445.1 Prevotellaceae bacterium | reverse complement strand
TCGAGCACGTTGTCGGCAAAGAGTGCCACCTTTATGTTGTTTGAGTAGTTTTGCATAATTCACGTCGGTTTAATGATTTACTGTGTCGCAAAATTCCGTGTCGTCAACAGCGAAGTTTGCCATGCCTATTCTCAGTGTCAGTGTGCGTAGGCTGTTTACGCCAATGTCGTAGTTCTCCTCTATGCCGAAGCATTGTGCGTCGTCGAATGTGATGACGTGCTCCGACATGTTGTCGCCCGAGGTGTAGAGTTCCATCAGTTCAAACACGACGCGTCCACTGCGGTATTCGTTGTTGAAATACCATTCGTGTAGCTCAAGGTCCTCCTTCCCCAGTGCTATCACCGTCACCTCCATACTGTCGCACCGTGGCAGCGAGTCGGGGTGAAATGAGTTGTGGCTCCGTTCAATGTGTGTTTGGTATCTTGTCACAAGGTATTCCTTGTTGTAGATTCCTGTCACTTTGTCGCCGAATTGCAAGTGGGCTATGATGTTCATGTCTCTATTCTTTATTGTATTATTAGAATTTTCTTAACGCTGCCTTGATATTTGGCGTTTCTTTCTGGCTTGTCACGTCAAAAGTCCAATTATCTGATTCATCATTCAGCATCACGGTATGCTTGTCGCTGTTTGAAACCAATATTTGTCCCTTCGTTGCAGTTCCCCACATTGAGAACGGACCAGCTTTTCCTTCAGTATTGAATGTTTTCATGAGTTTGCTATTCACAAACGCATTGTCATTGAATCCATATTGCGCAAAGTTCGTAGTTCCTAATGTCAACTGATCGATCAATCCTCCAATAGGGCTAACTACACCAGCCATTTTCTCCATAGGCGTTTTTAATTTAACGGTTTTAATCCATTGATTCCAAACATAGTTTGATATATATTCCTCATCGAAGTCGTATGGAAGTGAGAATGTAAAGTATTGTCTTGCACCCTTTGACAAAAGATTGAACAGCATCTTTCTGACAGTGAATTTTCTTTTGACTTTCACTATATTAAGGGTCATATCCTTAGGGGTGATAGTCAATACTGCAGCATTGTGGATTTTTAGGTCAAAACCAAACATCTTGTCACTATCCCACAAAGAGTCAACAAATCCATTGGTAATAGTATTATTATCAGTGTTTTCATTAATTACGAGTCTCATTTTATACACGTATTTTTCTTTTGTAGAATCTAATAGCCGATTATATGAAGATAAGGCCTTGTTATAAATCTGTACTAATTTCTCGTATTTGGCTTTTGCTTCTTCATTTTCTACATTCTCATTACCATTGGCGGCATTGGCATTTAGGACTGGAACGGGATTATTGCTAATCTCATTCCATTTTTTTGCCTTGGAATTGTTTGCTATCAATTCACTTATCCTCTCTTTACAATCATCTGCATTGTTTGGCTGGTATTCGGCAATACCTGCATCGTTCATGTATCCTGCGATGTTCTTAGCGATGTCGCTTATTTTGACTACCAAGCTTTGGATTGCTATTAAACGCTGTATGAATTTATCATACTCCTCAATATGCGCATTTGCTGCAACCTTGAATATGTTAACGAATGGTGGCAATGAGTTATATGGCACATAATCGCCCTTTTCATTCTTAATGAGTGCCGTTGACATGGTGTCTCTTGGAATAGCCACCTTGCCTTTTCCTGCTGTTACGATGACGTTGCGCTTTGATGCGAGTCGCAATGTGCCTTCCACAGGGCGCACCATTACCTCCCACGAGCTGCGCAGGAAAGCCAAGTCGGTGAGTTTCGTCACTTCCTTTGCCCATGGCAAATATGCTGTTATTGCCTTCTTCGCCACATTTATTGCCATGGTGCCAATGCTGCTGATAGCGGTTGCCTTGGCAATTTCTTTATTGAAACCGGTGTTCCTGATGTTAGAGCCGGAAGTGATGGTGACGTTGTTTCCTGCCTCTATCGACACATTCTTGCCGCGTATCTTCACGTCGCCGTTGGGAGCATCGATAGTGATGCCCGTAAACGCAGAGATATTCACGTTGCCAAACGGGCTGCTGACGTTGATGGATCGGGTCTTTGCCGAGAGGTCAAGCTCATACACGCCGTTAGGGTCACGGAGTGTTATACCGCCACTGAAGGGAGCCCAGCTCTCGTCAATGGGAAGTGGATTTGTCCAACTGGCGACCTGTTTGCCGAAGCCCTCAACCATGTTGAGCACTCCTGCCAAGGGCGGACACAATATGTTGAGTATCGACGACCTGTCGGTAATGTCGGTGAATGTGATTGCATGACCCTTCGACGAGGCTATCACCTTGCGTTGGAACGATGGACCTAACTTGTTTTTTATCAAGCCTGCACCCATGGCGGGCATAGTGGTGCGTGTAGCCATAAATCCCTCTATGTAAGGCATATCCACGTTGCCGCCCACGAAGTTCACCATCAGGTGGTCGCCAAGTTCAGGCATCATGTTCATTCCGCCGCTTTTGCCACCGACGTAAGGCACGGTGATTCTAAGCCACGGCGAGTAGTTGGTCTTCGTCTTGGTTTCCGGCTTGCCATTGAGGATGGTCTTTATTTCCTGGGTGTCTGGCTCTGCCTGCCAGAGGAACATCACCCTGACGCGCCCTAAGAGGTAAGGGTCTTTCACGTCCTTCACCACGGCTTCCTGGGCTTCTGCCTTGCGTATTCTCGGTATGTCGTAGTGGGGAGGAATAGGAACGTAGTAGTATGTGGTTACCCTCTTAAATTTTTTCTTTCCGTCTTCCGTCACAATCTCTATCGTGGTTTTCTCTTTCGTCGTTGCAGGAACAA
>JAQXRI010000146.1 GCA_029218445.1 Prevotellaceae bacterium | reverse complement strand
CTTGGCATAGGTGACGATACGGCGTGCCATAGCACCTGCAATCTGGCGACAGAGCACCCGGTGGCCTTCCGGAGTCTCAATCATCACGTCGGCACGCTCGTTCTCCTCGCTGGCCTTGGGAAGCCAAGCCTTGTGGAAATTACCGTCCTTATGCTCGACGAACGTCACTTTGCCATCGACGGGAAACCAGTTGGCATGCACATTGAAGAGGCTCATGAAAATTGACACCATGAGTCGGCGCTCATGAAAATAGGTATTCTCCTCAACCTCCTCAATCACTACAACCTTGCCATCGGCAGGGGCTACCACCACGCGCTCCGTCTCTTTGTTGAAATAGCGGATGGGGCAGCGGTAGAAATTGAGGACAATGAACCACGCGGTCAGCGTGATTCCCAGAAATACACACAACGGCCATTTGTTCGGACACCATTCCCACAGCAGGTATGCGATGGCCAGGATGGTCACCAGACTATATACCAACGTGTTTGTGCCTTCATGATGGATACGTATCTTCTTCAGTTTTCTAATTCTTTCTCCCATGGGTTATTCTTGATTGTTTTGATTTTCGCTGCAAAGGTACGCCTTTTTTGCGTATCTGACAAACATTTTGTCCGATTCTTTTGGTTGTTTCAGCCTTTTGGCGTAACTTTACACCTCAAAATGCAAAAAACGAGATAAAATATGCAGGATTTCGTTCACCTACATGTACATACATACTATTCCATCCTGGACGGTCAATCGAAGATTTCCAAACTGGTTGACAAGGCCATTGCCACCGGGATGAAAGTGATGGCTGTGACCGACCATGGAGACATGTTTGGCATCAAGGAATTCTTTGACTATTGTTCAGATGTGAACAAAGGCAGGAAGAAGGAAGGACTTGAGCCGTTCAAACCCATTTTCGGATGTGAAATGTATGTGGCAAGAAGGACCAAGGCCGACAAGAACAAGGACCGTGGAGACCGCGGTGGCTATCACTTGATCGTGCTGGCCAAGAACTATCATGGATACAAGAATCTGATCAAACTGGTGAGCAATGCTTGGGTTGACGGATTCTACGGACGTCCGCGTACCGACAGGGAAGACCTGGAGAAATACCATGAAGACCTGATTGTCTGTTCGGCCTGTATCGCAGGTGAAGTGCCTGCAAAGGTGCTTGCCGGAGACCTGGAGGGAGCACGGGAGGCTGCTCGATGGTATAAACAGCTGTTTGGTGATGACTATTACCTGGAGTTGCAGCGCCACGAGGTGAAGGACCCCACGATAAGGGCCAACCGCGAAACGTTCCCGCTGCAGCAGAAGGCCAACAAAGTGCTTGTTGAGCTGGCAAGGGAATATGGCATAAAGCTGATATGCTCTAACGACGCACATTTCGTCAACCAGGAAAATGCCGAGGCACACGACCACTTGCTGTGCCTATCTACCGGCAAGGACCTTGACGACCCCTCACGAATGTTGTATTCCAAGCAGGAGTGGTTTAAGACGCGCGAGGAGATGAACGAAGTGTTTGCTGACATACCAGAGGCTTTGTCGAACACCCTTGAGGTGCTCGACAAGGTGGAGTTCTATGACATTGAGAATCCGCCTATCATGCCTTTCTTCCCCATTCCCGAAGAATTTGGAACGGAGGAACAGTGGAGGCAGAAGTTTAGCGAAGAAGACTTGTTTAAGGAGTTTACAAGCGATGAAAACGGCGAAAACCAACTGCCGCGTGAGGAAGGCGAGAAAAAGATTGCCAAGCTGGGAGGCTTTGACAAGCTATATAGAATAAAGTTTGAGGCCGACTATTTGGCAAAACTCGCCTATAAGGGTGCGAGCAAACTGTATTCGTTGCCGCTGTCGAAGGAAGTTGACGACCGAATACGCTTTGAGCTGCACATTATGAAGACCATGGGATTTCCTGGTTACTTCCTTATTGTGCAGGACTTCATCAACTCGGCGCGCGACGAACTGGGAGTGATGGTTGGTCCGGGACGTGGCTCGGCGGCCGGGTCGGTTGTGGCCTATTGCCTTGGCATCACGAAGATAGACCCGATAAAGTACGACCTGCTGTTTGAGCGTTTCCTAAATCCCGACCGTATATCACTGCCCGATATCGATACCGACTTTGACGACGATGGACGTGGAAGAGTGTTGGAATGGGTGGAAGACAAGTATGGACACGAAAACTGTGCCCACATCATAACCTACTCGACGATGGCCACCAAAAACTCAATAAAGGATGTGGCCAGAGTGGAGAAACTGCCGTTGGACAAAGCCAACTGGCTGTGCAAGCTCATTCCCGACAAATTGCCCGACGGACTGAAGATGAATTTAGGCAACGCCATCAAGTGCATCCCCGAACTGCGCGACGCTGAGGCAAGTCCCGACCCAAAGCTACACAACACCATGGAGTATGCCAAGATGCTGGAGGGTACTGTGCGCGGAACAGGCATACATGCCTGCGGTTTCATCATCTGCCGCGACAAGATAAGCGACTGGGTGCCGGTGTCGGTGGCTGAAGACAAGGCCGACCCAGGTCACAAGTTGCGTTGTACTCAATACGACGGCCATGTGATAGAATCGACGGGACTCATCAAGATGGACTTCCTCGGCCTGAAGACTCTTTCGATAATGAAGGAGGCAGTGGAAAACATACGACTGACAACAGGAAAGACGGTGGATCTCGACACCATTCCCATCGACGATGAACTGACTTACCAGCTTTATTGCGAAGGACGCACCATTGGTACGTTCCAGTTTGAGTCGCCAGGTATGCAGAAGTATTTGCGTGAACTTCATCCCACAGTGTTTGAAGACCTCATAGCCATGAATGCCCTCTATCGCCCGGGACCAATGGACTATATACCATCGTTCATCGCTCGAAAGAACGGACGTGAAGAGATAAAGTACGACATCCCTTGCATGGAGAAATATCTGAAGGACACTTACGGTATCACGGTATATCAGGAGCAGGTGATGTTGCTGTCAAGACAGTTGGCCGACTTTACCCGTGGCGAGAGCGACGCTCTGCGCAAGGCCATGGGAAAGAAGAAAAAGGCCATTGTTGATGCCATGAAGCCTAAGTTTATAGAAGGTGGACAGAAAAACGGCCACGACCCCAAGGTGCTTGAGAAAATATGGGGCGACTGGGAGAAGTTTGCCTCCTATGCCTTCAACAAGAGCCATGCCACATGCTATTCGTGGGTTTCATATCAGACAGCATATCTCAAGGCCCACTATCCGGCCGAGTATATGGCTGCCGTGATGAGCCGAAACCTTGACAATATAACAGAAATAACGAAACTCATGGACGAATGCAGGGCCATGAGCATTCCGACGTTGGGTCCTGACGTAAACGAAAGTTGGGAGAAGTTCAGCGCAAACCACAAGGGCGAGATACGCTTTGGCATCAGTGCCATAAAAGGTGTGGGAGGCGCGGCTGCCGAATCAATAATTAATGAACGTGAAAAGAACGGACCCTATAAGAACATATTTGACTTCATACAGCGTGTGAACCTTTCAAACTGCAACAGGAAGTGTATAGAGTCGCTTGTCTTGAGCGGTGGATTCGACAGCTTTGGCGAAATGAAGCGCGAAGACTTTTTTGCCAAGAACAACAAGGGCGAGACGTTCATAGACACTCTGATGAGATACGGACAGCTTTATCAGGCAGAGATGTCGCAGATGCGCAACTCATTGTTTGGCGACGAAAACTCGGTGGAGATAGCTACGCCGGCAATATTGAAAGGCGAGCCATGGAGCGACATTGAAAGACTGAACAAGGAACGCGACCTCGTGGGAATATATCTTTCGGCGCATCCGCTCGACGAATACAAAGTCATTCTCGACAATCTTTGCAACACTCCGTGTTCTGAGATTGACGACACGCAGAAGCTTGTCGAGCGCGAGCAGATAGTGATAGGCGGAATCGTGACGGGCGTGAGACAGAAATATACCAAGACAGGAAAACCGTGCGGTTTTGTTACCATCGAGGACTTCTATGGCAGTGGTGTACTGGCGTTGTTTGGCGAAGACTGGGGGCAGAGGGCAGGCATGTTTCAGGAAGGGGCGGCTGTGTATATTACGGCAGAGCTGAAACAGCGTTTCCGCGACAGCAACCTTTACGACCTGAAGGTGACCGACGTGAAATATATGCAGACGGTGAAGGACCAGACACTGACCAAGCTCACCATATCAATCAACACCGACAAACTCAACGGGCAGATGGTGGAGGAACTTAACGAGCTGATTGCCGAATATCCCGGGCGAACCCAACTGTTCTTTCAGCTGCGTGACTCGCAAGGCAAGAAGCACGTGCTGCTCAAGAGCCGTACGCGGACGGTGGATATCAGAAGCCGACTGATCAACTATATTGAGAAGCAGGACGGGCTGGAGTATAAAATCAATTAGAACGACATGAACTATTGATGTCAGGCCAAGTCGCTTTGTGACGGACAATAATAAAGAACACACATATTTAATAACATTAAAAACATAAAAAAATGGAAACAAAAATCACATCAAGTAACTTTGAGACTTTAAAGAATGGTGAACTGCCATTGGTTGTTGACTTCTGGGCCACATGGTGCGGACCTTGCCGTATGATAGCTCCTATAGTTGAGGAATTGGCTAAGGAGTATGATGGCAAAATTAATGTAGGCAAGTGTGACGTTGAAGAGTGTGACGACATTGCCGGTGAATATGGCATTCGCAACATTCCTACTATCCTCTTCTTCAAGGGTGGCCAGGTTGTTGACAAGCTGGTAGGTGCTGCTTCAAAGTCGAAGATTGAAGACAAGTTCAAGGCTCTTCTGTAAAAAAGAAGCATTAACAAAGAAAGAGAAACAGGACTGCTCTATTGGCACAAGGCCAATGGGCAGTCCTGCTTTTACTTTCCTGACTTCACTGTTCTGCTGCCGTCGGCGTTCTCTTCAATGTTGACCTTTACGGCATCTTCAGGCAGGAGGTCTTCTATCAGTTCGGGCCATTCGATGAAGCAGAGGGCACCGCTGTAGAAATAGTCCTCATAGCCCATGTCATACACTTCGTCTATTTTCTTTATGCGGTAAAAGTCGAAGTGGTAGATTAGTTCGTCGGTTGTGGCCGAGCGGTATTCGTTGACAATGGCGAATGTAGGCGATGTTATGACATCTTCCACTCCAAGCTCTTCACAAACAGCCTTGACGAATGTCGTCTTGCCGGCACCCATCTTACCGTAGAAGGCGAAAACGGTGCTTTCGCCAATGTTGGCCACAAACTCTTTTGCAGCTTCACTGATAGTTTCGATGTTGTCTATTCTTATCTCCATATTGTATTGTTTTTATTTTCTTTTTTTCATTGACACTAATGGCACTATTATTTCCTCCATGGATATGCCTCCGTGCTGGAAGGTGTTTTTGTAGTACTGAACGTAATAGTTGTAGTTGTTGGGATAGGCAAAGAACTGATTGCCTTGAGCAAACACATAGCTCGTGCTGACGTTTGGCTGAGGTAGGTGGATGCGTTGTGGTGACTTCACCACATAAATGTCGTTTGAGCTGTAGCCCAAGTTGCGTCCCAGCTTGTAGCGCAGGTTGGTGTTGGTGCTTTTCTCTCCAACTATCTTTACAGGGTTGGAAACCCTTATTGAGCCGTGGTCGGTGGTTATTACTATGCGGAAGTCGCTGTCGGCCAGCTGCTTGAAGAAGTCATATACGGTGGAGTGGCGAAACCAGCTCATGGTGATGCTCCGATAGGCTTTTTCGTCGTTTGCCAGTTCGCGTACCATTTTCGACTCGGTGCGGGCATGGCTCAGCATGTCGATAAAGTTGAACACAACCACATTCAGGTCTTTGCCTTTAAATTCGTTGAACTTGCTTATCAGCTTTTCGGCGGCGGCCGAGTCGTTCACCTTGGTGTAGGTGAATGTGTCTTTCCGGCGATAGCGTTCTATTTGGGTCTTTATTAGAGGTTCTTCGTTGAGGTTCTTGCCTTCCTCTTCGTCTTCGTCAACCCAAAGGTCGGGAAACATTTTTGAGATGCGGTCGGGCATGAGGCCACTGAAAATGGCGTTGCGTGCATACTGCGTTGCGGTGGGGAGAATGCTGAAGTAGAGTTGTTCGTCGATGTCGAAAAGGTCGCTTATCTCGTTGGCAAGCATACGCCATTGATCGTATCGGAAATTGTCGAATACGACGAGGAACACTTTTTCGCCGGCATCCAAGGCAGGAAACACAGCCGTCTTCATAACCTCTGGGCTGAGTAGAGGGCGGCTTTCGCTGCGTTGTCCGGGCATGGCTATCTCGTCCATCCACGTCTCGTAGTTTTTCTTGATGTATTTTGCAAAGCCGTTGTTGGCCTCTTCCTTTTGCATCACAAGCATGTCGAGCAGCGGAGAGTCGTGGGTGGGCAGTTGCGAGAGTTCCAACTCCCAATGCACGAGTTTCTTGTAAATCTCGGTCCAGTCTTTCCATGTCCTGCAGTCGCATATCTGCATGGCTATCTGCTGAAAACTCTGCTGATAGTCCATTTGTGTCATTTCGGCTACCAGCTCCTTATGGTGTATGTTCTTCTTCAGCGAGAGGAGTATCTGGTTGGGGTTGACCGGCTTTATCAGGTAGTCGGCAATTTTCTTTCCTATGGCTTGGTTCATAATGTCTTCTTCCTCGCTCTTCGTAACCATGACAATGGGAACGGCAGGCTGTACCTCCTTTATGCGCTGAAGTGTTTCAAGGCCTGAAAGGCCGGGCATCATCTCGTCGAGGAGCACAAGGTCGAAGGTGCGCTCCAGACATTGGGTTATGGCATCGTGGCCATTGCTTACGGTGACCACTTCGTAGCCCTTCTTCTGAAGGAAAATGACGTGGGCCTTCAGTAGCTCTATCTCGTCGTCGGCCCATAGTAAAAGTCCGTTTCTCATCTGTAAAAATCTTCTTCAAAGTCAAACATATTGTCGTCGTCGCCATTGTCTTCCTGCTCGTCGTCAGGGTTGTCCTCGTCGGTGTCGTCTTCGTCAGCATTCTCTTTCCTGACAACTTCAGCGGGTTCGGTCAGCAATGGCTGGTCTGACGTCTTCACTGGTGCGAGGTTGTCGTTGTAGAATTTTTCGTAGTCGTCGAAACTGAACGACGAACCAAGCAGCTTGAGGTTCTGCTCGCTCACTACATAGAGTCTTACTACCGACCTGTTTTTCAGCATTGGCATGAAGTCCTTTATGAGCTGTTGCCTGTATTGTATGGCTTCGTCATAGTTTGCAAAGCCGCTGATGGTCATTCGGGTAAGTCCCTCGGCTCCTTCCACTACAATCTCGAAGTTTCTGACAAGATAGTTGGTGAAGTTGTATTTAGCCAGTTCATAAAGGGTTTGGTTGGTGTCGATGGAGTCAGTGCGGAATGCAAGCATAACCACATGCTCTATGTTGAGGTCCCTGCTGAGAGTGTCGGCCACGGTAGTGTCTTTTGCAGCTTCTGTCGAGCGCCTTGACCATACGTCGCCCATGCCGAATCCTCCACCTTGCAGCTTCTTTCCCTGCTGCACGCCTTTGACTATCATGCCTGCCATTTCGGCCACTTCCGATGTAGGATGCTTTTCAACGATTTCAGTCATTCGTCTCACGCATTCGTCGGCTTCGCCTTCGTTGAGCATGGTCAATGCGCTTATCAGCAGAAATCGGGCGCGGTTATAGCCTTGCTCAAACCTCTCGTCTGATATTTTTGCATTGGCTTTTACTATGTCGTTTTTCCCTTGCTTGAAGGCTTCGTAGGTTGCCGTGTATATGGAGTCCTCTATATGTTCGCCCCAACGGGCGTCTTCAAGATAATGCGGGTTGGACAGCAATGTAGTGTACTGGCTTTCAGGGTGATTACTCTTTAGCCTGTCAATCATGGCATTGGCTTGTTGCTCAAGTCCGAGTCGTGAGTACACGAGAAATAGGTGGTAGCATGTCTCGTCGTTGCGCTCATAGTTGCCAAAGTCGGCAAGCAGACGTTCGAGTCGTTTCCTGCTCTCGCCTACGGCGTCAAGTTTGTCTTTCAGTATGATGCCTGCGTTAAGCAGAGCCTCTTCCAACTTGGCGTCGGAGGCTTTCATTTGTTCTTCTGTCAGAGGAATGTTGGCCAAGTAGTAGGCGCGCTTGTGAGGGTCGCTTGCATCGTCAACCTTTTCCTGCCCGCTGTCGTTGGTTTTTTCAATGTCATTGTCCTGTAGCTCGCCTTCTGTAGTGATGGAGTCGTTTGCCTCTTCCTGTGCGTCATTCCCGAGTTTCACCACTGTTTGGTTGCTGCGTCGCCAGTCGTCGATGTTTTCCCTTCGTCCCCAGAGCCTTTCAAATGCGGCTTTGCCTTGGCTTACAGCCATTGGATTGTAGAAATACCATGTGGCCGATGTCTTGTCGTTTGTCGTGTTCTGAACGTTCTTGTTTTGTTGCTGTCTGTTGTCCTGGACTGACATGCTTTGTCGCTTTTCAGCTTCTTTTTCCTGTTGTGCGTCACGTTCTTCCTTCTCCTTTCTTTTCAGCATTTCAATTTGTCGGTCAATGGCGGCGTTGCGCTCTTCTTCTGATGCAGAGGCAAGGTATCGCAGCGAGTCTTGAAGATGTATTTCTGAAAGGTGTGGCACCAATTCGTCAAGTTGCTTTGAACGTATTGACAGCTCGTTGTAGTCGGGCCTGTCTTTGTCGAGCAGGCCTATGGCTTCGCCGTAGCATCGTTGTGCCTCTATGTAGTTTTGACGTTGCCAGTATATGGTGCCTAATGTAAGCAGCAACACACCTTTCTCTATGCCCGACCTTGTGGCTTTTTTGTTTCCTTCCTCGTAAGCAGAGATGGCTTTCAGGGTGTCGCCGTTCATCAAGTGTATGTTGCCTATGGCGTAGTATATCTGTTCTTGATAGTCTTTATTGTTGTCGGATGAAGCCATGCGCTTCAGTTTGCCAATAGTTTTTTTCGATTGACCCTTGGCCATTACTTCCGTTTGGGCTATTCGGGCATTGAACGACAGCTCGTAAGGCGGGCTCATCCGTATTACTTTCCTGAAGGCTTTGTAGGCTGCGTCGCGTTCACCTTCGGCGGCATACAGTTGTCCTAAAATGTAATATTGCCTTGCCCGTAATATGCGTCTGCGTTCGTGGCCTATCACTCTCTTTAGGTATTTTATCGCCTCACGTCGTTGTCCTGAGTGCAGATAATAGTCGCAGTAGGCATAGTCCCAGTCGGCCACGGCCCTATAGTGCATTGAGTCGCGCTTCATTTTCGTTATTACGTCTTCTGCGTCATACAGCCACCCTAACTCTGAATAGCTTTTTGCCAACCATGCCCGTGATATTCCGTTTATGGCCGGTTGTGTGGCGTAGAGGCGTGTCATATATGAGAATGTGGCGGCTGCCTCTTCAAATTCTCCTTTTTGGAATTGCGACTTGCCAAGCATCAGCCATGCTTTCCAAATGAAGGGATTGTACTCTTTGCGGCCAAGCCATTCTATGTCGTGCTCCGTCTTCCGTCTTTGTTTGGTCCATTGTGGACGACGTTTTATGCTGTGCCTTTTTATTGCCTTCTCGGCTTTCTCTATTGCTCGGTCGAATTTTTGTTTGCCAATGTCCTTGCCTGTCTTTGTTCCTGCGGCGTAAAGTGGCAGTTGTTCGGTGAAGTTGTCGTGAAATCCGCTTTCCTTTTCCTGCGAGCCCTCTATGAATGCCTGGCTGCCGTTGAAGTAGGTGTTGTAGCGTGCATTGAACGAGTGCCACCACCGGCTTGCCGATGTGTTCTTCTGCGTTGAACATGACATCAGCAATGGCATAATGGCCAGGAACGCCAATAGGGTAGGTAGTAGTCTCGGTGTTTTGCTCATCGGCTTATTGTGGATATTTGGTTCGTCTTACAGACATTCTGTTAATTATTCTCATTATGGCATATACCACAATGGAGATGAATATTATGGATGCGCCAGAAGGCACATTGAGGGCGTAGGAAACGGCGAGTCCGGATATGCAATATACGGCTCCGAAGGCAATGCTTAGCCATGCCATGGGACTGAAACGCTTGACAAAAAGGTTGGCGGTCATTTGCGGTATGGTTAAAAGGCTGATGGCCAGCACTATGCCTACGAGCCGCAGCGTCGCCACAATGGTGAGGGCTATGAGAATCATCATTATGTATTCCACTGTTTTCACGGGAATGTTTTGCGTGCGGGCAAATGTGGAATCAAATGCGACGCTCTTTATCGTGTCGCCAAACAGTATGAAGAGTATGGCGACAATGATGGAGAGGACGGCAAGCAAGGCCAGGTCGGCTGTGCCTATGGTGAGAATGTTGCCAAAGAGAAACGAAGGAAGGTCGGGCATAAATCCCGGCGTGAGAAAACTGCATATTATGCCTACGCTCATGCCCAAAGTCCAAAACAAGGCGATGGCACTGTCTTCGCGTACCTTGTTGTTGCCCGACATCCATTGCACACCGCATGCACTGGCCACGGCAAAAGCCATGGCTGAAATGATGGGATTGATGCCAAAATACACCCCAAGGCCCACGCCTCCAAACGAAGCATGAGTGATGCCGCCGCTGATGAACACCAGTCGTCGAGTGACGATATAGGTGCCCATCAAACCGCAGATAATGCTGGCCAGCAAACTGCCTATCAGTGCATTTTGAAAGAATGTATAGCTCAGTATGTCAAACATGTATTTTTATTTCTCCCCCCTTTCGTCTAAAAGTATCACCAATTCATCCTTCACTTGGTTGGGCACATTTATTTGCCGGAGTATAAGGCTGCGGTTCCAGCCTTGGGCTTCTTCCGGCTTCATCGTGTAGAGTATTTCCCGAAATTCATCGGCCTCTTCGTCGGTATAGCCGTCGGAAGGGCGTCCTCGGAAACGGTCAAGCTCTTCGTCGTCATAATATTCAATGTCCTTTGTGGCGGCTTCCATCATGCACTCTTGTTCACAGCGCGAGTCTTCACCGTTGCATGTGGCGCAAGTGGGCTGAGTCACTATGGGTGCTTCTTCGCCTTTTGTCGAGGCGAAGAAATGAAGGCCGCCAACAATTATTGCGCCAGCGGCCAATATCAGAATCAATATGACGATGATGTTCATGTTGTGCCGATGCTTATTCTTCTGTTATCTCAAATCCTGCTCCTACAAGTGCGTTCCAGTAGTTGGGATATGACTTTGTCACGACATGAGGGTCGTTTATTCTTATATAGTTTCTTACGCAAGCCATTGGGGCAAAGGCCAATGCCATACGATGGTCTTCGTAGGTATTGATGGCCACGTCCAACGGATTGGCGGTGGCAGGCTCGCACATGCTTCCGTCCCACAGCAGCTCCGAGTCGTTGATGTCCTCAAGTATGTATCCTAATTTGCGCATCTCGGCTTTGAGGGCGTTGATGCGGTCGGTCTCTTTTATTTTCAGGGTCTGAAGTCCTGTGAAGTGGAATGGAATATGCTTTGCCACACATGTCACGACAAATGTTTGTGCAAGGTCGGGACAGTTGATGAAGTCGTATTCGAGGTGCGCCACTGAATGTCCGGAATATTTTATGCGTACACGGTCCGGGCTGCCGTCGTCAGACTTGATGAATGTAGTCTTTACTCCAAGCAGGCTGAACAGATAGCGGGCTATTGAGTCGCCCTGTTTGCTGCCGTCCTTCAGTCCTGTCAGTATCATTTCGTCGTCCTGATGTGCGTTGAGCGCCAGCATTTCATACCAGTATGAAGCTGCGCTCCAGTCGTTCTCGATGTAGTATTTCCTTTCCGTGTAAGGTTTGGGCTTAACGCTTATGACGTTTATGTCAGTCCATTCGGCGTCAGCTCCATATTCGCGCATCATCCAAAGTGTCAAGTCGATGTAAGGGCGTGATATTATATCACCTTCGAGGTGTAGCTCCAGGCCTCCGGTAAGGGTAGGGCCTATCATCAGCAAGGCCGATATGTACTGTGAACTTACGTTCCCCTTGATGTGCAGTTCGCCCCCATGCAGCTTCTTGCCCTTAATGCGCAATGGAGGAAAGCCTTCTTCGCCTTCGTATTTTATGTCGGCTCCGATGAAGCGCAGCGCATCTACAAGCACTGCTATTGGGCGGTGTTTCATGCGTTCAGTGCCCGTTATTACGTGCTCGCCTTCCGTTGCGGCGAGAAAGGCGGTCATGAATCGCATTGCTGTGCCTGCGGCCTTAATGTCAATCACCTCGTTGTCGTCTCTTAATGCACAAACCGTGACTTGGGTGTCGTCGCAGTCTGAAAGATTGTCGGGCAGTTGGTGTCTTCCTGCCAGTGCACTTATTATCAAGGCTCTGTTGCTGATGCTTTTTGATGCCGGCAAAGCCACTTCGCCTTTTAGTGCTATAGGTGCTGTAATGATATATTGCATATATAATAATGTGTTACATTGTTTACCTACTGCAAAAGTAACCATTTTATTCGGTTTAAGCAAGAAAAGACATGCAAATAATAGAATAAAAGGAAAAAAAATGCTCAAAAACTTGCATATTTCATAAATAATGCATACCTTTGCACCCGCTAAGCTGCAAGGCGAGGCATTTGTTCGGGATGTAGCGCAGTTGGTTAGCGCACGCGTCTGGGGGGCGTGAGGTCGCAAGTTCGAGTCTTGTCATCCCGACATGAAAAAAGGAACTCTTTCGGGAGTTCCTTTTTTTCATGTTCTCATTTTTACTTCACCAGTACTACAAGATATTTGCTTGTACTCCAAAACAGCTGTGGATTTGTGATGCGCAGCACGTATTGCTTGTTTGCGTCGCGCTGCAGGGTGTAGCTGTTCGACGGGTGGGCGGTGAGCATTTCGGCCGAACGTGAATAGAGCTTGATTTCCTTGTCGATGCGAATGTCGATTTTTGTGAAGTACTCTTTGTTGAAGTTCGACTGAAGCACTTTGCCTTTTACATATATGTTCTGTTCTTTAAGCTCGTTTTTTGTTCCGAAAACAAACCATGCTGTGTTTAGCTCCTTGTCTTGGGCGTTTATTGTTTCTGACTTCCTTGAACTTTCTGCTGTGAGATTGCTGACGTCGGTGTTCAGGTTTGCAATGCTCTCGTCAAGTTCTGATATGTGTATGTCTTTAGCGTCAAGCTCAGCACGCAGCTGCTGTATTTGGCGGTCTTTCTCTTCAAGTTGTTGCGCCAGGTTTTCAATGGCGCGCTTAAACTGTTCGCCTTTAAACGAACTCTCGCGTAGTTGTTGGCGCAGCTTGTTTATGAGTTCGCGGTTTTGTTTCATCGTCTGTTGTATGAACTGTATGTTTTCGCGAATCCTCTGCTGCTTGTTGGCTCCTTCTCCGTCTTTGGCTATGCTTACACGATTTTCAGCTTCAGATATTTCCCTGAATCCTTCCTCAATCTCGTTCATCGTTGACATCATGTCGTCTATCTCATTGTCCTTTTGGGCAATGATTTGAGTCAGTGAGTCACGCTGTTGTACCAATGCCGAATCAGTCTTGGCCTTTTCTTGCTTGCAAGCCGCCATAGCGGCCAAACACAAGCCCAGTAACATTACTTTCTTCATATTATTGTCTTTTTTTGTTATTCCTTTATGAAGTTGTTCCCTTTTGCTTTCTTGCCGTCTTCCTTTTGCCCTACTATAACGACAATTTCTCCGCGTGGCTCTGTTGCCGTGAAATGCTCAACCAGTTCCGCCAGAGTGCCTCTCACCGCTTCTTCGTGCACCTTTGAAATCTCTCGGCATACACAGGCCTGCCTGTCGGCTCCGAAAAATTCGGCAAACTGTTGAAGGGTCTTAAGTAGTCGGTAGGGCGATTCGTAGAACACCATGGTGCGTTGCTCTTCAGCCAATGTGGCCAGTTTTGTCTGTCGGCCCTTCTTTTGAGGCAGGAATCCTTCAAAGCAGAAGCGGTCGCAAGGCAAGCCGCTCATAACAAGAGCGGGAACAAAAGCTGTAGGTCCTGGCAGACATGTCACTTCGATGCCTGCCTTAGCGGCCTCGCGTGCAAGGAAAAACCCCGGGTCGCTTATGCCGGGAGTGCCTGCATCGCTTATCAACGCAATGTTTTGTCCTGCCTTTAGTCGTTCAACTATTCCGGCCGATGTGCCGTGTTCGTTGAACTTGTGGTGTGACATAAGTTTGTTGTCAATCTCAAAATGCTTTAGCAGGATGCCCGATGTTCGAGTATCCTCTGCCAGCACCAAGTCAGCCTCTTTCAGAATCCTGACAGCGCGGAATGTCATGTCCTCCATGTTGCCCACGGGGGTCGGAATGATGTAAAGTGTGCCCATATTATGCGCAAATGTACAGAAATAATGTCATATATCGAAAAAAAACGCCAAAAACTTTGCATAATTTAATACCAATTTGTAATTTTGTACCCAAATGATAGAAAACTTAACAGGGGAGGCACGCCGTCCCGGAAGAATAGAAGTGGTGTGCGGGTCGATGTTCTCGGGCAAGACCGAGGAACTTATTCGACGTTTGAGAAGGGCACAGTTCGCCCATCAGAAAGTGGAGATTTTTAAGCCGTCCATCGACAAAAGATACTCCGACGAGGAGGTCGTCAGCCACGACAGCAATGCCATCATGTCAACTCCCATTGACTCTTCGGCACAGATTCTGCTGATGTCCTCCGATATAGATGTCGTAGGCATTGACGAGGCGCAGTTCTTCGATAACGGCATCGTCGATGTATGCAATGAACTTGCCAACAGAGGCGTTCGGGTGATTGTTGCCGGGCTTGACATGGATTTCCGTGGCATTCCTTTTGGCCCTATGCCTGCCTTATGTGCAATAGCCGACGATGTTCAGAAAGTACATGCCATTTGTGTGCGCTGTGGAGCCCTTGCTTACGTCAGCCATCGCAAGGTGGCCGGCGACAAGCGCGTGTTGATTGGCGAGATGCAAGAATATGAGCCTCTGTGCAGAGAATGTTATAAGAAAATAAAGGGTTAGAGAATAGCATTATGTTGGAAAAGACAATTACCTTCGACAAATTTGTACGCGGGATGCTCACTGTGATGCTCATTGCGGCAATATTGTTTGTCGTCAACTATTTGAGCAGCGTGTTGCTGCCGTTCTTCATCGCGTGGCTTTTGGCCTACATGCTTTATCCTATAGTACTGTTTGTCCAAAACAAGCTGCATGTTCCCGGGCGAGCCTTGTCCATCATTGTCACCCTTGTCTTCGTGTTGGGTGTCATAAGTGGTATCATATACCTTATTATACCTCCAATGATAGAACAGTTTGAGAAATTGGGCGAGTTGATAACAAAATATCTGCACGAAACGACTCATATCCGCAATTTCCCTATGGCCATAAGGCAGTGGCTCGACCAAAACGGCAACGAGATACAACGTTTCTTCCACAACAAGGAGGTGAGCGAGGCCATACGCAATGCCATGCCAAAAGTTTTTGCAGTCATTACCGAAACGGCCAACATCATACTCAGTGTCATAGCGTCGCTCGTAACGTTGATTTATCTGTTTTTCATCCTTCTCGACTACGAAGTTCTTTCCGATGGTTTCATCCGCATGTTTCCTAAGAAGAACCGTTCATTCTGGCGTTCGCTCATGGATGATGTCGAGAAGCAGTTGGACAGCTACATACGTGGTCAGGGACTTGTAGCCCTCTGCATTGGAATACTCTTCTGCATCGGATTTACAATCATCGGCTTTCCCATGGCCATTGGTCTTGGCATCCTCATGGGGCTTCTTAGCCTTGTGCCGTACGTCCATGGCTTTGGACTTATTCCTATAGCTTTGCTTGCCGGGCTCAAGGCCGCCGACACCGGACAGAACTTTTGGGTCATTCTTTTTTCCGCCCTCATAGTGTTCATTGTGGTACAGGCAATAACCGACTTGATCCTGACACCGAAGATAATGGGCAAGGCAATGGGGCTTAATCCCGCCATTCTTCTTCTGTCGTTGTCGGTTTGGGGTGCTCTTCTTGGTTTCATAGGCCTTATTATAGCCCTGCCGCTCACCACCCTCCTTATAGCATATTATAAAAGATACGTGACAAAAGAAGGGGTGGAAAACGAAGATAATGAGCCTGAAAAGTAAAAAATGAAGGTAAAATAGCAAAAAATGCCGAAATAATTTGGCAGATTGAAAAAATAGCAGTACCTTTGCACCGCTTTTAGGCAAAACGCCTCAAGCAAACAACGGAGATCCGCTAGCTCAGTCGGTAGAGCACAACACTTTTAATGTTGGGGTCTTGGGTTCGAGCCCCAAGCGGATCACCAATATCACACCAAGGGAGCCAATTCGGCTCCCTTTTTTCGTGCCTGATTATCAAGATTTACATACATAACTTACTGACAATCAGACTTTTATAAAATCCACATCCTCTAAAAGTACATATAAGTTCTTGCAAGAAAAACGTTGATAATGTATATATAAACAAATTATAAATAAATTAGAGTATGAAAGCAAACTTAGAGGAAAAAACGTTGAGTGAAATTCGCACTTTAATACCAAATCTTGCGAGTTCTGTTGAAAAATTGGGGGTAGTTCTCGAGGAACTGTGCGAAATGTTAGCCGCAGATGGCTCGGGAATCGACATTTTTCTGCCGCAATACGTGGCAGAAGCCAGGGGAAACATTCGCTATCTGATAGAGGTAGCAGGAGAAGAAAATGACGAAGAAAAGTCGCAAAAATCCATGTAAAAGTCTTATACAGGCAATTTTACGACTTTATGGGTCGTAAAATTGTTAATATACGACTTTTTATGTGCAAAAGTCTATCGTTCGATAAAAAATAACTTTCTTTGCACCGTAATTAAATAAGCAATAACAAGTATGAAAAAGCAAGAACTTATAGAAATTGCCAACATCGTAGCTGAGCATATGGCGGCAAAAGTAGCAGAAGAAGTCGTGAAGAAACTCAGGGGAAATAACTGTGTAGGTGACACTGAGTATGTAGATACAGATGAAGCTGCACGCATACTCGGCATGTCTCCTGCATATCTCCGAGCAGTAAAGGATCGCTATCCCCACATTAAGGCTGGAGAAAGTAAGCAGGGACGTATAATGTTCCGCAGGGATAGTTTATTTAACCAATTTAAAATATAGGTATGGAAGGAATACGCCAACCCGTAATAGCTTATATATATAATAGGTATGGAAAGGCTTCTGCAACAAAAGATGCTGTCATAGAACTGCGCATTGCATACAACAACCGGCAGAAATACCTCTCGACAGGTATTCGCTTGTATCCAAGGGAGTGGCATCGTGGTCGGGTCGTTAATCGACTCGACGCCACCATACTGAACAAGACGTTGGACAAATTAATGACCGAAGTTCGGGAAATAATATATAATATGATCGATGAAGGAAATATCGATATTTTTTCAATCCCATCACGATTGGCTGCTAAGAAGAAAAAAGCCATGACATTCCTCGAATATTACGCCGAAAAAGCTGAAAACCGAAAGCATGGCATTTCTGTAACGGCGCAAGGTCGGTATGATTTGGTACTTAATACGCTGAAAGAGTTCGGAAAAATTATAATTTTTTCCGACCTTATAGAAAAAAACATAATAGCGTTCGATAAATTCCTCATAAATAAAGGTATTATGGCGACATCGCGTTTTCATAACTACCACAAATTTGTAAAGCGATTTATCCTTGAAGCGCAACGTGAAGGATTGATAAAAATAAATCCCTATGACACCGTAAGGCTCGACCGTGGGGATTACGACAACAGCATCGACAAATGTCTTACGCTCGAGGAGGTGAAGAAGCTTCAGGTGGTAACGATGGAGGAACGGCTGGAACGTGTACGTGACCTGTTCGTTTTTCAGTGCTATACTTGTCTGTCATACAGCGACTTGGCAAAGTTTAATATAAAGAAAATCGAAGAGTATGATGGTATGAAGTATTATGCTGGACGGCGAGGAAAAACTAAGGTGCGATTTACAATTCCGATGCTCCAGCCGGCATTGGACATTCTCGAAAAATATAATAACAAGTTGCCAATAATAAGTAATGTCAAATATAATTCTTACCTGAAGGAAGTGGCCGTTGCTGCTGGCATCGAGAAGCATCTTACTACACACTGGGCGAGGCACACCGGAGCAACACTGCTCCTCAATGCAGGTGTACCTATAGAGGTAGTAAGCAAAGTCTGTGGTCACAGCAACACGCAAATTACGCAGAAAATCTACGCTAAAATGCTTTCCAAAACTATCGTGGAAGAAGTAACGAAAAGAGAGGAGAAACTACTATGATGGAAAAAGAAATTAAAGAAAAGTGGAACGAAGTCCTTGACTACGCTACGCAGCATGCCACGAAGAAAGGGCTGCATACCGGCATCAAGTGGCTGGAAGATAGTTTCAACGAGTATATAGAAATGAGCGAGAAAACACCGGGTTATGGTATCGGCGGACAGCCAGGAAGCCGCCATAATCGTGAGGTTCTTGCCCAAAGGATCGTTCTCGCTCTCGGCCCCTTTGTAGGCGGTCGTCATATCCTCGACGAAGAGCAATTGGGAAAACTGAAGGACTCGTTAAGAGACATTGCCAATAATGTGGAAAAGTGTAATCAGATAAAAATATAATTATGGTAACAATTTTCAAACCTCCCTAAAAAAGAAAGCCCCAAGCAATAATGCCTGGGGTATGGATTCGGAAACTTCTTTGACGTTTCGGGGAAAACCATTAACTTTCTTCTGTCCGAGGCAAAGTTACAAAGAATTTCCGAATCCACAAAATTTTTGCAATATTTTCTTTAGAAACTTAACAAAATCGATTCGGACATGAAAAATAATAATACTGAAAAATATAATTCTCAGGAAGAGAAGGAACGAAAAGAGAAAGAAGAGCGTAAGGAACGAATAAAGAAGATAGGAATTGAGAAATCTCAAGACTACCTTCGAGTCGCAAATCGGTGGTACAAAAGGTGCATTTCCCCGGAAGGTGAAAACGTCCTCGAGAGAGTAACTGTAGAATCCCTCGTGCAGGATTTCGGCAAGGAAGTGGCAGGAATAATCACATCGACATCACCTAAATATATTAACGAGGTGACCATCCCAGAACACCTGAACTATTCAGAGGACATTGAGACCCCTTCGGGAGATCATTATTACAATTCATATCGTCCACTTGCTTTCCATCCGCAGGAAGGCGGTGATTTCCCTCATATTCGACGACTTATTTCGCATATCTTTGGAAGTCAAGAAGAATTGGGGTACGACTATGTTACTTTGCTGTACAAAAAACCGATGCAGAAACTTCCTGTAATTCTGCTTGTTAGCTCTGAGAATGCAACTGGAAAGTCAACATTTTGCAATTTTCTTTCAATGGTTTTCGGCGACAATGCTGTGGAAATGACCCCCGATACAATACGCAGTAAGTTCGCGGCACCTTGGTTGAATAAGTTGCTGGTAACTTGCGAGGAAACCGTCCTCGACAAACGTGAGGACTACGAAAAGATAAAGAATCTCGTAACAGCATTGCGAACACCGTCGGAAAGTAAAGGAAAAGATTGGATTTCTAAACGAGTTTTCGTGAAGTTCGTTTTCTGTTCCAATAATGAGACTAATCCAGTGCTGATAGACAAGAACGACACTCGTTATTGGGTAATAAAGGTGCCAAAATTGACTGACCGCAATCCTGATGAAGATTTCCTTGAAGAATGTAAAAAAGAAATTCCCTTCTTCCTCTCTTTCCTTACACATCGTGAAATATCGACGAATGGCACCGACCGTCTTTGGTTCTCACCTGAAGAAACAAGGACTCCTGCATGGGATAAGATTGTTGCCGGAAACACACCTCCATTGGATAAGGAAATCGCTATGGTTTTATTGGATATCGTTCAAGCAAAGCATCTCGATAAAGTATGTTTTGATGCCAAAATGCTATATAAACTTGTAGAAGATCTTGAAATCCCCAAGAGTCTAAGGGTGTCATGTTCTCGAGCAGTGATTATGGAAATCCTCAAAAAGTGGGGACTTCAAGCAAGAAAAATAACGGGTCGTTATCCATATTATATTATTGATCAAAACGGAAATGTGACACTCGTGGACAAGCAAAGGCCTGGGAAATACTACACTATCCCAAGGTCATTACTTGAGGAAATAGTTATGTAAAGTTATTTTATCGATACGTCAATTATTGTTTTGACAATTATGAAAAATAAAAATGAAAAATTTAAAATATGCGTTACAAACGTTACAAAAGTAACAAGGCTCATTTACAGAGAGTTATCTTGTAACGTTTCTGTTACGTTTGTAACGTTTAACATATTGTTGACGTTTTTGCATAATTAAAACGTTACAAACGTAACAAGAAAGTAACAAGAATTGTTACACGAAAATACTCTGATTCCAAGGTTGTTAGGAGACAAAATTAAAAATGCAACATTTGTAACCATGTTTTCAATTTCTCCTACAGAATAAACGTTGTAATAACAATATAATGTAAAATAAATAGTAAGATGAACATAAAAGAAATAAAGGAAAAATACACCTGTCTCGACTACTTAGGCGAGAGGGTAGTGAGGAAAACAGCAAGCGGCTATTTGGCGCGAGCTCCATGGAGGGAGGATAAGCACCCCTCTCTCACGATAACATCGAACGGCAAAGGTTGGCATGACTTGTCAAGCGGTGCCCACGGCAGTGTGATAGACCTCGTAATGCTCGACCTCAAGTGTGACATTGCCAGTGCATGCGAAGAATTGGAATGCCGCAACCCTTCTTTTTCCCTTCCCCAGCCTTCTTTAGAGAATGACGGGGGAAGAGAAAAAGAAACCTTTTCCCGGTTCGACGTTGTGCCATTGCAGTCAAGAGGGCTTTTCGCTTACCTTCACCAACGTGGCATCAACATCGAGATAGCAAAGCGGTTCCTCGTAGAAGCCCACTATTCAACAAGGCAGCCCGACGATGGCACATATATTTATACTTTGGGTTACTCAAACGACAATGGTGGCTACGAGTTGCGTAATGCCTTCAGGAAGCTCTCGAAAGCTCCGAAGACAATAACTACCCACCACCTTATAGAAAATGCGCCTACGGTCGTTTTTGAGGGCTTCTTTGATATGCTGTCTTTTGCTACGCTTTGTGGCGAAATACGACATAACTACCTTACGCTCAATAGTATAGTGAATGCGGATGCAGCAATCGACGAACTGAGGAATACGAATGGTCAGGTTTACCTATGCCTCGACAACGACAAGGGCGGTGACGATGCAACGGCAAAGATGCTCGATGCGCTGCCGTCTGCCATAGATATAAGGAGTCGGTTTGCCCCAGCAAAGGATCTGAATGCCTATCTCATCCTGAAAAATAAGGAAAAATAATTTTACGCCCCATAAAAATATTAGTTTTATGGGGCATAAAAACAAAATAACAAAAAAAAATATACAATATGAAAATTAGAGAAATAATTAAAAGGTGGTTAGGTGTCGAGGCTGACATACAACAAGCCGTGAAGAAAGAGCGGGAAAATGCTGATAATGAGAAGCGTCGAATTACCACGGAAAAGGACGGAAAACTGAAGGAATTGGAGGAAACTGTTCGCTTGTTGACTAAGGAAAAATTCGAAACGGAACAGAAACACCAGGAACAGATTGAAGCACTGCGGAAACAGATGGCTGATGCAGCCAATCAAGAATTGAAAAAATATTCTGAGATTCAAACTCGAATAGAGGAATATAAGCAGGTTGAGAAAGCCGTAGCAGAATTAAAGAAGGGCCCTGGACGTCCCCGTGAGGACCGTATTCCCTTTAATCTCAATATAGATAGAGATTTGAAGGAAACGATCGCTCTTCTTCAGGGTGCCGGCATCTTGAAGAGAGGCGCAGTTACAAGCCACATAAACGAAGAACTCTGGCGTTGGCTGTCGCCGATGCGCGCATTATTCAACTTTGAAGGCGATTAAAAAAAAGAGAGAGAGCCGCCATAATGTAAGGGTGGCTCTTTCCTTTATCGGCCAATTTGATTACCAGCCCAGTCGGTAAGATCAGTAATATAGCTCGGTCCACCGCCGGCATCCTGCGACTGTCCTGAAAGGAGGGAATTAAGTCGCTGATGGGTTCCTCGGGCAATGTTCATTACCTCACGCGCTGCTCCATCAACCCATCCTCGGGGTGTCCTGCTCTGATCGAAGTCTTTGTTGGCGAGAGACAACAAGTCATTGGCTGCAGCGGTTCTGTCAATCCCAGACGATACAATAGCCTTTTCGACATCAAGTGCCTGTTG